>CAYUXS010000063.1:0-7866 GCA_964448915.1 uncultured Peptococcaceae bacterium
AAAATACCATTTTTAAAAACTGCAATTACCTGGGCCGGGGCTTTTCCGGTAAAAAGGGATGTTACCGATCGGACGGCTGTTAAAACCGCTTTGAAACTTCTTTCCTCAGGCCAAATTGTAGGCATTTTCCCTGAGGGCACAAGAAATATTGAAAACGGCCTTCTTGAGCCCCATCTCGGTGTGGCCATGTTGGCTGCCAGGGCTAATGTGCCAGTGTTGCCGGTTGCTGTAATAGGTGCCAGGGGATTTTTAGGCAAAGTAACCGTTAATATTGGCAAAGCTATCATTGCTACAAAAGATAGCCGGGAAGACAGGCCGGCAAAACACAGCCGGCAAGAACTGACTGAGTTAAGTAAATTAATTATGCATAATATTTCTGTACTAATGAATGAAAAAAATAAGCGGTGATTAAATGTGCAAATTATAATAGCCAAAGAAGCCGGTTTTTGCTTTGGAGTTAAAAGAGCTTTTGAGTTGGCAAATAATTGTGCTGAAAACAAGAATAAGCTTAAATATTCTTTAGGCCCATTGATTCACAACCGCCATGTCGTAGATGAACTATCCCGGAAAGGAATTCAGGTAATTGATGATCTGAGCCAGGCTGAACAAGGAAGCTGTGTAATAATCCGCTCTCATGGAGTTGGGCCGGAAACATTAAGGAAAGCGCAATCATTAAACCTGGATATAGTTGACGCCACCTGTCCTTTTGTTGCCAAAGCCCAAATATATAACCGGGGCATTCAGCCGGTATTAATAGGCGACAAAAATCATCCTGAGGTAATGGGAATTAATGAATGGGCCCAAGGTAAATTAATTGTTATAAAAGACGCAGAGGAAGCTAAAAAGATAGAACTACCTCCAAAAATTGGGATTTTAGCCCAAACAACTCAAACCAGAGAAAATTTTAATTCAATAGTAAACATCTTAATGGAAAAATGCCAAGAAGCAATAGTTTATAATAGTATATGCAATGCAACTAAGGAAAGGCAAAAGTCTACTGTGGAATTGGCCGGTAAAGTTGATGTGATGGTGGTAATTGGCGGCAAAAACAGTGCCAATACTGCAAAGTTAACTGCTTTAAGCAAAAGCCAAGGAACACCTACTTATCAAATTGAATCGGCCGATGAATTAGAAGCCCATTGGTTTAAAGGCATAAAAACAGCAGGTATTACAGCCGGAGCTTCTACCCCACAGTGGATTATTGAGGAGGTAGAAAGAAGGATGAAGGAGTTGGATCAAATGGTTGTCAATGAAAATGAAGCGGTAGTTGTTGAATCTGAGATTGAAGCAGGCCCTGAAATTGAGCCAACAGTTGTGGACCAATCGGAGGCAACGGTTGCCAAAACGGACGAAATGCCTCAAGAAAGCGTTATGACCAATGCAATGGATATAACGCCGGCCCGTCCAGGAGAAATTGTCAATGGAGTTGTGGTACAGGTAAGCCCGGATGAAGTTCTGGTTGATATCGGTGCAAAATCAGAAGGAATAATACCTTTGAGAGAGCTTTCCAGCTTTGATGTATCCTCTCCTGAAGACATCGTCAAAGTTGGAGATAATATAGATGTCATGGTCATCAAGCCTGAGGACAAAGAAGGCAAGATAGTACTTTCAAAAATCAAGGCAGACGCAGAAAAAACCTGGTCAAACCTGGAACAAATAATGGAAAGCGGCCAAACCACTCAGGGTATCGTAAAGGAAGTTGTCAAAGGCGGCCTGCTGGTGGACATTGGTATCCGTGCATTTTTGCCGGCATCCCTGGTAGATAGGGGTTATATAGAAGATCTTTCGGTATTATTGGGTCAAAATATTACCACGAAAGTCATTGAACTTGACCGGGAGAAAAAGAAAGTAATACTCTCACGAAAAATAGTGCTGGAAGAAGAGCATGAAAAGAAGAAAAAGGAACTACTTGAAAATCTCAAAGAAAACCAAACCGTGAAAGGCATAGTTAAGAGATTAACCTCTTTCGGTGCTTTTGTGGACATTGGGGGTATTGACGGGTTGCTTCATGTATCGGAAATTGCCTGGCACAGGGTCAGTCATCCGGCCGATGTTCTCAATATTAATGACGAAGTAGAAGTAATGGTGCTCCGGGTAGATAAAGAAAACGAAAAGATTTCTCTCGGCATGAAACAATTGCTGCCCAATCCTTGGGATAATGTGGAGGAAAAGTACCCGGTAGGCAAAGTCCTTAAAACCAAGGTTGTCAGGATTGCCCCCTTTGGAGCCTTTGTACAGCTGGAACCTGGTGTGGAAGGGTTGGTACATATATCTCACCTTTCAGTAAGCCATGTTGAAAAAACTGAAGAAGTTGTCCAAGAAGGGCAGGAAGTTGACGTAAAGGTACTGAGCGTTGATGCCGCCGCAAAACGTATCCGCCTTTCAATCAGGGAAGCAGCCGCAGTTGAGGATACCACCCAAGCCACCTGAAAAACAAGATGAAAACCCTGAAACTATTGTTAACGATGAGGAAAATAACATAACAATCGGGGACTTGGTAGGAGATATTTTCAACCAATAATCACAAAGAACTTAAACAAGTTAAAATCTTAACAGCTGGTAGCCCATGGCTATCAGCTGTTTTTTATTGAATTTTGCATATTTGAAACCTTCCAGGGCAAGATAATAATTAAAAAAATCTGGAGGGTTTATATGGACAGACTTCCTGTGGGAATGATTATCCTCTTAATAGTAACCGCTCTTATATTTTTTGGTTTAGCCCACCGTGCGTTGGATCGCATGAAACTGACAGACAAGCAAGCATTGTGGATTATTTTAGGACTAATAGCCGGTAGTTTTATAAATATACCCCTTCCATTGGGAAGATACTCAATTTCAATAAATGCCGGAGGGGCATTAATTCCTTTTGGGTTGGCAATTTACCTGATTTTAACAGCCGGCAGCAGAAAAGAAAAAATCAGATCCATAGTTGGTGCGGTTATTACCGGAATAGTTATATACGGTATTGACACACTGTTTATGAGGGGATTGCCTGAGCCTGCCGGACGTTATGGATTTTTGGATACAATGTGGCTTTTCCCACTGGTTGCCGGGATTGTTGGTTATATTTCCGGAAGATCCAGGAGGGGTGCTTTTGTTTCAGCAACCCTGGGCATGTTGGCATTCGATGCCGGTTATTACATTTGGTTGGTATCAAGTGGCGCGCCCGCAGGCAGGGTTAATATCGGTGGTGCCGGAGCTTTTGATGCAATTGTATTGGCTGGGATTTTTGCCATATTGCTGGCAGAAACAGTGGGGGAAACAATAGAGAGGCTGTCGGGGGGACCTTCAACCAAAGGACGTGATCCAAGTTTGGTTTCTGCATTGCGCAAGCCGCAAACAAATCAATTTAAAGAAAATACCGGTGAAGAAACTGGAGATAATATGGATAACGACAGCCAAAAGGGGGGATCGCTGTGAAACGTTTGCGTCTTAAATTGTGCCTGGCGGCAGGTTTATTCATTTTAGCCCTGTCATTGGCAGGCTTTACCATCAACACAAATGAAACAACGCCTGCATTAAGCCCCATAGATTATTTAAAATCAATAGAAAAAGGGGACCACAAAGTAGGCAATCTTATAAACATTAAAGACGAGTCCGGCAAGCTGATATCAAAAGTATCACGGAGTATCAGCCCCGGGGATCAAATCATCAGGCCTGACGGCAAGACTTATAAAATTGTAAAAGTTTACAAAGACTACGCTGTTGCCAAATTAACCGGAACCGATAAAGAATTTTTGGCATATTGTGATTTCTTTAACGAAATGGCAGTACCCGCAGCAACTTTTAATAAAAATAAAAACCAAACTGTTGGCATATACCACACCCACAGTGACGAATCCTATGTCCCGACTGACGGGTCCGAGTCAATACCTTTCAGGGGAGGCATCTATGAGGTTGGCGAATCCTTGGTAAACAGGCTTAAAAATGCCCAAATAGGCGTATCTTATGATAAAACACCCCATGATCCACATGATAATAATGCTTATTACCGGTCCAGGAGAACCGCGGCCAATATTCTAAAACAGAACCCGGTAGCAATACTGGATGTACATAGGGATGGCATTCCTGATGCCAGTTATTACCGTGAATCGGTATCGGATACCAAAGTTGCCCAGCTTCGCTTGGTTGTCGGGCGCCAGAACCCTAATATGCGGGCTAATCTTGATTTTGCCAAAAAAATGATGGCCTATGCCAACAAAATCCATCCCGGTATTGTCAAAGAGATATTTATGGCCAACGGGACATATAACCAGGATCTTATGCCTACCGCACTGCTTATTGAGGCTGGGACACATCTGAACTCCAGGAAAGAAGCAGAAAACGGGGTAGCTCTTTTTGCAGATGCCATCCCGACTGTATTAGGGATAACCACTCCTGGACCGGCTGGTGGTGCCGGGGCCCAATCAAGAGGTGCTTGGTCAGCTTTGGCTTGGATATTGGGATTGACCATACTGGGCGGGGGGACATATCTAATAGTGAGTTCCGGTGGACTTAAACAGGCTACTGAAAAATTGTCGTCTTTTGTCGGGAAAGAATTTACCGGTTTTCTAGGGCCTATCAGGAAGTTGCGGGGAAGGCTAAGCAAAGGCAGGAAAACCCCGGAGGCAAATAAGCCCAACCACCAGGATTATGAAATCCCGAGTAAAAACAGGTACTAGTACTGTGCTGCTATCAATCAAATCAGGAGGCAACTTTTGAAGATAATCTATCACTGTTATGGAGGCACCCATGCCTCTGTCACTGCGGCCTGTATCCACTTGGGCATGCTGCCTAGAGACAGGATCCCCAGCCATCAAGAATTATTAAACATAATTTATTTTGATCGCCGCAGTGACAACGATATTGGCAAAATTATCAAAATGGGGACAGATTGCCTGGGAAATGGCATATACGTAGTGGGGCGGCGAAGCCGCCCATATTTACTTTATAATGTGGTGGACGGTATAACCTGGCTTCTTAACATTGATTCAAACAGCTTAATAACTGTTGATGTATCGGCTTATGTCAATAACTCGATGCGCATTGGTGGTTTTATTTCAAGGCGCTTGGGTTTGGTTAAATTAGGAAGGCCTATTGTCACCTGGGGAACCTTAAGAAATTACAATAGCCTTGTAAAAATAGTTGAAAAAGTATTCTCATCGATAAGATAAATGTCTTGATGGCCAGAGGTGCATTTTGAAAACAATCATTTTTTATAGTAACTGCATCTTCCCGCTGTCCTTTTTAGCTGCAGGCATCCTCACTGATAAACTGCCCAAAAGGTTTAAAGCGGAAACACTCTGGGACATATTCCCATTAACGGATATTAAAGAAGTTTCTAAAGGAAAAATGATTTACCTGGGTAAAACCATGCAAGGGGCAGATGTGGCAGCTTTCAACTTAAATTTAAACAGCCCTGTCCTGGAAAACCTTATATGTTCTTATCTAAGGATTATTGGCGTCGACAACAGCCAATACATTGTTAAAGGGATTAGTGCCAAAGCTAATCCTTATCTTACTGTTGGTACAATACTGCTAAAGACAACCATCTTAAAAAGCGTTGGCAAGAAAATATTGGAAAAACACTTTCAAAAGTTATACCCTGAAATAGTTAAATCTGCTCAACTTGACTGCACTTGCCAAATATCGGATAATTAATTACAGTCAGCCGGGAAGTTTTAAAAAACAGGAAGTTTATTAACTTTGGACTCAGCAATGGCAGCGGCTGTAAATATAAAACGAGGATTTGTGATTAATGACAATTAATGAACAACTTACCAGCAAATGCCTGAAAATTTCAGAAGTGGCTCCTGGAAGCATTGCTGGGGAAATAGGCATAGAGCACGGGGATTGTGTTGTATCAGTCAACGGTTTTGAGATACATGACATACTTGACTACAAGTTTTATACAAGCGATAACTTGATTAATATTAAAATCCGGAAAGAAAACGGGGAATTGTGGGAATTAGAAATTGAGAAAGACGACGATCAAGATTTGGGTTTATCCTTTTCCGCTACAGGATTAGAAAAGATAACCCAGTGCAGGAATAAGTGTATTTTTTGTTTTGTAGATCAAATGCCCAAAGGTTTAAGAGATACTTTATATGTAAAAGATGACGATTACCGGTTATCATTTACGCAGGGCAGCTTTATTACCATGACCGGCCTGGCCAAAAAGGATATGGACAGGATAATCAGGCTGAAATTAAGCCCTTTGTATGTATCGGTACATACCACAAACCCGGAACTGCGCAAAAAAATTCTGGGAAACAACAAAGCCGGGGATATTTTAGATAAGCTGGCAACACTTGCGGGGGCAGGCATCGAAATTCATACCCAAGCTGTAATTTGCCCCGGGATAAACGATGGCCCTGAGTTGGACAAAACTGTAGCAGATCTTTCCAAGTTATGGCCGGGAGTAAAAAGTTTGGCTTTGGTACCTGTAGGTTTGACGCGTTTTCGCCAGGGGCTCTTTAGAATAGAAAAATTTACTGCTTCTCAAGCGGTCGAAATTGTAGACAGGGTTAAAGAATGGCAGGAACACTGCCTTAAAACATTTGGTTATCCCTTTGTCTATGCAAGTGATGAATTCTATTTCCTTGCCGGGAAAAAAATCCCTTCTTATGACCGGTATGCTGATTTCCCCCAAATTGAAAATGGTGTGGGACTGGCCAGGTTGTTCCTGGAGGAATGGTCTGCTGTTGAGAAAAAATTACCGGCCAAGGTCAAAATTCCCTTGTCGGTGGTTCTTGTTACCGGAATACTCGGGAAACCATTGATCAAACCTGTAGTTGAAAAACTAAATAAGGTCAACAACTTAAAAGTTTCCATGCTTGCCATAGAGAATCATTTTTTTGGCCCTTCTGTTACTGTGGCAGGGCTTCTGACCGGAAGTGACCTAATCAGCCACCGTCAAGAGATAGAAGGCAATGATTTGGCTGTATTGCCATCAGCCATGTTTAAAGCTGATTGCCCTATAACCATAGACGGCATAACTTTAGATGAATTGGAGAAAAAAATTGGCGTAATAATCAGGGTTTCGGAAGGCCCTGAAGAATTGTTGGAAACAATATTAGGAATAACAGGTGGTTAAATGCTTTCAAAGCCTATTGTAGCTATTGTGGGACGGCCTAATGTAGGCAAATCAACACTTTTTAACCGTATTGTCGGGGAAAGACTGGCTATTGTTGAAGAAATCGCGGGAGTAACCAGGGACAGGCTCTACCAGGATGCGCAGTGGTCCAACCGTACATTTACCTTGGTTGATACCGGGGGGCTGGACTATACAGAACAGGATGTAATAACCAGCAATATCAGAAAACAGGCTGAAATTGCCATACAGGAAGCAGATGTCATTTTGTTTGTAGTGGATTCAAGAGCCGGGATAACCTCCGGGGACCAAGAAATAGCAGCAATATTAAGGAAAACCGATAAGCCTATAATTTTGGCGGCTAATAAAGTAGATGATTTTACAACCCAAAAAGATTATATGGAATTCTATGGTTTAGGTTTGGGGGATCCAATACCGGTATCTGCAGCCCAAGGTTTAAACACCGGCGATCTTTTGGATCTGATTATAAAAAAACTTCCACAAGAAGAAGATTCTCATGAAGATATAGATGCAGTTAAGATTGCCCTAATCGGCCGGCCAAATGTAGGAAAATCATCCCTGGTCAATAAAATATTAGGTGAAGAAAGAGTCATTGTCAGCGACATACCGGGCACCACCAGGGATGCCATTGATACATATATTGAAAAAGACGGAAACCATTATATTTTAATTGACACTGCAGGTATCCGCAAAAAGGCCAAAATTGATTTATCTACCGAAAAATACAGTGTTATCAGGGCACTACGAGCTATAGAACGTAGTGATGTGGTTTT
>CAYUXS010000064.1:0-1559 GCA_964448915.1 uncultured Peptococcaceae bacterium
ACCGGCAATCAATATAAATACCTCCAAACTGGCGGTTAATATAGAACCTGCACAAAACTGTATGGACACCTGCTAAATAATAGTTTAATATATATCCTTAACATTTTAACCCATTAACAATATATAAACAAATAAAGAAGAAGAAAAAAACAGTGGTTTAAAAACCACCGCTTTAATTGTTCTACCGTTAAAAACCTATTATTTTTCTTAATTTTTTTGCTTGGGCCCGGCTTACCGGCACCTCACTGCATTCCTTGTCTTCCACCACTAAATTATATGTCCCGTTAAAAAACGGCACAATCTCTTTTACTTTATGCAAGTTAACCAAGTAACAACGGTGGGTTCTAAAGAATATCGAAGGGTTTAGCCTTGCTTCAAGTTCTTTAAGAGTAAACCTGGTGTATAGCCTGTCTGATTCTGTTTTAATATATATATAATCCTGTTCGGTATACGCATAAAAAATATCCGACTCTGCAACCAAAAACGTCTTGCCATGTTTTTCAGCAGGTATGCGATCAATTTTTATCTGTGTCTCAGGTGATTGAGCAGGTTTTAGTTCACCTTCTTGGGCCTCCTCTGATGCAGACTCAAGAGCAGTTCCTTCCTGATAGATCTTAATTACTTTATCAATAGCTTTTTTAAGCCTAATCGGCTCAACAGGCTTTAAGACGTAATCAATCGCATTGACTTCAAAAGCCTGGACAGCATACTCATCAAAGGCGGTAACAAAAATAATATAAGGTTGCTTTGGCAGTTCCTGAATAGCTGCCCCAAGCTCCAAACCTGTCATGCCCGGCATGGAAATATCCAAAAACAATATTTGATAATCCAACGCTTTAATCAAAGCCAGGGCTTCTTGGGAATTGGTAGCCTCACCGACGATCTCGATGTTATCAAAAACGCTCAACGCATACCTTAACTCCTGACGTGCAGGATATTCATCATCAACTATCAATGCCTTGAGCTTCATCATCTTCTGAGACCTCCTCCTCTTCATCCTTGCAATTAATTAGCGGAATCCTAACTGTTACCGTTGTGCCTTTACCTGGAACACTATGAATCTTAAGGCCATGTTCCTCGCTAAAAAGGCCTTTCAACCTTTCGTGTACGTTTGACAACCCCACACCATTACCGGAGCCATAGCCAATTTTTAATATGTGGGGCATTTTTTCAGGGGGTATACCAACCCCGTCATCTTTAATTTCAAAAACAACATGTTGGTCTTCAATAAAACCTTTGACCCATACTGTTCCCTGGCCTTGTTTTGGAAGAATCCCATGTTTTACCGCATTCTCAACCAGGGGTTGGATAGTCAGTACCGGCACTTTGCAGTCAAAAACATCCCGGTCAATTTCCCTGACTATTTTTAATTTATCACGAAAACGGGCTTTCTCCAATATCAAATAGGTATTTAGATATTCAATCTCTTCCCTGACAGAGTTAAAATGCCCGTGCCGTTTGAAAGCATACCTAAAGAATGAGGCCAACCGGATTAAAAGCCTTCTTGCAGTTTCAGGGTTGGTCCGGCTGAACATGATAATGGTGTTTAAAGTGTTAAA
>CAYUXS010000064.1:1569-7490 GCA_964448915.1 uncultured Peptococcaceae bacterium
GCGGGTTTATTTGTGCCTGCAAAGCATCTAGTTCAGCCTTTGTAACCAGTTGGGCCTGCCGGTCCAATTCGGCCAATTCCATTTGTAAACCAAGCATTTGAGCAACACCTTCAGCCAGTTTCAATACAGTGGGGCTGACATCACCCTGCCTGGTTTGATAAAGTTTAACGGTTCCGGCTATTTCGCCCTGGCATTTCAGGGGAGCTATAACCGCCGATTCCAACGGGCAGCCCTCTACCGGGCAAATAAGCCCATAGCGGTTGGCTATTACCTTTAATTCACCTGTACTTAATACCATTTTTGTAGCATCAGTTATAATTGGCCCACCTGGTTGGTGGTGATCCGCTCCCGCGCCGGTATACGCAAGCACCTTTTCACGGTCCGTAATTGCCACTGCCGCCACATCTGTAATAGTTTTAATAATATTAACAATTTTTGCCGCGGTATATTCATTCAACCCCCTGCGTAAATACGGCAATGTTTCATTGGCTATACGCAGGGCCGGATCCAACGGGTGTTCCCTCTGGGCACAGATTAAACAATTATTTTGCAGATGCCTGATAATTTTATAGGCAGACAAACCGCTGCAGCCCAGCAATACCGATCCCGCAAGCATTTCGGGAACAGACGGTATAAAGAAAAGTGCAAATGCAGCTAAGTTTAATGGCAGCCATCGAATTATGCAATCCCTAAATATTTTTTCTCTCAACCCGGATCCTCTCCTGATCTTAACAAAATACTAAAAATTTTGAATAATTAATTATTTTAATAACTAACTGGGCTTTTCCTTTATTTGGTGCACCATAATTAATTGCCTGATACACCCTAAAAGATTTATTAATACATTTATTAGATTCTATCAAAAAATATACACAAATGCTATTAGCATATAATACCCAACTTATATTATCAAAAATTTCAGGATATAGCATTTATCCTCAGATAATTAAAAACTATCATCATTATTTAACATTACTGCGATTTTACCATATAAACATTCCGGTGTTAGTATAAATGTTAGATGCCTTCAAATCACATATGGAGTAGGAGGCGGGTAATATGAAATTAATAACTTTTGATTTTGAAGGTACTTTGGTGGACAACCAGTGGAACCACAAAGAAGCAGAAAAAAAAGTAATCAGTTCTTTAGAGGAAAAAGGTATCTCTCCTGATTATTTTAAGGGCATGAACTATACTACCATCTTTAACTTGGTCGATGAGAAAGAAAAAGAATGGGGTTTTTCAGTTAATGACCTGAAATCCTTGCTTGATTCAATCTATGATTATTATGATATAGATGCATCAACCAGGTGGAAACATGTAGAAGGCCTGCACTCATTATTGAATAATTTAAAAGAGACTTATAAATTGGCCCTTGTGACCAATGGCGGGCGAAAAGGCATGGAGCAAACCTTAAAAAAATTTAACCTTGAAAATATTTTCGGCTTGGTAGTAACCAGGAATGACGTAGAAAGGCTAAAGCCTTCCGGTGAAGGGTTAAATAAAGCTTTGGAATGGGCTGGAGTAGATAAATCAAACGCCTTGCATGTGGGCGACAGTATGGCTGACATTTTGGCTGCCAGGGAAGCCGGGATAAAGGTAGCCATAATTATAGGAAACAATAAAAATCCTGATCAGCTAATTAAAGAAAACCCTGATCTAGTACTCGAAAAGCTTACGGACTTGCCTAAATCCCTGAAAAAAATTAATTTTTAAAAGAAGCCGGTTTTAAACGGCTTCTTTTCCATTATTTTTCATGAACACATTTATAGGTTATCACGCCATTAATCAGTGTTGAGCTAACCTTGGATTCTGCCTCCAGAAATGCCAATAAAGCCAGTGTTTCAGTAATATTATAATGCATGGTTTTCAGATCCCTATTTACAAACAGGTGTTCATATAACTGGTAGGCATTAATCGAGTCTTGAGACAACTTGATAATGCGACTGAGCCGCCTCTGGTAATAATCAAATAACTCTTTTACCCTGCCCCTGCAGTCTGAAAAAACCTCCCCATGCGCAGGCAGTACCTTTTTAACGGCCAACTTCTCTACGACCTCCAGCGACTGGAAGAAATATTTCATTGGATTGCGGTTTGAAGTAGGCCATATGCTGATTCTTGAATCAGCAGGCGATAGAAGATGATCGCCGGAAATTAAAATTCCTTCTTCAATATTATATAAATTTATATGCCCTTCCGAATGGCCCGGCACGTTAATTACCTGAAACAATCTATCTCCAATATTAATCCTGTGTCCCTCAGGCAGGGGCGACATTACGGGACATGGGCAGACAGCATTAACCACGTTGCTGATGTTATCAAGCAATTCGGGAATTATTTTATTGGGAACACCGTTTTCTTTGAAAAACTCACCTAATACCGGCAGGTTAATTCTTCCCTTTTTCCATACCTTATCCACATTTTCTATCTCTGTTGAACCCATTAATACCGGTGCACCGGTTAGCTGCTGCATCCACTTGGCGGCACCAAGGTGTGCAGGATGCATATGGGTTACATAAATATTTTCGATATCTCCAACACCAATTCCATAATAGGAAAATGCCTTTTCCCATTCCTGTATAGACGGTGGGTAATAAAACCCGGTATCAATAACAGACCACCCATTACTCCCCTTAACCAGATAACAGTTAACATGATCTATTCTAAATGGAAGCGGTAGCTTCACACAGAAAATATTTTGTACCACTTCCATAACACATGACCTCCGATCAAATAAATAAATCGTAAATAAAATATTCCACAAAAAGGTAATTTATCCTTCTTTATACAATAAACGCTTTTAAACAAATAAAAGAAAATACATATAAATAAAAGAAGGATTATTCTATATTTTTTAAGAATTATTTATTAGTAAATAATTTGAAAAATTTTACGCATAATGTTTTAGTGGTGATAATTAAATGTTGTTAAAACAAATAGAAACCCCCAAAGGCACAATTTTTATTGAAGGCCCTGTGACCAGAGGTTACCTGGAAACCTTAACGATGAATGACGGCTTTTCAAATTTCCGTACACCGGAAAGGCAGTATAAAGCACTCTGCAATATAGCTTCCACACCGGACGGCTCCGTTTATATAGCTAGAAATGCAAATGAGATTATCGGTTACGTAGTGTTTCATAGACCCAACGATTTCTCCAGGTGGAGTAAACATCCCCGTATATTGGAATTGGGGGCCATCGAAATTAGCAACCAGTATAGAAAGTTAGGCCTTGCCACCCAATTGCTAAATGCGGCATTCAGCAACAAGGAAATGGAAAGCTATATAGTAATTACTACAGAATTTGTATGGCATTGGGACTTAAAGGAAAGCGGGCTGGATGTATGGAATTACCAACGTATGCTAACTAAACTCTTCTCTTCAGTTAATTTTAAGCGCAGGCGCACAGACGACCCGGAAATACTTGAACATCCCGCCAATATGCTTATGGTGAGGATAGGCTCAAAAATACCTGAAACCTTTGTGAAGCTTTTCGAGGATATGCTTTACCAGCAATCTTTAGTGGAATAGTGAAGCCCAAATCTTAACCTTCAGGGACAACATTCATGACAAGCTCAATATACTTATCCATTGCCAAGGCTTTTTCAATTACTTCTTCATTTATAATGCCTCCTTTTTCTATAATAATATGGAAATTGTCTCCCCTAATTGTTTTGGCAACTCTCTTCCCTATAAGTGACTGGCGTTGCCTGGTCTCAAAAGTATCCAGTAAATCAGTTAAGTCATTACCTTGGCCGGTCAGCTCTTCTTCCGGTAAAAAAGGCTCTTTTTGTTCATCTTGAAGGGCCCCGTAATCCTCTTCTACAATTAATGATTTAGGCCCGTATGTAAAAACTTTATCCCCTGGAATAGATATTTGATTGCCATTCTTATCAGTCACCAAAAAGCAATTTATTTTACCCGTGTCCTCCTCTATTAAAAATTCTGATACTATCCCTACATATTTACCGGTTTTGGTTATCACTTCTGACTTTATTACTTCAATACCCTTTTCCAGGTAAGCTATTAATTCATGGTTATCGCTGACTTTGTTAATCCTATCCCTTTTTTCAATTGTAACGGCATCTTCGCCAATTCCAACAGTCGAATCATAAGGAAGTGCCCGCATTTCCCCATACCATTTCTCCCTGCTTAGCAGCAAAAATTCCACACAACCTTTATCCGGATTGATGGCAAGAGCTTCTGTTATTCCTAATTTTTGCCCTGTTGAAAGCTCTATCACTGGCAAGCCTATTAAATGACGGCTTTTTTTCATTTTTCCACCCCCAACCCCCCGGGTAAAAGTCCGGGGGGCACCAAACTACTTCTGGTTACTACAACCTTCTTATTTTACCATTGCCATTTGAGACAGCCGTTCCACCAACTACAATATCTTCTATCCACATTGTCGGCTGTGCATCGCTTACCGGGACACCCTGGCCGTCTTTACCGCAAGTACCGATTGTAAAACCTAAATCATTGCCAATCATTTTAATATTTCTTAACACTTCCGGCCCGTTTCCTGTCAATGTAGCGCCTCTAATCATCGGCCCTTTTTTGCCATCCACAATTAAAAAGCCTTCAGCCACATCAAAAACAAAATCGCCGGTAGTAGTATTGACCTGGCCGCCACCCATTTTGGTAACCAATATGCCATTGCCGGCTTCCTTCATTAAACGGCTGGGATCTTCCTTTCCTGGTGCAATATATGTATTTCCCATCCGGGGAATTGGCTTATGCTGGTAAGACTCCCGCCTTCCATGGCCGTTGGACAAAACACCGTCTTTAGATGCTGTCAGGCGGTCATACATGAAATCTTCCAATATGCCGTCTTTTATTAAAACTACCTTCTTTGAAGGTACCCCCTCATCATCAAAACTGTAAGAACCGTATTTATCATCCAAGGTTGCATCATCAATGACTGTCACAAAACTGGCTGCTACCTCCTGGCCTTTCTTTCCGGAATAAACCGACAGCCCTCTCTGGACCAAATCGGCTTCCAAACCATGTCCGCAAGCTTCATGGACCATTGTACCGCCGGCTTCGCCGGCCATAACTACAGGCATTTTACCTGATGGCGCCGGTTGTGCCTTAAGCATTTCCACTGCCCTTGACGCGGCAGCCCGGGCAAATTTTTCAGGTTTATGGCGCTGCAATAAATCAAATCCGGCCATGCTTCCCACCGCATCATAACCAGTTTGCATTGTCTCTCCCTCAGCTGCCACAACTTGAACCATCATTCTTGTCCTTGGTGTTGGCTATTGTGACATTCTGTATTACATCAGCATATCCGACGATAACCTGCTTGATCTGCTGCGGCGAAACTTCCCTTGCCGCCCTGTCGGCTGTTTCCACCGCTTTTACTTTTTCCTCAGTTTTGACTTCGTCAGGGCGCAGCCCGAAATTAAACTCAACCAGCGGTTTTATTTTTCTGAGATCTATATTGTAATCCTTTTTATCACCCTGGGCGGCATGGCTTGCAACCTTGGCAGCATCAGCCAATCCCTTGCGGGTTAAGTCATTGGTATAGGCATATGCTGTGGATTCACCTGCCAGGACCCTTATCCCTGCCCCCACATCAAGGCCGGACTGCACCTTCTCTATTTTTCCACCCTCGCAGCCTATTCCGGTTACTTTCTTATGTTCGATATAAATATCGGCAAAATCACCGCCATTACCTAAAGCAATTTCAAGTACTTCTTTAAGTACTCCTTTGTCCAGCAAAAAAACACCTCCATTAGTGACAATTTATATATATTTTAGGCTTAAACTTTTAATTTGATACTAATAAAAACAATCCGCGTATAACCTTCTTTTTGCTTACCTCTGATAATACTGGATAAAAGCTCCTTTTCCTTCTTCAACAGGAATTAAAAACAAGAAAAACAAAAAGGAAGGATTTAACTGGCATTCTTTTACTCA
>CAYUXS010000064.1:7500-7800 GCA_964448915.1 uncultured Peptococcaceae bacterium
AAAAAAACTGTATAGTTATAGAGAAAATTTTGCTGTATGCTTGTTTTAAGTACAACAAATTCTTTATGGGTATAAAAAAAAAGAAAATATTATTTGACTTCTAACACGAGATTCTGTATACTAGACAATGTCAGTAGCGAAGGTAACTCAAGGTTCTGAAGCTGCACACTCTGGAGCTGTGGTGTAGTGGTCAACATGCCGGCCTGTCAAGCCGGAGACCGCGGGTTCAAGTCCCGTCAGCTCCGCCAAACTGCCACGGTAGCTCAGTTGGTAGAGCAGCGGACTGAAAATCCGCGTGTC
>CAYUXS010000065.1:0-5853 GCA_964448915.1 uncultured Peptococcaceae bacterium
TAAACCAATGCCTAAAAAATAAATACTTCAAAATTTCTACCTGACAACCCCTTGATGGACGGAAACAATCCCCCCGGTTAATTCATAGTAACAAACATCTTTTAAGCCCAGTTTTTTAAAAATTAGTTTTAATTCAGATTGATGAGGGAAATCTTTCAAAGAATCAGCCAAATATTTATAGGGCCATTTTTGGCCTATTCCCAACCTTCCCAATAAAGGCATAATATGGTTAAAATATAGATAATATCCCTGTTTAAACAATGGCAAGCTTGGTTTTGAAAGTTCCAAAGACACTACCCTGCCTCCGGTTTTTACTACCCTGGACATCTCCCCAAGCACTTTTTCGATATCCGGTACATTTCGCAAAGCAAAACCAATTACAGCGCAGTCAAAGTACCCGTCTTCAAAAGGCAAATCCATAGCATTGCCATGGACAAATTCTATGCTGTCTTTGTATGGAGACTTGGAAATATTCTTTCTTCCCTTTTCAAGCATCTTTTCACAAAAATCCAAACCCACCACCCTGCCGGTGCCTTGCATGACCCCAGCCATCTCCAGTGACAGCATTCCTGTCCCGCAGCATACATCCAGCGCCCTGTCTCCACTTTTTAGGTTACATTTGGAAACGGCAAACCTTCTCCAATGTTTGTCCAAATTAAAGGTCAGTGCAGTGTTTAAAAAATCATAACGGTGCGCAATTCTGGAAAACAGGTCATGTACATAGTCTTCCTTGCAGCAATATTTATCAGGTATTTGGGCCATTTCAACTCCCTCACTCTTAGCACACCATCTTTTTCCCACCCATGCCGTTTTTCATCAAATAATATATAAAATGCCTTAAATCGTCCTTGCTGTTGCCTGGATGTAAACCCTCCAGCTTGGACAACGCCTCATTAAAAAATTCTTCTCTATGCTTACAGCTTAAGTTATCTGATCTGCCCAAAGCCATTCCCAACGCATGGCCCAGTTCCCTAAGGCACTGCTGTTGTTGTTTGTCTGCTCCTGCCTCCATCCCACCAAGCATGCAGCATTCCCCAAAAACCTCGGCATATTCCGGGTGTGGGGAAACCAGCCTTGCAGGGGTACTGCCTGCTTCATCAGTTTGCTTAAGCCTAATAACAGCCCTTTCATTTATCGCACACAGTATTTGTGAGATATGATTTAAATAATTGGCCATACCCGCGTTGCAGAGAGTTGTAAAAAACCATCCCAAAAAATAGTCGCCAATCAATACGGGATACTGGTTATTTGGGTGGTTGTCTTCATTAACATTGTCGTGGGTCATAATAGCAAGGAAAAGGTATTGCATAACCTCAGCTAAAGAAATAACCCTTTCAGTTATCAGCCCGTAATTACGGGCTGAGTATAAAACCAACGAAGAACATATTTCAGCTTCAGCCTTGCCGGCTAAAAAAATATAGTCCTCAACATGTCCTTCCTTGGTAAATAAACGCCGGTTTATCCTGCTGCGCACCAAATTTAGTTGTTCCGATATCGGAAAAAGCACTTCATGCAAAAAAACACCCCTTTTCCTTAAAATATAGTATATTCTAGGCTGTAATTTTATTTCCTTCCCATATAAAAAAGAAACAGTTCAAAAACATAAAGCCTTGCTTCCTTTTACTCTTTGAAGCAAGGCTTTATAAAAAACTGTTTGCCTGACTACTAATAAATATCCCCCCTATAAATTAACGGCAGCTTGCGGAACCACCTCAGGAGGCAAAACCCCTCTAACTGTTTCTTTTGCTGTCATATGCGAAGCGCAAAATTTTTCTGTCATATAATTACAGGCATCCCACGGGTCTACTTTGTCTCCGCAAGTAAATACATCCACCGCTGCATATCCCAGCTCAGGCCAAGTGTGAATTGCCAAATGTGATTCTGAAATCACCACCACGCCACTAATGCCTTGAGGACTAAACTTATGAAAAACCACTTCTCTAACTTCTGCGCCAGATTCCAACGCAGCATTTACCATGATACTTTCAACCTTTTCAATGTCATTCAGCAAGTCAAACGGGCATCCGTGGATTTCAGCCAAAACGTGGCGGCCCAAAGGTTTCAACATTATCATCCCCCTTTATTGGTGGTAAAAAAATAATGGAAACATCACCTCTAAATTATTTTTCAGAGGCCAATTGCAACAAAATAAATTGTAAACACAATAGCACAATTTGTCAACAAATTTTTAGGGTGATTGAAATCAATCTTGTTATTTAACTGTATTAACAAGAGTCCCCACAGACTCAATAACCACTTCCACTGTGTCTCCCTTTTCCATTGGGCCAACACCTGCGGGGGTACCGGTCAAGATAACATCGCCGGGATATAAGGTCATAATACTCGATATAAAACTAACTATTTCAGCAGTACTAAAAATAAAATTACTTGTATTTGATTCCTGCTTTAAGTTGCCGTTAAGGTAGAGTCTTATGCTTAACTGATCCGGATTAATACCGCTGACAATAAATGGCCCCAAGGGCAAAAAACTGTCAAAGGATTTAGCCCTGGTCCATTGCCCGTCTTTTGCCTGCAGATCCCTGGCTGTCACATCATTCGCGCAGGTGTAACCCAATATATATTTATGAGAATCGTGCACCGGAGTGTTCCTGCATTGCCTGCCTATAACTATGGCCAGTTCAGCTTCGTAATCTACCCGGTTGCTTATACCGGGGTATTCTATGTTTCCACCGCTCCTTAACAGGGAACTTGGTGGTTTAAGAAAAATTACCGGTTCGCAAGGCAGCTTTGCTTTCATTTCCAGGGCATGATCCCTGTAGTTTAAACCCACACAAATTATCTTTGACGGTTCGCATGGTACTTCAATCCTTAAATCCTCCAAATTATGAGTTTCGCCCACCGGAGTGCATTCGTCAAAGGGATTGCCTATACGGTAAACATCTTTGCCTTTAAGTAACCCGTAAAAGGTTTCGCCCCCCGAGGAGAACCTGCCGATTGTAGCCATATTAACCTCTCCTGTATCTCTGGTATATATTATTGCTTTTGCCGGTCGAGAACCAGGTACACCAGTGGCGGCGCGCCAAATATCATAACTGTAGCGGCTGCCACAACACCGGAGTCATTAAAAATAAATGCCAATATACTGCCGGCCACAACACCTATAAATCCTTTAAATAAATATGGGTGCTCTTTCCTGATGCATTCCATTACACCTACCGGCCGGTAAAACAGCAATGCCAATATACCTAAGCTGGCCAATAACACCCTGCTCCATATTGTATACTTAACCAGCTTGAAATTCATTTCAGATTTGCGGTTAATAATATGCAATACTTGATCCATGCCTTCGGAAGCTATTAGGGATGCAGTCCTGCCGATGTGGGACTGCTGCCATGCCGGACGGGCAGCATCATATAAGATCAATGCCGCCAGCATTAACATAACAGCTGCAGCCACAGCCGCAGCCCGCTTCCAGGAAAGTTTAATATTATAAAAAAGCAGTGTGACGACAAAAAATGAAGAAGCAGCGGCAATAAAGCCACCGACATTGGTACCGTACTGTGGTGCTGCAATTAAGCCTAAAATTAATAAATAGATAATCACTGACAAAAAGACTGCCTGCTTCCGAAACTTCCCTGCGCTACTCACCAAGGATGCAGTTCCAATCAAGGTGGAACCTATGAGCACGCCCATGTATTCATTTCCCAATCCGTAAAACCTTGCGCCTATAATGGGATCATATCCTAAAATAGAAGCTTTTTGTAGAGGTGAACCCAACAATAAATCAATAGAAATAGCAAAAGCTGTGATGAGGCAAATCAAAAGAAATGGTTCCAATTGAAATTTATTATTAATAATAATTACCGTTGCCGTAATAATTGCCGACAGGAACAATAACACCAAAGCATTGAACAAAATACCTCCTGGTGGCAATAGCGGCATAATAAGATATGTCAAAGGGACTGACATAACCGCCAGCAAAGCCGGTTTAATTTTTTCCTGGTATCTTTTTTTAAAAAAGATTAAATAAAGTGAAACAAATAATAATATAATCTGTAAAACAACGTACCCTTTCTGTAAAAATGGCCTTGCCTCATATGTTTTTAGCAAACCGTTGTACAATAAAATTATATTATCAACGCTATTATTACCGGCTATTATCCGCACAGGGCGCCCGACTAATAAAGCTTCCTGTTCAACCCCAAAAAATTCAAGTACACTGGGAGCTATATCCAAGTTCATTATAATCCCGGGCCTTTTTGTGCTTGGCGAAGTAAGGAGACCCTTGCTTACCGGGTTGCCATAAAAAACCACAACAGACATTTTATCTTTTTCCCCAGTCCCTTCTTCTCCCGGGACCGTTGACATTAAAACCAGCAAATCCCTTTCTTTATCTATTTGCCCAATCAAACTGCCGACAAACTTATCAATTCCGGCCATTGCCGCCTCCCGCCACATTTGCCATTGTTCCTGGGCCATATATTCATGGGCATCTTTTAACCTTGCCAAATCACCCAGGTTTATTGTTATCAGCTTTACATCCCCTGTTAATTTGGAAACCTCATTTAAAATGCGTTGATAATCTGTAATCCATCCCCCGGGGAAATGATTATCCTTTTTCAACACTCTTTTATCAACCAAACCTTCATCTACATAGCCTTCCTTATTCATAGCCAAAGTTATAACCGGCCTTCTGGGCCCGTTGATACTGTCGGAATTACCATAAGCAGCACTGCGGTACCCCTTTTCCCGCACTGCATTACCCATTGCCCCTGTATTTACTTCATATTTATATTTTTGATTTAATAAATTAAACTTTTCAATATCCAGGTAAACCAAGGATCTTCCGGGAGGGAACCTGCCGGTCCACTGACGGTATAAAGCCTTCATTTCTCCATCTGTCAAGCTGTCCACATCAACAGAAGGTGAAGCAGGTGGCACCATTACATGTGCACCGGTACCAATGGTTGCATATGTATTTTCAAGGTTAACTGCCCCGGCTGTGTTAACATTCATTAGACCCACAGCCCCTGAAGAAAAAACTGCATTGAGGTTAGGTGGCAAACCATTTTTCAGGTCGTTTATTCCAAGATAATCTATTGTTATTATAAAAACCCGGCCGGGTTCATTTGGAGAGTTAATAACTTCCCTTGTTTCCACCCTGTTACCGGGAAAAACTTGTTTTATCACACTGTCCCAAGCCGCTGCCTGATTGGCTCCTATTATAAAAACTGCCAGGCAAAAAACCGCTGCCAGGAAAAACCTTTTAACCAAGCCTTTCACTCCATAATTTTCTTTTTATAACAAAATCCTTCAATAATATTCATATCATCCTTATTATTTCCAAACAGCGACCCACACACACTAAAAAAGCTGCTGAAAATTTTTCAGCAGCTTTATTTACATATGTAAAATAGTTTATATTTCACTGATTGCGTTGGTTGGGCAGCCCTCCATTGCTTCCTGGGCTTGTTCTTCATATTCAGCCGGGACATCTTCACTAATTGCCTGGGCTTTTTCATCTTCATTCCAATCAAAAACCTCTGGGCATATGTCCACACAAGCACCACAGCTAATGCATAAATCCTGATCGACTTCTAACCTCATAACCGAAACCTCCCCTTTTTTCTAAACCTGAATAGTTTTCCATTTAGTATATAAAATTATGCCAGGAAATTTTCAAAATGGCAATAAATCAAAATTTTCTTTATGCTTTTGTTGAATTGTGGTCGAGCGGGGTACATACAAAAATCAATGATAACGCTTGACTTTTATTCTTTTAAAAGGTAACATAAACATTGCAAGTTGCACCGGGGCGTAGCTCAGTTTGGCTAGAGCGCTACCTTGGGGTGGTAGAGGTCGCACGTTCAAGTCGTGTCGCTCCGACCAATA
>CAYUXS010000065.1:5863-7774 GCA_964448915.1 uncultured Peptococcaceae bacterium
AGGCAAGGGTTTCATAATTGAAGCCCTTGCCTTATTAAATCTTAACCAGGGGGATTTTATGCCATACCCATATATGATTTCCGGCACTCCATGGGGTGCCTATAATAATACCTACCGTTATTCAATGAATATTTTTGCCGGTAAAAACCCGGTTAACATGGCTCTAAACAGCGGTGTTGATTTTGACCGGGTTAAATCAATATTCAGCCTGTCAAGTTTCGGCCAACAACTGGCGGTAACATATCCCGGCGGAAAGGTTACCTTTGCCGGGACAGGTTACACTCCACTTTTTCCCTGGTGTCTTTCAATTATTAACTGCCTGGCCAGGGCAGATGGAACGCCTGTTTCAGGAAAACCTGTATCTTACCGGGAACTTCAGGACGGGCATGTATATTATTATGCTTTTAAAAGAGAAGCTATATCAAAGCTCGCCACCTGGTCCGCAGGAAAATCAATCACCTTATTAAAAAAAGTCGCCAATGATTTGGGAGGAAGCCTGGGTGATGGGGCAGATTTCTGCTGCACACTGTTTTTACTCCCCAACTTTCCATTAACCATTAAAATATGGCTGCCAGATGATGAACTGCAAGGCTCTGCCAATATTTTATTCGATTCAACCGCCAATCGCTATCTACATACAGAAGATATTGCGGCAATTGGTGAAATGTCAGCCAGGTTTATAATGCAGCACTACGATTATCTAATCAACAAGGGCATCTGAATGCTGAAGTAACCAAGTGCCAGTAGTGTGAGTATTACCGTTAACAGGAAGCCCACTTTAAAATACTCCCAGAAACTTATTTTAATCCCCTCTTGTTTAGCGTTTTCCACCACTATTAAATTTGCTATCGAGCCGGTCAAGGTTAAATTACCTGCAAACGTGCTAAAAACACCAAGGCCTATCCACCAGATCCCACTGCCCGGTATAGGGATAAAAGACTTGAGAAGCATTACAGCCGGAACATTACTAAAAACATTAGACATAACAACTGTAATTACAGAAAATGAAAAAAAATTGTCAAAGCGGAAAGCATCAATTGCTTTTTCCAGCAAACCGCTCTGCTCAACCCCACCAACAATAACAAATAATCCACAAAAAATCACCAGCAAGTTAAAGTCAATATCTGCGTAGATCTTGTCTGGCTTTACTCTTCTGGTTACAAGGAGATATGCAGCGCCAAGGCCTGCAATTAGGGCGGGTTCCTTATAAAATATAAAGCCTGCCAAAATAGCCGTAGTTACAATAATGCTTTTGACCATCAAGTAACGGTGATATCCCCTAAAAGCTTGGATTTTGGCGGTTATTTCCCCTTTAAGCAATCCACTATAGAGCAGTTTTATTACATAATAATTAACCAATAAACCTACCAGTGCCAAGGGAAAAGCTTTTGCAAAATAGTTGAAAAAACCGATATTTGATATGTTTCCTATTAAAATGTTTTGTGGGTTTCCTAAAATAGTGCCGGCACTGCCGACGTTTGATGCAGTTGCAACACCAATTAAATAAGGAACCGGGGGGAGCTCCGTTTTCCTGCAAATCATGATTATTATTGGGGTTAACAAAAGGCACACGATGTCATTAATAAAAAAGGCTGATAATAACCCGCTTGTTAAAATTACTCCCAGAAGAAGCTTATCTTTGGTTTTAAATTTTTTTGCCAGGTAATGAACAAAAAAACTAAAAAAGCCGGCTCTTTTTAAATTTCCAGTTACAATCATCATTGAAAATAAAAGCACGATAGTCCTGAAGTCGATGTAACGCACAGCCTGGTCAAAACTAAGAATTCCCGTTGCCACGGTGAGGATCCCGCCAATAATGGCAATGCCTGCCCGGTCAATTAAAAATACCGGGCTCCTACCAAAAGCAAAATTAGAGTTGCCGATAAAATTACTGCTGAAAGTACAATCACC
>CAYUXS010000066.1:0-7726 GCA_964448915.1 uncultured Peptococcaceae bacterium
TCTTTTATGTTTTCTTCTTTTCGGCTGGTATGTGCGTTTCATATTTTACCCACCTCCAGATCAATTGGCTGTATATAAAAACTTTTTAACACCCTATTTAATAATAAACAAACCATATTATATATTAGAATGGTTTTGACAGTCAAGAAAAATAGAAAATAAAGCATTTTCATCATTGTTGATAACAAAACTAAAATCTGTTATCATTTCATTAGCTTTATTTTCTAATTTGTCCACAGAATTATCAACATGTTAATACATTTTTCAACAATTTTCCCACGATAATCAATACCATCTAAAAATGTGGGGATTTTTATCTGTCCACTTACTATTTATTATGTTATTTAACCAAAATTATGTGGAGGCATACATGATAAACAAGGCAAGCCTCAATGAAATTTGGGAGCATATTCTTACGACCTTAAAAAATAAACTTAACAGTCCTTCAATAGATACTTGGGTACAATTAATGAAGCCTGTTTCATTGATAGACGACTCTTTTTTTATTGAGGTCCCGGATAAATTTTCCAGTGAATGGCTAAATGACCGGTACGGTCCTATTATCCACAGTATCTTATATGATTATCTGGAAAAGGAAATTAATGTTGAGTTTATTTTAAACCATGAAATTGCCAGTAAAATCAATAAAAAACAAAAAAATCCGCAAATTATAGAAGAAAAAAGGCCTTTATTAAATCATAAATATACTTTTGATACTTTTGTGGTTGGAAATAATAACCGTTTTGCCCATGCTGCTTCCCAGGCTGTGGCAGATGCGCCGGCAAAATCTTATAATCCTCTTTTTATATACAGCGGTGTGGGTTTGGGGAAAACCCATTTAATGCATGCAATTGGCCACCATGTCCTGGCTAAGAAAAAATATTTTAAAGTCTTGTACATAACTTCTGAGAAGTTTACCAATGAGTTGATTAATTCAATAAGGTATTATAAAACTGATGAATTTCGCAATAAATACAGGAATGTTGATATCCTGCTTATTGATGATATCCAATTTTTAGCCGGTAAGGAAAGTACACAGGAAGAGTTTTTCCATACTTTTAATTCGTTATATGAGGCAAATAAACAAATAATTATTTCCAGTGATCGTCCTCCAAAAGATATACCTACTTTGGAAGATCGTTTAAGATCAAGATTTGAATGGGGACTAATTACCGATATGCAGCCCCCTGATTTTGAAACCAGGATAGCTATACTTAGAAAAAAAGCCCAGCAGGAAAATCTTGATATACCCGACGAAGTACTTAACTATATTGCTGTTAAAATCCAGTCCAATATCCGTGAACTGGAAGGGGCATTGATCAGGCTTATTGCTTATGCTTCATTTAATAAACAGGAAATAAATCTTTCCCTGGCTGAAGATGTTTTAAAAGACATATTCCCAGAAAGCAAACCAAGAATTATTACTGTTCAATTAATTCAACAAATTATAGCCGATTATTTTAATATTAGGGTAGAGGACCTGAAAGCCAAAAAAAGGACCCGGGTTGTCTCTTATCCCAGGCAAATAGCTATGTACGTAACCAGGGAAATGACTGATTTATCACTGCCAAAAATAGGGGAGTATTTTGGCGGCAGGGATCATACCACAGTTATGCATGCATGTGATCGAATAAGCAGTGAAATGCAGCTGGATCCTGACTTGGAGCAAACAATAAAAGATCTAATCCACAAAATTAAAAACAATTGATTTTTGGTAAATGTGAATAATTTTATTTTTATTTTTTTAAAAAAAACTTGTCCACTTTTTTTAAAAAAAATGTCGTAAAAATGACACTAAAAAGAACTCCCTAAAAGCAGTAAACACGGGCATTTTATAGTAATTGCACATATCCACAGCAACTATTACTACTTCTAGAAACATTTAATAATAAATATATGAGGAATGAATAAAAATTATGAAATTTTTTACTAGTAAAGAAAACCTCCAATACGCTATTCAAAACGTACAAAGAGCAATCTCTGCAAAAAGCCCCTTGCCGGTACTTACAGGTATCCTTTTCCAGTGCGATGACGGTGTATTAAAGTTAACGGCTACTGATATGGATATATCTATTACAAGTTCTGTCCCAGTAGAAATGGAAATATCTGGAAGCATAATCATACCCGCAAGATATATTTCTGAATTTGCCAAAAAACTTCCGGACAAAACTATCGAATTTGAGTCTATCGGTGACGGGCAAATGGTAACGGTAAGGTACGGGCAATCCGAATTTACCGTAAATGGCTTTAATCCCGAGGATTTTCCTCACATGAAAGCAACAGAAGAAGAATTTAGGTTTATGATCCCTTCGGATACATTAAAAGATATAATCAGAAAAGTAATTTACGCTGTTTCCCATGATGATTCAAGGCCAATTTTTACCGGTGTTTTATTGGAGATAGATGGGGAAGAGGCTGCAATGGTTTCTACAGACACCTTTAGGTTGGCCTTTAAGAAATTTAAAATTAACGGTTCTTCAAGCGAGATTATAAATAAGGTTATTCCTGGAAAAGCTTTAAATGAGGTATTAAGAGTAATGGGGGGAGACGAAAACATAAATGTGGTCTTGTATAAAAACCACATTATGTTTGAAACAGAGGATAAAAAAATAATATCCCGCTTAATTCCCGGGAAATTCCCCTCTTACCGCCAGGTAATTCCGAATAATTTTAGCTGTAAAATCAAAGCCCCGGTTAAAGAATTATTGGAATCTGCAGATAGGGCGTCCCTTTTGGCAGGTGAAAAAAATTCCCTGGTGATGTTTAAATCAACCGAAGAAGGGGTTTTGATCAGTGTAAGGTCTGAAAGCGGATGGATAAGGGAAGAGGTACCTGCAATGGTTGAGGGGGACAAGTATGATATACTGTTTAATGTTCGTTACCTTTGGGATGCCATAAGAGCTCACGATGGGGATGAGATAATTATTAACCTGACCGGCAATTATACTCCCGCCTTACTGGAATCCAGCCTGGATGAAGGGCATATTTCGATTATAGTACCGGCCAGATCCAGGGAGTAAAAAGTGGTAACTTAATTTTAGGGGATATAGTAATGAAAATTAAACGGCTGGTACTGAAAAATTTTAGAAATTATTCAGACTTGTCGTGGTCTCCTGGTGAATTTATCAATATTATTTCTGGAAAAAACGCTCAGGGAAAAACCAATTTATTGGAAGCATTATTTTTTTGTGTTAACGGGCGATCTTTTAGGACTTCAAAAATAAAAAATATAATTGGTTACAATGGGACTGAAAGTTATGCGTCCGCGATAATAAATAATAACCATTCTTCAATTAAACTTGAAGTTTATTTAAACAGTAATTCAAAAACAGTATTTAAAGTAAACGGCAGTAAGGAAAATAAAAACAATCTTTGCAGGTACGGGTATGCAGTTGCTTTTACACCTGCGGATCTCGGCTTAATAACAGGTTCCCCTTTGGAAAGAAGAAAATGGATTGATTTTGAGTTAGGTGTTTTAAGCATTGAATACCAGCATAATTTGGATAAATATGAGAAAGTAGTCGCTCACCGGAATAATCTTCTTAAAACTAATGGGAGCAACGCAAATATAAGAGCTTTGATCGAACCATGGAATGAACAGCTTGTTTATTATGGGTCGAATTTAATAGAAGCAAGAATAGGCTTACTAAAAGAGATTTTCCCTTATTTAAGGGAAGTAGTTTCAAACCTTACCAGTGGTAAGGAGGAAATAACTTTTAATTATATTTCCAGTTTACCTTTAGAAAAGGGTATGAATAAAGAAAACATATCCTTATTGTTTAAAAAAACAGTTGATAATTGTTTAAACCAGGAAATTTACAGGCAGCAGACATTATATGGGCCTCATAGAGATGATTTGATATTTTTCTTAAATGGTATTAACGTAAAAAACTTTGGTTCTCGAGGGCAGCAAAGGACAGTTATTTTGGCCTTAAAAATAGCAGTGATGAAAATGTTCTACCAGGAGTATAATGAATATCCTATTTTGCTTTTAGATGATGTTTTTTTAGAATTGGACCAATATAGGCAAAAGGGACTTATTGAAATACTGGCGGATCAAAGCCAAGTATTTATAACTTCAGAAAAAAGTTTGGAAGGGTATTTTAACGGAAAAGAAGATAACTATGTAGTTTTAGATGGTAAAATATACAAAGGAGGTTAATTATGTTTCTACATCTTGGTGGAGATAAAATAATTCCAAAAAAAGATATTATTGCAATAATGAACTACAAAAAAGGTAATTCCAATATTAACAAAGACTTTATACAAATTGCACAAGATGAAGGTTTTTTAGAAAACATTTCAGAAGTTGATAAAGAAAAGTCATACATAATTACTAATGAGAAAGTATATATTTCTTCAATTTCATGCAACACTTTAAAAAAGAGATCAAAAGAAGTATTTGTGTTTGAAGAATAATCATTATTTGGTGTAACTATTGTGGCGAATATACCTTGGATGAGATGTACTGCAGGAGTACATGTCATTTTGGATAGGGGGTCAATTATTATTGCAGGATATTAATAATAATAACCGGTATGATGCTGAAGAGATACAAGTGCTGGAAGGTCTTGAGGCTGTAAGAAAAAGGCCTGGCATGTATATTGGTTCCACCAGTTCGCGAGGGTTACACCACTTAGTTTATGAAGTTGTGGATAACAGCATTGACGAAGCCATGGCTAATTTTTGCGACTATATTGAAGTCGTGGTCCATGATGACAACACGGTTTCTGTTATAGATAACGGCCGTGGTATTCCTGTAGAGACCCATCCCAAAACAGGTTTATCCACAGTTGAGACAGTCCTGACAATACTTCACGCCGGAGGTAAATTTGGAGGCGGCGGTTACAAGGTATCCGGCGGCCTTCACGGGGTAGGGGTAACAGTGGTAAATGCCCTGTCGGAATGGCTGGAAGTAGAAGTTAAAAGAAATGGCAATATATACAGGCAAAAGTTCAGGCAAGGGCAAACTGTCAGCCCCTTGGAAATTGTTGGGACATCCGAGTCAACCGGTACCAGGATAACTTTTAAACCTGATCCCACAATATTTGAAGAAGTCACTTTCAGTACCGATATTTTAAAACAAAGGCTTAGGGAGCTTGCTTTTTTAAATAAAGGGCTAAAAATTACTTTAAGAGATGAAAGGATAGGTTATAAAGAGGTTTTTCAATATGAAGGGGGAATAACGGATTTTGTCCGCTATGTAAATAAAAATAAAGAACCCCTGCATGATAAAATTATTTACTTTGAAGGTGAAAAAGATAACGTTCAAATAGAAATCGCCATTCAATACACCGAGGTGTACGTAGAAAACCTCTTTTCATATGTAAACAATATTCATACCATCGACGGCGGGACCCATGAGGCCGGTTTTAAGTCAGCCCTGACAAGGGTAGTAAATGACTATGCCAAAAAGTACAATTATTTCAAAAATGGCATTGCATCTTTGGCCGGGGAAGATATCCGTGAAGGTATGACGGCAATAATAAATGCCAAAGTACCGGAACCTCAATTTGAAGGGCAGACTAAAACAAAGCTTGGAAACAGTGAAGTTCGTGGAATAGTAGATTGGGTTGTTTCAGAGGGTATAGGTACTTTTTTGGAGGAAAACCCTCAAGAAGCAAAAAAAATAATTGAAAAAGCAATTTTGTCTTCCCGGGCCAGGGACGCTGCACGAAAAGCCCGTGAATTGACCAGGAGGAAAAGTGCTCTTGAAAGTTCCTCGCTTCCAGGCAAATTGGCGGATTGCAGTGAGAGGGATCCTGCTTTATCGGAACTGTTTATTGTAGAAGGGGATTCGGCAGGAGGATCTGCAAAGCAGGGAAGGGACAGAAAATTCCAAGCCATATTGCCGCTGCGCGGTAAAATATTAAATGTGGAAAAAGCCAGGATGGACAAAATTCTGGGCAATGAAGAAATACGTTCACTTATTACAGCACTAGGAACCGGTATTGGAGATGATTTTGATTTAAGTAAAGCCAGGTACCATAAGATAATAATTATGACCGATGCGGATGTGGATGGTGCCCATATAAGGACTTTGTTGTTGACTTTCTTCTACAGGCACATGAGAAACCTTATAGAAAACGGATATGTTTATATTGCTCAACCACCCCTATTCAAGATTAAAAAGGGGAAAAACCAACAATATGCATACAGCGATCGTGAATTGGAGGAACAACTTGAAGCTATTGGCAGGAAAGGGGTTAGTATTCAGAGATATAAGGGTTTAGGGGAGATGAATGCCACCCAACTTTGGGAAACCACCATGGATCCTGAAACACGTACGATAATGCAGGTAAATTTAGAAGATGCAATAGAGGCGGACGCAATTTTTTCAACGCTAATGGGTGATAAAGTTGAACCAAGGCGCGAATTTATTCAAGAAAACGCAAGGTATGTAAAGAACCTGGATGTGTAAAGATAGTGGATGTTAGGCACATAGATTATAGTATTATGTTCTTTGTAGGACGCCTGTAAGGCGTCCCTATTAGTCTATTAGTATAGAAAAGACATTAGAAAATGTCCGGTATCAACGAGGTTAAGGATGGAATATTTTAATTGGATAATCCCTGCCTTTTGGTTATTAATAAGCTTAACATTTATTTTTTTAGTCTATGGTTTTAGGAAAAAATCTTGGAAGCTGTTATTTGCGGCCGGTTTATTTAGTTTATTTCCTTCAATGTATTTCGGCGGAACAGAAAATTGGTTTAGAATACTGGCCTTTTTGCCTTTAATATTTTTTTTGTTGGCTTATTATTTTAAGAAAATACAGTAAAATTAATTTGCGATACCATTATTATTTTTGATTTGAGAGGCTTTTAGGTATACCAAGGTTTTCTTATTTAAGACGATAAGGTTGGTTTTGATTTTGTATTTATTGCCATTGGCTTCTATTTCACGATTATCAATGATTCGCGGGATCAAAAGGCTGTCGATGTTTGATATTTCCTGGCCAATCAGGGGTTGAAGCATTTCTTTCACCTTTTTATTGCATTCCAGTTCCAAGGACATTTTATCGTGATCTGTAAGTTCATCGGCGGACTCTATTATTAAAAAGGTTTCTACACTGTTAATAACATGTTTGTTTATTGAATTGCTTTTTTCTTTTTGTTGCTGGTTTTTTAATTGTAAATCCATTAATTCTTGCCGCAGTGTTTGATTGGCCATTGTAAGGTTATCTATTTGAGAGCCGATAAAGACATTGGTAAGTGACGCCCCAAGCAAAAAACCCAATATTAATACTGATAAAATCTTATAGGTTGGCTGGTTCATTTAAACCTACCTTCGCACAAAGCAATAATCAGGTAATAACCTGTCTGGGCCCCGGCCAAAGCGCTTATTATATATAAGATTTGTTTTATTACTGCCCTGACCTCGCCGCTGAATAAGCCGCTGTCAAATATTTCAAATGTGGAAAAAGTTCCTCCTATTGCGGCAGCTATAGCCCATATTTTTATGTCCCGGGCCAGTTTTAACATTACCCCTATGGGGGCCTGCTGCATCAGTAAGGCAGCCAATGAGCCAATTAATACCGATCCCAGCATAACCCCAAGGGCAGTGAAAAATATAAGCACTATTTTATTTTCAAAGGTTTCCATAGCAAACCTCCTATGCCGGTTAATATTGTTTATTAATTGGAAAGGCAAAATATGACAGTCTAAGTGGGCAATTCAAGCAGTATTTATTTTTTTGTTGAAAAGATATAGAATTATATGTGTTAGGA
>CAYUXS010000067.1:0-4683 GCA_964448915.1 uncultured Peptococcaceae bacterium
TTATTGCTGATAAGTTTTGACTGGTATAGTTTATATACCCTGGTTACCAGCTTTGAATAAAAGTCATAAGCCTGCTCCTCGAATTCATCAGGTCCCACCAGCCTGTTTTTTGCTTGGGATATTGATGACAGTATGGCCCTGGGCGGAAAACTCTTTTCATCAATATTGAGCTCTTTAAGGCATTCTTTTACAACTGTTAGTTGGTCGCTGTCGTCGTAAACCAAAAATCCTTGTTTGTAACCGGCAAAAACTGCCTGTTTTCTTAATATCCTCATACAGGCCGCATGAAAGGTACATACCCAGATATCCTTGACATCATCCGGTACCATGGCTGCAACCCTGTCCTTCATTTCCTTGGCTGCTTTATTGGTTTTATACCTTTATTCTTAATCAAATAAGCAATTTTAGTTGTCAACACCCTGGTTTTGCCGCTGCCGGCCCCGGCCATTACCAGCAAAGGTCCATCTGTAGTTTCTACTGCCAGCTTTTGATTCTTATTTAATCCAGCAAGAATTTCCATAAACAACCCCCATTATTACTGTTCCAGAAAACCTGGGTAAATTATACCACATTGCCATGGGGTATTCCGATCTGCCAGTGGTCAGAATTAAACAGCCGGAAGTCGATTAAAAATAGGTATAGATTATAAGCGACTGGCCTTTCGTTTTCCTTTAATGCGGTAAATAAACAGCGGTGGCCATTGGCCACCGCTAAAAAATCGCTGAATGTTTTTTTGGATTCCGGATTCTAAATTCCGGCTTCCGGTCTGGCAGGCCCCACCCTCAAGTGCGGTATACTTCTTTGGGATCGAAAAGCCTTTCACCCACTACTTCCACTTCACCGCCGGGGTCTATACGCTTATGAAAACAAGTGTAGTACCCTTCATGACAGGCGGCGCCTTTTTGTATTACCTTCACCAGCAAAGTATCCTTGTCACAGTCATAAAATATACCGGTAACTTTTTGGGTGTTTCCTGATGATTCGCCTTTATGCCAAAATTTCTGCCTGCTCCTGCTCCAAAACCAGGTTTCCCCGCTTTGCAATGTTTTTTCAACCGCTGCACTGTTCATATAAGCCAGCATTAAAACTTCTTTGGTTTCCTCATCTTGGACGATCACGGGAATTAACCCCTGTCCATCGTATTTTAGTGAATTAACGTCAAAAGAAATTCTAACCGCCCCCTATTGTTAAATTGCCTTGTTTACAACCTTACGGCAACACCATGATCTCTTAAATACTCTTTAACTTCTTTAATACTGTATTCGCCAAAGTGAAAAATAGAAGCCGCCAGAGCAGCATCAGCTTCACCCTCGGTAAGCCCGGCCAATATATGCTCCGGGTTGCCGACCCCACCGGAAGCAATTACGGGAATATTAAGCGCTCGTGAAACAGTACGAACCAGTTCAAGATCATACCCGTCCTTGGTGCCATCCCCATCCATGCTGGTCAAAAGTATCTCCCCTGCACCAAGGCTTTCAACCTTTCTCGCCCACTGAACGGCATCAATGCCGGTGGGAGTCCTGCCTCCATGAATGTAAACTTCCCAACTGCCCGGGGCAATCCTTTTGGCATCAATGGCTACAACAATACATTGGCTTCCGAAACGTTCCGCCGCCATGGAAACCAAATCAGGATTCTGTACCACGGGTGTATTCATTGATACTTTATCCGCCCCGGCTGACAGGATATCCCGTATATCCTCCAAAGTACTGATGCCCCCACCAACTGTAAAGGGTATAAATACCTCGCCTGCCGTACGGTACACCATATCAAGGACAGTTTTACGGCCATCAGAAGAAGCGGTTATATCTAAAAAAACCAGTTCATCTGCTCCTTCTTGATCATAAAAAGCCGCGAGATCCACAGGATCCCCTGCATCTTTCAGGTTAATAAAATTTTTCCCTTTTACTACCCTGCCGCCGGCAACATCCAAGCAGGGAATTATCCTTTTGGTCAACACAGGTTATTCCTCCAATTCTGCCTCGGCCAGCTTAAGCGCATCTTCTAAAGAAACAGTTTTTTCATAAAGAGACTTGCCCATTATTGCACCTTCCACACCATATCCGGCAAGTTTTTTTATTTCCCTTAAATCGTCCAGAGTGCTGACGCCTCCGGAAGCAATTACCAAAACCCCTGTCTTCCTGGCCATTTCCTTTACCGCCTCGATATTTACGCCCTTTAAAGTGCCATCCCTGGCAATATCAGTATAAATGATTCTTTTAATACCTACAATCTTCATATCCAAAGCCAAATCTACCGCACTTTTCTCTGAAGTAATATCCCATCCCTCTATGGCAACTTTTCCATCCCGGGCATCCAGCCCCAAAACTATCGAATCCTCACCGAACCTATCTACAGCGTCAGCCACTAAACCCGGGTTTTTTATGGCTACGGTACCCAATATTACCCGGTTCACCCCAATACCCAGCAATTGTTCAATTGTTTCAAGATCCCGTATGCCTCCACCCAATTGCATGGGGATACTAATATTTTCCCTGATCCTTTTTACCACCTCTATATTTTGCGGGGAGCCGCTAAATGACCCGTCAAGATCAACCACATGAAGCCAGCGGGCACCTTTATCCTGCCATACTTTGGCGACGGCTGCAGGATCATCAAAATACACTGTTTCACGGTCCAACCTGCCTTCTACCAGCCTTACACACCGGCCCGCACGTATATCAATCGCCGGAAATATTATCATTTTTTTACAATCCTCCCAAAGTTCCTTAAAATGCTTAAACCTAACATGCTGCTCTTTTCCGGGTGAAACTGTATAGCAAAAATATTTTCAAAGGAAACAGCGGATGTAAAAGTTATCCCGTAATCAGTAGTGCCGGCTTTGATAAATTCCTGCTGGGAGTCTACATAATAAGAGTGGACAAAATAAAAAAACGAATTATCCGGCACATCTTTAAAAATCTCAAATTTACCCAACTGTTTTACCTGGTTCCAACCCATATGCGGGACTTTAAGGCCATCGGGCAGCCTTTTTACCATACCGGGGAAAACACCTAACCCCTTGTTGTAACCCCACTCTTCACTGGCCTCGAATAAAAGCTGCAAACCAAGGCATATCCCCAAAAAAGGTTTTCCTTTATTTATTGCTTGTTTAATTGCCTGGTCCATTGACGATTTTTTCAGGTTGTTCATAGCATCGGCAAATGCCCCTACACCGGGGAGCACCACACCGCCGGCAGAATCAACATCCTCGGGCTGCCTGACAATTTGTACCCTGACACCGGCTTTTTCAAAACCCTGTACAACACTACGCAAATTACCCATACCATAATCAATAACCGCAATCAAAATAAAGACCTCCAGAGTATTTTGAATAGATAAAATCCTGATCTCCTGATCTTTTAGGAACGTCCCTTATGCCCTAAAGCACTCCCTTAGTGGACGGTATATCTTTTTCTTCTCCCCAGGCTACTGCCATTCGCAATGCCCTGGCCAGCCCTTTGAATATGGCTTCTATTATATGGTGAGTATTACTGCCTGACAGGATCTTTACATGCAGGTTCAGTTCGCCGTTCATAGCAAAAGCCCGTAAAAATTCTTCTACCAGTTCTGTATCCATATCACCAACCTTGGGTGATTTGAACTCATAATCAAAACTCAAATAGCCGCGGCCGCCCAAATCCAAGGCCACCATTACCAGAGCTTCATCCATAGGTAAGATAATATGGCCATAACGGTTTATGCCTCTTTTTGTGCCCAGGGAGTTTTTCAAAGCCTTGCCCAGGCAGATAGCGCTATCTTCTACTGTATGATGGGCATCCACCCAAAGATCGCCTTTAACTTCAATTTCAAGATCAAAACCTGCGTGTTTGCCAAAAAGGTCCAACATATGATCAAAAAAACCCACCCCGGTAGAGGTTTTAACTATCCCCCGGCCATCCAAATCAAGATTTATTTCTACATAGGCTTTCCGGTCATAATTTTCCAATTTAACATACTCTTTTCAACTAATATTATGCATTTAGGATTTGCTCCAGCTCTTTGATAAAAATTAAATTTTCCTGTGGAGTTCCCACAGTAACCCTTAAATAGTCGCCCCTGCCAGGCATAGGTATATACCTAATAATTATTCCCTTAGCCATTAACTGCTTGTAAACTTCATAGGCCGGCTTGGCAGTGCGGAATAAAATATAGTTGGCCACACTTGGATACTTGATCAGGCCCGGCAACTGGGACATCTTCTTGACAAGGTTTTCCCTTTCAACAATTATCCCTTTGATCCTGGAATTAAACAAGTTGTTATACTTGATAACCGACCTGGCTGCCATCTGGGTAAATGAATTAACATTAAAAGGTTGCTTAATCCTCATTAACTCGCGTATAATCGCAGTTCCGGCCAGCATATACCCGACCCGAAGCCCTGCCAAACCGTAAGCCTTGGAAAAAGTCCTCGTAATCGCCAGGTTTGGGCATTTTTCAAGTAAGGGCAAACAACTTTGCCCCCCAAACTCAATATACGCTTCATCCACCACCACCAATGATTTTACTGCGCCGGCCAGCATTTCAACATCAACCGGGTCAACAGCATTGCCTGTAGGGTTGTTTGGGCTGCATATAAACATAATGCCGGGGTTGTCACCTTCAGATTCTGCCAACGCCTTGAAATCCACTTGGAACTCGGGGCCCCTGGGCACTTCCACCGGTATAGCCCCGGCACTCCTG
>CAYUXS010000067.1:4693-7543 GCA_964448915.1 uncultured Peptococcaceae bacterium
GGCATGGATCTTATACATGCCAAAGGTTGGAGTAGTAATATAAACATTTTTTCCTTTGCCAAAAGCCAGCATTAAATTTTGTATAATTTCATCGGAACCGTTCCCGACAATTACATTTTCCGGGCGTACACCTACAAACCGGGCAAGATCCGCTACCAGTTCCCTGGCTAAAGAATCTGGGTACCTGCAAAAAAGCTGCGGTCCCACTTGAGACATGATATATTCCTTTACCTGGGGAGGAAAATCATGGGGGTTTTCATTGGCATCAAGCCTTATCGCCCCAGGAGCATAATGTGTTTCATAAGGCTGTAGATTTTTTAAATCAGGCCTTACAAGGTCTTCAATATTAAACTTATAAGTCACTTTTCTCGCTGCCTCCAATATTGCCATAACGGGTTTTATTGCCTTTTCCCCTGCCAAGCCTTACTTCTACAGAACGGGCATGGGCATCCAGACCTTCCATTTCCGCAAGTTTTATTATATCCGCAGCTTCCCTGTACAGTGCATTTTCGTTATAGCACAACAGGCTGGTACGGCGGATAAACTGGTCTACCCCCAAAGGCGAAGCAAACCGTGCAGTACCGCTGGTTGGCAAAACGTGGTTGGGTCCTGCCATGTAATCTCCAACCGGTTCAGGGGTATATTGGCCTAAAAATACAGCCCCTGCTGATTTTACCTTATCCAAAAGGCTAAACGGTTCACTGACCATTAACTCCAAGTGTTCGGGAGCAAAACGATTAGACAGCTCTATAGCTTCCTCCAGGCTCCCGGTTATAACTATTGCGCCATAATTGGCTATCGCCCTGCCGGCAATGTCCTTCCTGCTGATAAGTTCCAACTGGGCCTGCAATTCAATATTGACCTTACGGGCCAAATCCCTGTCGGGCGTAATAAGCACCACAGCAGCCATCTCGTCATGCTCTGCCTGTGACAACAAATCTGCAGCTATATAAACAGGGTTCGCCCCGGAATCAGCAACAATTAATATTTCGCTGGGCCCGGCCAGCATATCAATATCAACTGTACCGAAAACCAAACGCTTGGCCATAGTTACATAACGATTGCCAGGGCCAGTAATCTTGTCTACCGGCTTAACAGTTTCGGTGCCATACGCCAAAGCCGCGACTGCCTGGGCGCCGCCAATCCGGTATATTTCTGTTACTCCCGCCTCAACAGCAGCTGCCAGGGTGTGGGGATCTATCCGGCCATTTTTACCCGGAGGGGTAACCATTGCTATTTCTTCAACACCAGCCACTTTGGCAGGTATTGCATTCATCAAAACCGAAGAGGGGTAACTGGCCTTTCCCCCCGGGACATATATCCCAACTCTATGGATAGGCCTAATCAATTGGCCTAAAATCACCCCGTCCCTGGCTAAATCCAGCCAGGAATTTTTAAGCTGTTTACAATGGTAAGCCTTAATATTTTCCGCTGCTTTTTTGATAGCTTGTAAGAAAGCCTTATCAACCCTGGATATAGCCTGTTCAATTTCCTCTCCGGCAACCTTGAGTTGGGCTGGTTTTAATTCACAGCCATCCAATTCACGGCTCAAACGTATTAATGCGGAATCTCCGTGAGTCCTAACATCATTAATAATGCCGGACACCCTTTTCTCCAACTCCGGATCGCCTGCCTGTTTCCTTTTATTAAACAGCTCCTCCGCTTCAGAAAATTCCAATATCCTAATCACGATTCGAACCCGGCTGTCTCAAAAATTCCTTAGGCGACTAACTCTAAGGTTTGATAGCCGGGCCTCTCCTTTCATATGATTTTAATGCGTTAAAATGTCACCTTGCTAACATAGTAATATTTTTCAATGCCATAGTCAAGCGATAATTTATTAGCCTGTCAACTATATAAGCCAAAAAGGAACCATCAGGTCCCTTTGCCAAGTACTATTGCTTTGAACCAATCTTATCTAAAATAAGTTTGTATCCATCCGCTCCAAAATTTAAAGCTCTTTTCACCCTGCTTATAGTGGCCGTGCTGGCTCCGGTTTTGTTTACAATTTCCCCATAAGTACAGTTTTTTTCGAGCATTTTTGCCACTTCAAAACGTTGGGCCATTGATTTAATTTCAGCAACAGTGCAGAGATCCTCAAAAAAACGATAACACTCATCAATGTTTTCCAAAGTTAATATTGCCTCAAAAAGCCTGTCTATAAGGGGATCTTTTAATCTATTATGATATTCCATCTTTAACCCCCGCCACCTTTTATTATATTTATATATTATCATACTAAAATCTTGTAAAAATGTATTCGACATTTTTAATTAATTCCCTTTTATGACGATAAATTTTACAGTTATTAATGGTATACTGGGAATTAGTTGATCCTCTACAGCTTTTTATCCGGAGGTTAATATGAAGAAGGCTTTGATCAAGGCATTTCCCCTAACCATCCCGGTTATGCTTGGTTACCTGTTCACCGGTATGGCTTTTGGGCTCCTGATTGAAAATGTGGGGTTTAATTACTTATGGGCCGCATTGGTAAGTGCTACAGTTTTTGCAGGTTCCATGCAGTTTGTAATGATCAATTTTTTTAAAGGGCCGGTAGGATTGTTTGAGGTGGGAGTAGTCACATTATTAGTTAATTTCAGGCATATAGCATACGGCCTGTCTTTTTTGGAAAAGTTTAAAAATATGGGCAGTAAAAAACTTTACATGATCTTTGCCCTGACCGATGAAACTTATGCCCTTTTGTGTTCTGCCAAAGTACCCCACGGCATCGACAGTCATTCTTTTTTTCTCGCCATAGCGCTGCTTAACCATATTTATTGGGTTACCGGCTCAATAATCGGAGCAACAGCAGGAGCTTTTATTACATTTAACACTAAAGGAATTGACTTT
>CAYUXS010000068.1:0-3400 GCA_964448915.1 uncultured Peptococcaceae bacterium
ACCACCTGTCCTTTTTGCGGGACTGGATGCAACTTTGACCTTTGTGTGAAAAATGGGGAAATAGTGGGCGTTACTTCAAATCCCGACAGTGTGGTTAATGGAAAAGCATTGTGTATCAAAGGAAGGTTCGGATGGGATTTTATTTACCATCCCGACAGGATTAAAACCCCCTTGATCAAGCGAGACGGGAAGTTTGTCCCTGCTTCCTGGGATGAAGCTTTAGACCTTATAAGCTCTCGTCTTAAAGAAATAAAAGAGAAAAATGGACCGGAATCCTTTGCCGCCTTAAGCTCTGCCAGGTGCACCAATGAGGAAAATTACCTGTTCCAAAAGTTTGTAAGGGTGGTGATGGGCACAAATAATATTGACCATTGTGCCCGTACCTGACACGCCCCTACAGTGGCCGGTCTGGCCACCTCTTTTGGCAGCGGTGCAATGACCAACTCAATTTCTGAAATTGTTGGAGCAGAGTTGCTGTTTTTGATCGGTACAAATACTACTGAAGCACATCCAATTATTGGATATGAAATGAAGAAGGCAATACGCAGGGGTGCGAAACTTATTGTCGTTGATCCCCGGCGCATAGAATTGGCGGAAGAAGCCGATTACTGGCTGCGCATCCAGCCGGGCACCGATATACCCCTGTTGAATGGTTTGATGCATATCATCATAAAAGAAGGTTTGCAGGATAAAACTTTTATTTTTGAAAGAACAGAAAATTATGAGGCCCTTGTTGAAACTGTTAAAGAATATACTCCTGATTATGTTTCCAGGATAACTGGTGTACCTGAGGAAGATTTGTATGCAGTTGCGAGGCTTTATGCCGGCACTGACAAGGCAATGATCTTTTATACACTGGGAATTACAGAACATGTTTGCGGTACAAGCAACGTTATGAGTATTGCCAATTTGGCATTGCTAACAGGGCACATAGGCCGCCCCAGCACAGGTGTTAACCCCTTAAGAGGGCAAAATAATGTCCAGGGGGCTTGCGACATGGGGGCTCTTCCCAATGTATTTCCAGGCTATCAGCGTGTTAATGATCCTGATGTCAGGGCAAAGTTTGAGGAAGCCTGGGGTGTATCCCTGTCAGGCGAGGTGGGCTTGACGATCCCGGAGATGTTTAAGAAAGCCAATAAAAAAGAGATTAAAGCTATGTATATCTGGGGTGAAAACCCCGTCTTATCGGATCCCAATAGCAATCACATACGCTCCGGCCTGGAGAAGCTTGAGTTTCTTGTTGTTCACGAATTATTCCTGACAGAGACCGCAGAATATGCCGATGTTGTCCTGCCGGCCGCCAGTTTTGCTGAAACGGATGGCACCTTTACCAATACAGAAAGGCGTGTCCAGAGGGTCCGCAAGGCAATAGAACCTTTATCCGGACTTAGCAATTGGCAGGTGTTTTTATCCTTGGCTGAAAGGATGGGCTTTTCCTGGCCGTATGAAGATGTGGTAGAGATTTTTGATGAGATGGCATCCTTAACACCTTCTTATGCAGGTATAAATTATAACAGGATTAACGAAAAGGGAATTCAATGGCCTTGCCCGACAACTTGTCACCCTGGGACTCCCTGCTTGCATACTGATTGCTTTACCCGGGGCAAAGGCCTTTTCCAGGGTATTGGCCATATTCCGCCGGCAGAGCTGCCGGACAAGGAATACCCATTCTTATTATCTACAGGCAGGATTTTACAGCATTATAATGTGACCACCGTATACTCTTCAGGTATTAATAGCCTGTGGCCTGAAGAATACGCAGAGGTTAACCCGGATGATGCTGTAAGGCTGGGGATAGATTCAGGGGATAAAATTAAAGTGGTTTCAAGGCGTGGTGAATTATTTACCAGGGTTCAAGTGACAGATCGTGTCCCGCCGGGAATGATCTGGATGTCCTTCCATTACAAGGATAGCCCTACCAATGTTTTGACAAGCCATGCTGTTGATCCAATAACCAAAACAGGTGAATACAAGGTATGTGCAGTAAAAATAGAGAAAGCGGGTTAGGCTGAATATGAAAAAAGTCCCGGTAGAAGAGGCCGTAGGAATGGTTCTATGCCATGACATAACTCAAATCATCCCAGGCCAATTAAAAAAGCGTGCATTTCAGAAAGGGCATATCATCAGGAAAGAAGATATCCCACGCCTGTTGGATCTAGGCAAAAAAAGTATCTATGTGTGGGAGCCTAATCAGAATCTTGTGCACGAGGATGAAGCTGCTTTGCGATTGGCTCAATGTGCCGCAGGTACAGGCCTTAACTGGGGCAAGCCCAACCAGGGAAAAGTGAGTATTTTTGCAGCTCATGACGGCCTTTTGCTGGTTGATTCAAAAAGGTTGAAACAGCTTAATTCCCTAAACGGTATTGCTTTTTCAACCCTTCATAATAATAGGAGGGTTAAAAAGGATCAGATGGTGGCGGGAACCAGGGTTATTCCTTTGGCTATAGACCGGTATTTGATAGAAGAAGCAGAAGTATTGTGCAAGGAACCATTGCTTGCCGTAAAACCGTTTCAACCTCTCTGGGTAAGCGTGATAACTACCGGCAGCGAGATTTACGAAGGCCGCATTAAAGATGGCTTTTTCGATGTTATAAAAAGCAAGGTTTCATCATTTGGAGGGCGGATTTTTAGCCATGTAACCGTTCCTGATGATTCAGACATAATTGCGTTGGAAATACGCAGGATGATTGATGAAGGCTCACAGCTTATTTTAGTGACCGGAGGCATGTCTGTAGACCCTGATGATGTTACTCCTTTGGGGATTAGGAAATCTGGCGCAAAAGAAGTGTTTTACGGGGCGCCTGTTTTGCCGGGTTCTATGTTTATGATGGCTTATTTGGGGAATACGCCCATTTGTGGTTTGCCGGGTTGTGTTATGTTTCACCGCCATACAATTTTTGATTTGCTGCTGCCCCGTTTTTTTGCCGGTGAAAGGATAGTAAGGGATGATGTTGTTGGTTTGGGGCATGGGGGCCTCTGCCAGGAGTGTCCCGAGTGCCGCTTCCCGGACTGTTCCTTTGGGAAAGGCAATTAGTTTTTGGGGGTACTTACCAGTGTTGACAAATATTTTACTGGAAGAAGCACAGGAATTATTGCTGGACAATGTTATGCCGCTGGCCAGTGAGCCGGTTTCACTCGAGCATGCCCTGGGCAGGGTTACAGCTTATGATTTTTTTGCCCCGGCAAACATACCGGCATGCATGCAAGCGGCAGTAGACGGTTATGCGATTCATAGAGACGACTTAAAGATTGGCAAAGCAAAAATAGCCAGACAAAGTGACGTAAAAACACTGGAAAGCGGGCATGCTGTTGAGGTCCTTACAGGGCGGCCTTTGCCCGAAGGCACCGGGGCTGTAGTAGCTCAAGAGTCTGTCACTTTAGAAGAAGGAAACCTGATCTT
>CAYUXS010000068.1:3410-7353 GCA_964448915.1 uncultured Peptococcaceae bacterium
TGGGCAAAGCATGGTAAAGGTTTACCGGCGCCCCAAGGTTATGATCCTTAGTCTTGCCAGTGGATTAGTCCCTTATAATGCTGTACCGGAGTTTGGCCAAAACAGGGATTGCAATGGGCCTTTGTTGGCCGCTTTGGCAACCAAAAGCGGGGGGCAGGTTGAGGAAATATGTATCATTAACAGTGAAGACGGGGAAGAAGCAAAAGATGCGATAAAAAAGATGGTTCAAAAATCTGATTTGGTATTCACCATCGGTAGAACTGCTTCAGGAAAAGATGATTATACCCTTAAAATATTAAGGGAACTTGCCGCCAAAGTGCTGTTTTGGGGAGTTAAGATTAAACCGGGGAGCCATAGCGGTGCGGCAATTTTGGACTCTAAACCGGTAATCTCACTTCCTGGAAACCCTGCAGCTTGTACCGTGGGTTACCACCTGCTGGCATCCCCAGTTTTACGTGCATTGCAAGGCTTAAAACCGCTTAATAATCATGTAACAGCCAAAATTAACGGTTCTTTTCCGAAAAAAGGAGGGCCGCGGCGTTTCTTAAGGGGTTATGCATACTACAGCCATGAAGGCTTGATGGTGGATTTGCTGCCCGGACAGAAGTCCAGCATGCTTCGTTCCCTGCTTAATTGCAACTCTTTGATTGAACTGCCGGCGGGGCATCCCCCGTTGGAACCGGGAGCAAAAGTCCCTGTATTGCTTCTTCAATGAGCGGCATTGTAGTTCTTTGTTTTTGTTTAAGGAGAGTAATAAAATGACTAAACCACAATTATGGAATAAGGATTTTTTGATCGATTCATTAGTAAATTTCTTTATATATTTAGTGTATTACTTATTGATGGTTATAATTGCAGGTTATGCGATGGATAATTTGCAAGCGTCACCCAGTGAGGCCGGACTTGCCGCCGGTATTTTTATTTTGGGCGCCTTTATATCCCGTATCATTTCAGGAAGATTGATCGAATTGGTCGGGCGTAAAAAGATGTTATATACCGGATTAACAGTCTACCTGATTGCAACGTTACTATATTTTAAAGTAACTAACTTGCAGTTGCTTTTTTTTATTAGGCTTTTGCATGGAGCAGGGTTTGGAATTGCTTCGGTTTCGACAGGGACAATTGTTGCAGATATTATTCCATATGAGCGGCGTGGAGAAGGGATAAGTTATTTCGCAATGAGTACCACGGCGGCTTCAGCTATCGGGCCATTTCTAGGAATGTATCTTAATCAAAAGTCGAGCTTTCATACTATTTTAATGGTTTGTCTTTTTTTATTAGTTATTAGTTATAGTGCAATACTATTTCTAAAAGTTAAAGAAGTTGAGCTAACTAAAGAACAGCTAGTTAACCTGAAAAAATTTAGACTAAGGAATTTTATCGAGTTTAATGCACTTTCTATTGCGGTTATAGGTGCCATTATCGGGGTTAGCTATTCCAGTATTATTAGTTTTCTTTCTTCTTATGTAAAAGAAATTAATTTGATTAATGCAGGTAGTCTTTTTTTTATTGTTTATTCTATAGCCATATTAATATCGAGACCGTTAACCGGTCGCTGGTTCGATTTAAAAGGCGAAAATTTTGTGATGTATCCATCATTTCTGATATTTTCCTTTGGTTTGGTTATCCTAAGCCAGGCTCATCAAGGTTATATTCTTTTGCTGGCAGGAGTTTGTATCGGCCTTGGTTTTGGAACGTTTATGTCAAGTGGCCAAGCAATCGCTATAAATCTTACTGCCAACCACCGAATAGGCTTGTTGGAATTGGCCCATATATTTTAGGATTTATTGTTCCTGTTATAGGTTTTAGGGGTTTATATTTAAGTATGGTCTGTCTTGTTATAGTTGCCATGTACTTATATTACTTGCTGCACGGAAGAATGATAACAAATAATGGAGCTATTTGCAGGGATATTTTAATAACCAAGCATTAGATTAGATAGGTATAGTTACAACATTAGCGTCCCTTTATGATGTATTATTCTTGTTTATTGGGTTTTTCAAGTAAACTGGCCACTTTAACAACTTCTTCGCCATAGCGGTCTTTTAATTCATCCAGGGCTTTGGTAAGGTTTTCTTCTTTAACCTGTTGTTCATCCGGAAACAGTGTTATTAGCTGTTTTCCGGTTAGCTTGCCACAGGTTACGCCAATTAGCCTTACCGGGGTTTTGCAGTGCTGCTCCAGCAAGCGGATCGCTGTAGTGTAAATGATGCCGGTTAGATTGGTTGGTTCGGGTAAAGTTGTTGTGCGAGTCACCAATTTGTGGTTTGGATACTTTATTTTAAGTGTTACTGAACCGCATTTTAGGTTATCATAACGCAGGCTGCGCCCGACTTTCTCTGTCAGCACCCGTATTGTTTGCCGGAGCTTATCCATATCCTGTACATCCTCGGCAAAAGTTACTTCCTTGCCTACCGATTTAGCCTTACGGCATGGGTCAACCGGCCTGTCGTCCCGGCCCCGGGCAAATTCGAAAAGCACCCTGCCGTACTTGCCAAATCTTTCTTCCAAAAAGCTTTGGGGCAGTTCTCTTAGCTGGCCGATGGTATAAACACCGATGCGCTTTAACTCGTCTGCGGTTTTCAGGCCGGTACCCCACATCTTTTCTATGGGAAGAGGGGCAAGAAAATCCAGGACTTTATCCTGTGGGATAACTGTGAACCCTTCAGGTTTTTGATAATCCGAAGCCAGCTTGGCAATAAACTTATTGGGGCCGATACCTACAGAGGCAGTCAGTTGAAGTTCTCTTCTAATGCTCTGTTGGATTTGTGCTCCGATAAATTCCGGGGAGCCGAACAGCTTTTCACTGCCCCGCACATCTATAAAAGCTTCATCCAATGAAATAGGTTCGACCAGTGGTGTGTACGAATAAAATATTTCCATGATGAGATCGGAAACTGCCTTATACTTTTTATGGTTGGCTGGAACAACAATCAGCCCGGGGCATAGTTTGATTGCTGTAGCCATGGGCATAGCTGACTTTACGCCAAACCTTCGCGCTTCATATGATGCGGCGGCCACCACTCCCCGCTGTTTAGGGCTGCCGCCTACTGCAACCGGCCTGCCTTTTAATTCCGGGTTGTCCCTCTGTTCTATAGAGGCGAAAAAAGCGTCCATATCAATGTGAATAATGGACATTCTGACCCCTGCCCAAAAATCAATATTTACTTTATTATAATAACTATTTCGATTTATTTTTGTAAAAAAAGTCGAGCATGACTTCCGTATCTTTGGTATTGTGTAGATATGAAAGGCAGGGGGGAGTTGTGTTAAAGGAGTTAAATCAAGTGCTCGACTATATTGAGGAACATTTGACCGGGGATTTACCTCTTGAAATAATATCTGAATATGCGGGGGTTTCCGGCTATCATTTTAGAAAGGTGTTTTTTTACCTTTCAGGGCTGACATTAAGCGAATATATTAAAAACAGGAAATTATCGGAAGCAAATAAGGATTTATTGCGTGGAGAAAAGGTAACAGATGTTGCTTTTAAGTATGGTTACCAGTCAATAGACGGTTTTACCAGGGCATTTAAAAAATGGAGTGAGTTTTTGCCCTCGTAGGTAATGAAAAAAGGCATAAGCAAGTCGTTTCCCAAACTTTCATTTGTAATCACTGTTAAAGGGGGAGTACCTATGGAATTTAGGATCGAAGAAAAGCCGGCTTTTAATTTAGCCGGTGTAAGTAAACGTGTCCCCATGCAATTTAAAGGTGTTAATAACGAAATTGTAAAGCTTGCAGAAAGCATAACAGATGAACAAAGAAAAGAAATGCATTCTCTTCAGAATATAGAGCCTTATGAAATTGTCAATGCTTCTTATGATGCGGACGCTAACTTTTTAAAAGAAGAGGGATATTTAACCCATTTGATAGGTGTTTTAACTACTGAAAATCAAATAAGCGATTTGTTGGAAAAAGTGCCGGTAAAGGCCGGTACCTGGGC
>CAYUXS010000069.1:0-1576 GCA_964448915.1 uncultured Peptococcaceae bacterium
CCTGGCGTTAAGCCGGGGGACGAAGTGGTCCTTTTTGGGAAACAGGGCAATGAAACCTTGCCGGTTGAGGATATTGCCCGGTGGATTGGAACCATTAATTATGAGGTAGTCTGTATGGTGTCGGCACGAGTGCCAAGGATCTACATACATTCCGGTGAGAATTGTTGAAAGTGGGGATTTACTTGGAAAAGTTATGGGCACCCTGGAGATCGGTTTATATAGGCAAGGAGCACGATAAAGGCTGCGTATTTTGTGAAGTTTTAAAAACTGGTGATGATGCCCGGAATTATATACTGTGGCGCGGGAAAAAAGTTTTTGCCATAATGAATTTATATCCATATAATAATGGGCATCTATTAATAGTTCCGGTTAGGCATATTGCTGATATAGGACAAATGGATCAGGAGGAAATTTTGGAGGTGGGCTTGGCTGTCCAGAAAGCTACCCGGGTAATAAGCTTGGCTATGAATCCCGACAGTTTTAATATTGGTGTTAATATGGGGAAGGCTGCCGGGGCAGGCGTTCCTGATCATTTTCATGTCCACGTGGTTCCCCGTTGGCGGGGAGATACAAATTTTATGCCTGTTTTAGGAAATACCAAGGTTATATCGGAGGGTCTGGACCAAACGTACAGAAAATTATTGGAAGCATTAAGAAAAGAAAAAGATTAATAAAGCCTGCTTAATAAGCAGGCTTTTTTTTACAATAATTATTGTTGACATTGAAGGTGGCGAGAGGTAAATTAAAATAGTCAATTATTTAGCAAGTTAATTTTATTCAGGGGGATTGTTATGCTGCTTAAAGTCCTGATTTCTGTAGATTACGGCAGGAAGATAGGTGAGGAAAAGCATGGCTGAAATAAAAGGTGAAATAACCGGTATTAAACCTAAAAAAAAGTGGAAAAAACCTGTTATTGTTACAGGAATTATTTTATTTATTTTAGCTTTAATAGCAATTCGAATACATAATAAAAGCCTTGATAAAGTTGTGGTTGATGAAAAGATCCAGCCGGTTGAAGTGTTAAGTGTAATGGCCAAACCCTTTGGCAACGAATATAAAGTTGCAGGTACGGTTACTGCTTTTTCAGAATCTACTGTAGCCCCAAAAGTTATGGGGAGAGTTAGCGCTATACATGCAGATGTGGGCAAAAGAGTTCAAAAAGGCGAAAAATTGCTGACTATTGAACAAAACGATTATTATATAGCAGTAAAACAGGCAGAGTCCAGTCTGGCAGTTGCAGAGGCCAATTCGTATCAAGTAGCTGTTGCTTATGATAATGCCAAGCTGAATTACCAGAGAACGGATGAATTATTTAAAATGGGTGCTGCCTCTCAAAGCCAGTTGGAAGCAGCCAAAGGCCAGCTTGCAGCAGCTCAAAGTGCTTTTGAGGCCAACAATGCTCAAATAAACCAGCTTAAGGTAATGCTGGACAAAGCGAAGTCGGACTATAACAACACAGTGGTAACTTCACCAATTTCCGGTGTTGTGGCCAAGCGGACAGTAAATGTTGGAGAAATGGTTTCCCAGCAAACACCGGTTTTTACTATAATTCAAGATAGCCCACTGCTGGTTAAGG
>CAYUXS010000069.1:1586-1844 GCA_964448915.1 uncultured Peptococcaceae bacterium
TTGATGTTATTGTGCCATCTACCGGAAAGACCTATGAAGGCACTATTAAAACTATTGCTCCTCAAGCTGACCACCAGACTAAAGCTTATCCCATAGAAGTTCAACTTAAGGATGATGCCGGTGGTGAATTAAAGCCGGGAATGGTGGTAGAAGTAAGAATTATCACCGACTGGGTAGAAAGTACATTGGTAGTTCCTTCTGATGCGCTATTGGATCAGGACGATGGTTATGCGGTGTTTATATATGATAACGGGATTG
>CAYUXS010000069.1:1854-5068 GCA_964448915.1 uncultured Peptococcaceae bacterium
AAAACGCAGGGTAGAAACAGGTATGGTTGGTCAAGGTTATACCCAGATCACATCCGGTTTGAAACAAGGTGACAAAATTATCGGAAAGGGCAACCATTTGCTGGTGGATGGGATGAAAGTATCTGTAGAATCAACCAGAAAGGAAGATGAACTGCCCCAGCCAGGGGGTGAGTCAGAATGAAAATAGTTGATTTTTCAGTAGATCGCCCGGTAGCTATAAGTATGTTGATAATTGCATTGGTACTGTTGGGTATGGTGGCTTTGCCCAGGTTAAGGGTTGACCTGTATCCAGATATGAATTTGCCTTATGTGTTGGTAATGACCCAGTATGAAGGGGCTTCCCCCGCAGAAGTTGAAAATATGGTAACCAAACCTTTGGAATCATCTCTGGCAACTGTAAACAATCTTGATGAGATTATTTCATGGTCAGAACCCGGTGTGTCCATGATTGGTATTGCCCTTGAATGGGGTACCGATATGGACCAGGCAGCACTGGATATCCGGGAAAAAGTAGATATGATAAAGGGGTTGCTTCCCTCTGAAGTCAAGACTCCCCAGGTATTTAAGATGGATCCCAACAGTATGCCTATTATTTCTTTCAGCTTATCAGGAACTGATTTGTCTGAAATGAAAAGAGTCGCGGAAGATGTAATAAAGCCCCAGATGGAAAGAATCAGCGGGGTTGCTTCGGTTAATGTAACAGGAGGCCGTGACAAGGAGATAAAAGTAATCCTTGATCCTGCAAAATTACAGGCTTATGGTTTAACCGCCGGCCAGGTTGCCCAGGCTATCGGTTCAGATAACATAACCGGAACGGCAGGCAGTGTTGTCCGCGGGACAAACGATTTGGATGTAAGGGTTTTGGGAGAATACAAAAGTGCGCAGGATCTTGAGCATATAGCCATTTCCATTCCCGGTGGCGGGTTTGTGAATTTAAAAGATATTGCTGAAATTAAAAACGACTTAAAAAAAGTTAGTCAAGTAAGTTATGTTAACGGCAACCCATCCGTAGGGCTGTCGATAATGAAAGAGACAGGCGGCAATACCGTTCAGATTGCCAATCAGGTAAATAAACTGGTAGAAGAATTAAGAAAAGATTTACCGCAGGATATGAAGTTGGATACCGTTATGGATTCATCTGAATTTATCAGTAGATCCATTAATAAGGTTGTAAAGCATGATTTAGTAGGCGGGATATTATCTGTTGTAATTCTTTACATGTATTTGAGAAGTTTTCGCAGCACTTTGGTTGTGGCTTTGGTAATTCCTATTTCAATTATTTCTACATTCAGCATGATGTATTTTGGGGGACAAACCATCAACCTTCTTTCACTGGGCGGATTAGCTTTGGGTTTAGGTTCCCTGGTAGACTTTTCAGTTGTTGTTTTGGAGAGTATTTACAGGCATAGAGGCACTTCCAAGAATGTTGTAGAGGCGGCTAAAAACGGCACCGCGGAAGTGGCTAATGCGGTGACTGCATCCGCAGCAACCCAGGTAGTTGTTTTTATGCCGATAGTTTTTGTTTCCGGGTTGGCAGGTATTCTTTTCAGCCCAATGGCGCTTACTGTTTCTTTTTCTCACCTGGCAGCTTTGTTTACTGCCTTAACGCTGGTGCCTATGATTACAACCAGGATGCTTAAGGTTAAAGTGTTGGATACGGAAGATCTCGAGGCAAAATCCGGCAACCGTTTAATTGATCTGCTGCATGTCCCGGCAGAAAAATTTGGGAAAAAGTATAAAGTATTTGAGCAAAAATACTCATCCCTTTTGGATTGGGCCCTTAAACACAGAAAAAGAGTAATTGCAGTTACTGTAGGGTTGTTTGTGGCTTCCTGCATTTTACTGGTAACTGCGATAGGCACAGAGTTTATACCGCAGATGGATCAGGGGCAGGTAGCCGTAACTGTGGAATTGCCTCCCGGTTCACAGCTTTCAGAAACAGGCAGCATGGTTTCAAAAATTGAAGATATTGCCTCAAACATAGAATCCACTGACTTAATTTTTTCCCAAGTTGGCAGCGGTGGGATGTTTTCAGTCTTAGGTGCCGGGAATTCCAATATGGCAACTATGCAAATAAAACTCAAACCCCGGGAAGAAAGGACTATGTCTACTGACCAGTATATGGAAATACTAAGGGAAGATTTAAAACATATCCCAGGGGCAAAGTTTACTGTACAAACCGGCGGGAATGAAATGGGCGCAACTCGTGCCCCAATCAGTGTGATAATAAGTGGCGATGATATTGATACTCTCAAGCAATTAGGTGAAAAAGTAGCCGGAGAAATTAAAACAGTACCGGGAACAAGGAATGTTTTTTCCAGTTTGGATGAAGCCAACCCTGAACTTCAGGTTAGCATTGACAGGCAGCGGGCCAGCCAGTATGGGGTCACAGTCGGCCAGGTATTGTCAGCTGTAAGGATCGCTTTTGATGGGCAGGTAACCTCCAGGGTTAAAAGCGGCGGAGATGAGATAGATGTGCGATTGATGTTCCCGGAAGGTTACCGTGAGGATTTTAATAATGTTTCTTCCACAATGATTAATACATCTACCGGAGCCAAGGTAGCCTTGGCCGATATCGCCTCAATTGAAGTCCAGCCAGCTCCGGTTAGTATATACAGGTATAACCAGACAAGGTTCGTGGAGATAAGTGCCGAGCTTCTGGGACGTGACCTGGGAAGTGTCAATAAGGAAATACAGTCCAAACTCAATGCCCTGAAGCTGCCTCCCGGGTATAATATTGAATTGGGCGGGCAGGCACAGGATATGGCTGAGTCTTTTGGCGACCTGGGCCTGGCGGTAATCATGGCTATTGCCTTGGTATATATGGTCATGGCAGCCCAATTTGAATCTTTATTTTACCCGTTTGTAATTATGTTCTCCATACCACCAACTTTAATCGGAGTTGCCTTGGGCTTGTTATTGACAGGGTACCACTTAAGTGTTATTGCAATAATCGGTTATATTATGCTGGTAGGTATTGTAGTAAATAACGCAATTGTTCTGCTGGATTATGTAAATACTCTCAGGAAGAGAGGTTTAAGCAGGGATGAGGCATTGAAAAAGGCTGGGCCGGTCAGGCTTAGACCTATCCTGATGACAACCCTGGCCACGGTTTTAGCATTATTGCCGTTGGCTTTCGGAGGGGGAGAGGCATCGGAAGGCCAGGCACCAATGGCTGTGGTAGTAGCCTTTGGCCTGACTTTTTCAACACTTG
>CAYUXS010000069.1:5078-7347 GCA_964448915.1 uncultured Peptococcaceae bacterium
CCCTGGTTTTAATACCGGTTATGTATACTCTTGTTGATGATATTAGCCGGAAGGTGGTTAAAAGGCTTTCCTTAATGTTTGACAGCAGTATGGTGATAAAAGGTTAAAATTATATCCCGGGTGTAGTGCCCGGGATATTTATTTTTATTAGCCTCTGGAATATTTTGCCAATGTTCCAAATAATATTTATCAGCCCGGTCAAGTTTTAAAGATTTTCTTTGTAAAAACCTATTTAGTTGGTTATAATTCTTCCATAAACTTTTTTAATAAGGACTGATTAAGTCCAAACAGGGAGGGAATATTTTGTTGCAGCTTCCCAAGCTTAAAATAGGCGATTTGACTCCCCGGTTTCCCATAATTCAAGGTGGAATGGCTGTAAGAGTATCCACTGCACCTCTGGCAGCCGCTGTGGCCGAGGCCGGGGGTGTTGGTGTTATAGGTGCCACCGGAATGGGCATGGAAGAAATGAGAATGGAAATCAGAGAAGCTAAAAAACTAAGCAAAGGGATCATCGGGGTTAACATAATGTTTGCCATAAGAGAGTTTGCTGAAATGGTAAAGGCCGCTATGGAAGAAAAGGTAGATGCTATTTTCCAGGGCGCCGGTTTTTCAAGGGATATTTACAAATGGGGCAGGGAGGCAGGTGTGCCTATAGTATCAATCGTATCATCTTCCAGGGTTGCCATGCTGGCGGAAAAATTCGGTGCGGCTGCAGTTGTAGTCGAGGGGACTGAAGCCGGTGGGCATCTCGGTACTGATAAGCCTCTGTTCGATATTCTGCCTGCCGTCAAGAAAACAATCAAAATCCCTGTTATAGCTGCAGGGGGGATAGTAAACGGCAAGGGTATTGCGGATGCATTTAAATTGGGCGCCGACGGTGTCCAAATGGGGACAAGGTTTGTCCTGAGTAAAGAATGTACCGTATCGGATTCTTTTAAAAAAATGTATTGCAAAGCAAAGCCTGAAGACATTGCTGTAATCGAAAGCCCGGTAGGCATGCCGGGACGGGCGCTAAAAAACGATTTTGTCAATCGTTTATTGTCCAATAAAGCCCCCTCTCCAGAATATTGCGATGGGTGCCTGAAACAATGCAGTGGCAAATATTGCATCTTAAATGCACTGGATAAGGCAAGATTAGGCAATGTTAAAGACGGGCTGGTTTTTTCAGGTAAAAATGTCCATCTAATCAAAGAGATCCTGCCGGTAAGAGATATTTTCAAGAATTTATTGGATGAATTAAGTTGTATTATGGGAAATCCTCAAGCTGTATGATACAGGTAACCATTATCAGCTGCCGGCTATCAAAGCAAATAGCTGTTTTATAATTGCCCTATTCTGATTTCCGGGTTACAATTAATTGAAGAGCTCAAAAGAGGATTCCCTGTTTTGCCTCCTGTCAGTTAAATGGTGGGGGATTTTGCAAACCGGATCTCTCAAACCATTTGGGCCTATCTGATGAGGAGGTTAACAGAATGGAAGATAAGGTATTAACATGCAAAGACTGTGGGCAGGAATTTATTTTCTCTGTTTCGGAACAGGAGTTTTTTGCTGAGAAAGGCTTTTTAAATGAGCCCGCCCGCTGTCTTGATTGCCGGGCTGCCCGCAGGAGAAGGAATAGAGAAGAGGGTCATAACCAGAGGACAAATTACCTTGCTGTTTGTGCTGAATGCGGTGTGGAAACCAGCGTCCCATTTAAGCCCACAGGAGATCGCCCTATATTTTGCTGGGATTGTTTCAGTAAAAACAGGGATAATATATAAGATCATTATATATAGATATATTAATAAAGCCGGGTGCGTTGAACAGCACCCGGCTTCTGTTAATTAAATCACAGGATTTATTCGTTATCGTAGCGTGCTTTGAGATCTGCCACAACAGAAGGATCTGCCAATGTAGTAGTATCGCCTAAGGCTCTTCCTTCGGCAACATCCCTTAAGAGGCGGCGCATAATCTTTCCGCTTCTTGTTTTGGGCAGTTCTGCACTGAAGAACAGGTCATCGGGGCGGGCAAGTGCTCCGATTTTCTTGGCTACATAAGTTCTTAACTCTTGTTTAAGCTCCTCTGTCCCTTCAACGCCATCTTTGAGGGTAACAAAGGCTGAAACTGCCTGTCCTTTAACTTCGTGGGTTTTTCCTATAACAGCGGCCTCAGCTACAGCGGGGTGTTCAACAAGGGCACTTTCTATTTCCGCAGTACCAAGGCGGTGGCCGCTAACGTTGATAACGTCATCAACACGGCCGGTGATCCAATAGTACCCGTCTTCATCCCA
>CAYUXS010000070.1:0-7214 GCA_964448915.1 uncultured Peptococcaceae bacterium
ATCGGCTTCCGGGACAGGTTTACAGGAAGTCAGCTGTATTATTGACAGGCTTGGGTCGGGTATTTCTCAAGCTATTGGGGTTGGCGGCAGGGATTTAAAACCGGAAATTGGCGGGTTAATGATGCTGGAAGCATTAAGGACATTAAATAATGACCCGGAAACAAAAATAGTAGTTGTTATATCAAAGCCCGCACCCGCCAGTATTAATGAAAAAATTCTTGATGCCGCTAAAAACATGAACAAACCGGTGGTAATGAATATTATAGGTGGAAACCTTTATAATACTTCAGCAGTTCAGATGACCGCCACACTGGAAGAAGCAGCGCAACAAGCAGTAGTTTTACTCAATAAAAATAGTGATTTTACACGCAATTTGGATGATATGGAACCAGTGCTTGATGCTGTGAAATTAGAACGGGCCAATAAAAATAAGGGTAAAAGATATCTAAGGGGGTTATTCACCGGCGGGACTTTGTGTAGTGAAGCATTGTCTATTTTGAGTAAAACCTGGGCCGGTTCAATTTATACAAATATTGATTTTCCAGGCGTTAAAAAGCTGGGTGATCTAAATACCAGTACTGAAAATACATGCATTGATCTGGGTGATGATCATTTTACAAAAGGCATGGCTCATCCAATGATTGATCCTACCGTAAGGCAGCTGCGCTTGATCAAAGAAGGGATGGATCCGGAAGTATCCGTAATATTATTGGACATAGTACTGGGATATGGTGCTCATAAAGATCCGGCAGGTGCATTAATTCCGGTTATTAAAGATATTCAAAAGCAAGCCAGGAAAGAGGAAAGGCAAATTTCATTCGTTGCCTCCGTTTTGGGCACCGATCATGATCCCCAAAACAGGCGTTACTCAATCGCACGTTTGCGTGATGCCGGAGTTATTATTGCCGGCAGCAATGCCCAGGCGGTTAGAATTGCCCAGGAAATTGTAGCAATTTAGTAAAAGGAGGGCATTTATGGCTATCGAGGATCTCTTTAAACAACCGATTAAAGTCATTAATCTTGGCCTGCCGGATTTTTATGAAACTCTGGTTAATATCGGTGTTGAATGCAGGCAGGTAGAAATTGAACTGACAAATGAAAGGGGTGAGCATTCTGATGAGTAGTGAGTTATTACAAAAAATCAAAAAACATTCTGATAAAATCGAACAGGCAAATAAAATTGTTATTCAAAGGATGGTTGAAGCAAACCCGGTTTTAGTTGATTTTAGGCCGGCTCGAGATGTTATCCCGGGCATGACGGATCGGACCATTCATTATTCGGGTCCCCCGGTAGATTGGGACAGGCAGAGCGGCCCTCAAAAAGGAGCAATAATAGGTGCTATTTTGTTTGAAGGACTGGCAAAAACACCTCAAGCTGCTGTTGAACTGGTAGAAAACGGGGGAGTTGAACTGGTTCCAAACCACCATCGCAATACGGTTGGCTCAATGGCCGGGGCTATTAGTGCCAGTATTCCTGTCTGGGTGGTAAAGAATGAGAAACACGGGAATTTTGGTTATAGTACTTTTGAGTCAGATTTAAGCTTCGGCAATTATAGTGAGGAAACTCTAAAAGAGCTTAGATGGCAAAAAGATGTTTTACAGCCTGTATTGGGGCCGGCTATTGCCGACTGGGGCGGTATAGAATTAAACCCCATTACGGCAAAAGGGCTTCAAATGGGCGATGATTGCCACCAAAGGTTTGAAGCTTCCACTTATATAATAAATAATGAATTTACCAAAGCATTATTGGCCTCCGAGGCTGATAAAGACACGATACAAGAGGTGTTAGGCTGGCTTGACAAAGACCGGTTGTTATATTTAAGCATTTCAATGGCTGCCAGCAAAGCCACTGCAGATGCCGCTCACAATGTGGTGCATTCTTCCATTTGTTCCGCAGTGGCCAGGAATGGTACAGAAACCGGTATCCGGGTAAGTGGTTTGGGTGATCGATGGTTTACTGCCCCTGCACCATTAATTATTGAAGAAGGGATTTATTTTACAGGTTACTCCCATCTGGATGCCTCCAATGATATTGGGGACAGTGCAATAAATGAGACAGTAGGTCTGGGAGGCGCTGCAGTATATGCCGCCCCGACTCACTGGGCATTTTTCGGGGAGGACTGCCAGTCAAGGGCTTTAGAAGCTCAAAATAAAATGTGGTCGGTGTGTGCAGCCAAGCACCCAAATTTTGTTATACCCGCCCTAGATTTTCAAGGAAGCGCTTTGGGATTGGATATTATAAAAGTTGTGCAGACAGGATATGAACCAATTATATCAACTGCAATCTCATCAAAGGATCCAAAAGTTGGTCGCATGGTTGGTGCGGGGTTAAGCAGGATACCAATGGAAGCGTTTAAAAAAGCCTTAAAAGCATTAGTTGAAAAGTTGGAAGCAGATGATGCTTAAAGGAGCAGCACAAAACCTAATTAAAGCGCATTCGGTCAGTGAACTGGTTCGTGAATTGCCCGGAAATACAGCTGTATTTCCGGGCGTTGTATATGGAATTTTCTCAAGCGCTATTTATATAAAAATTAAAGACAAGTTAATTACTGTTACAACAAGAGAACAGGGTAATTTCCCATATGGCATTTTGCTGCAAGAAAATATCCCTGTTGAACTGACAGGACTTGCAGCTAAAGAGAAGGTCTTGTTGCATAATGATTTTATGTCTTTTCTCGGCAAGTTGTTTTTTATTGATTTTTCTGAGGCCTTAACCTGGAATCCAGGTGCAGGACAAAAAAAAGATACATCTATTAACCGGGTCAAAAAGAATTTAGTTGTTTTTAGTACTTGTTTAACTTCGGATCTGGCTTGTAATCATGGCTTGGCAGGTCTTGCCAGGTATTTTGGCGTATCCGGAGAAGGATTTGACTGTTTAACAGATTTGACTGACAGGGACTTAAATATATATTGCCAGGCTGCAATTCCCATTTTATCGACTGCCTTTAAAAACCTGGAAAAAGTAAATTACAGAAAGGCTATGACCATTTTGGCTGATTTGATTGGCCTGGGGCAGGGCTTAACACCTTCGGGTGATGATCTGCTGCTGGGGATGATGGCCGTATTTTACCTTGGTTCAAACCTGTGCCCTTCCTTGGATTTATTGATGCGTGATACTATCAATAATATTTGCAGTACAAAAAACAATCTCACAACCGAAGTCAGCCGATTTTTTTTAGCGGAAGCTGCTACAGGAAGGTTTGCTGAAAAGATTTTGGATGTAACCAATTCCTTATTATACAAAAAAGCCGGCGATTTAATTGACAATATCAAAAGCTTGGCGGAGATCGGTGCCACCTCAGGTTTGGATATAGCCACAGGTATAATGATAGGTGGTATCATGTTGCTGAAGTGTCACGAATTGCATTGTTAAGAATAAAAGGCCGGATATAAGTACGTCCGGCCTTTTATCATCTATAAATTAGGAGGGAGGGGTGAATTTTTTTAGTCTTGAACTGACTTTCGTTTCTTCAGAACTAAATTCCCTGCTTACCAGGCCGATGCCTCCTTTGTAATATTCGTAAATTGTGGAATTCTGGCCGGTTATTTTTACCTCAATGCAGTTATCAAATTTTCCTGCCGGTGTTTCCACACTTGCATCTATATCCGTAATTTCACAATTCCCGCTTTCCCTCTGCCACTTGGTACCCACCTTAAGAGGCGATTTTAAAATGATCGTGTTTTCATTTGGCTCTTTATCCAAAAGATTAATATTTTCATATACTTCACCTTCACTGTAAATGCGGGTTACCGATTCATCAGTGACTCTATAAATCATGGCCATAACCGTGCCTCCAGTGTCTTCCCTGGTCTGGTAGCGATCACCCGAGGCAAATATTACTTCCCGGGTAAATGAGGCAAATTCATTGCCTTCACCTTGATATTCCCAGGTAGTCCCCAATGCCAAGGGGAAAAACTGCCCCGGTTTTTTTGTGGTTTTATCCTGCTCTTCAGTGCCCGGGGCCGGGGTTTGGCCTTGCTTCTCTGGTTGCTGGTTAAGACAGCCGCTTGAAAATATGGCTATTAACGCTACCACAATAATTGCCGTTAAAAGTTTGCGTTTGTTTTTCATGAAGCTAGCCTCCTTTAATATTCTTATACATTAATATATCAAAAAGCCTTATTCTCATACCACCTGTGGTTAGGAAGAATTCTCAAATAAATGTATTTTTTAACAATATTTAACATAAAAATTAGCATAAAAAAAGCTTAAACCGCAGCTGCAAAAATTATCGTATGGGAGGCAGTAATATGGGAGGGCAGTGGTATAAACTAACCGTTCAGGAAGTTATGCAGGTAATGGGTACCGACCTGCAAAAAGGCCTAAATGAAAAGCAGGTAGCTGAAAGAACCGCCAAATTTAAACCACAGAAAAATTTCTATGGAGTATCACTGCCACCATTGGATATTTTAAGCCGGCAGTTTAAAGGTATCTGGGTTTTGCCGGTTATTTTAGGGTCTGTTTTAGCTGCCCTGGGAGGCGGCTATAGTGATGCGGTTGTTTTGTTATGTATACTTTTGCTTAATGTTATTTTGGGTTTTATCAGCCAACAACGTGTTCAAAAAATTATTGGTATGAATGCACATTTAGCGTCCAATCAAAGCAGGGTGATTAGATGTGGTAATGAATTAACGATCTCTGCCGATCAGGTTGTTCCCGGCGACTTGGTATTATTGGAGGCGGGGCAACTGGTCCCTGCAGATTTAAGAATTATTGAGGCTGATTTTTTGGAAATAGACGAATGGATAATTTCCGGGAATAAAAAACCGGTGAAAAAAAATACTGAAGCCTTGAGTGAAGTAGCCGGCAATAGTGAAATAAAAAACATGGCTTATATGGGGACCACAGTTGCTGCCGGCAGGGGGCGAGGTATTGCTGTTGCCACCGGTTTATCTTCTGAGATGGGACATATCTGGATGATCAATAATAAAAATAAAAACAAAAACCTGCGGTCTCATTGGGAAAAGGAGTTAATTCTAAAAACACGGTACCTGGCAGTTTTAGGGGCGGCAATAAGTTTTATCTTACTGGTAACCGGTGTTTTAAATGGGGACTCATTATATCAATCATTATTAATAGGCATAGCTTTGACAGCCGCTTTTATCCCTTTCGGCCTGGCTACGGCAGTGGTGACTTCTCTTGCTGCAGGCATGCAAAAAGTTATGAAGAATGGTGTTATTGTTAAAGGACTTGACGTGATGGAGCAAATTAATACAGTTGACTGTATTTGTTCCAATAAAACAGGATTTTTCACCGAAGGAAAAATGGTGGTTACGAAAGTAATTGCCGGAGATATTGAAGCCAATATTCATGGAGAGGGGTTTGTCCCAAAAGGTGAAATTGAAATTGTCCGGGGTGAAGGAAGAGATGGGTTAAATTTACTTTTCAAATGTGCGGCACTTTGCAACAACTCTTCTCTTTTCCGGGGCGGCCTTAAAATAGGTGGTATGTTTAGAGAGATAATTACAGGGAAAATAAGCAGGGAGTGGGAAGTAAAGGGTGATCCTACTGACGGGGCATTGCTGGTAATGGCTGCAAAAGGAGGGTATTGGCGAGAATCTCTGGAAAAACTGGAAACCCGGCTGCAAGAGTTTCCTTTCGATCCGGAACTCAGGCGAATGTCGGTAATATATAGAAATGATAAGAACGGGAGATTAACGGTTTACACTAAGGGAGCGCCGGGACCGGTACTCGAGCTTTGTTCATTCCTTTATAAAAACGGTAAAAGAACAACCCTAAGCGAACTTGACCGGAAAAAAATAGTTGAATCTTGGGAGCAAATGACTGCAGATGGTTTGCGGGTTTTGGCTTTTGCTTACAAAGAGATTGCAGTTGCCGGCCATTTGGATAAAGAACCTGATAAAAATTATACTTTTTTAGGCTTGTGCGGGATGATTGATTCCCTTCCGACTGGCATAATTCATGCGGTTCATTCCTGCAGGAAAATGGGAATACAAATATTAATGCTGACAGGGGAGCATCCTTCTACTGCCGGGGCGCTGGCATCAGAAATAGGGCTTTTATCGCGTGGTGACAAAATGGTTACCGGCGATCAGTTGGATTTAATGACAGATGAAGAATTGACCCGGCAATCCGGCGAGTTGGCGGTTTGTGCCGGGGTTACTCCAATGCAAAAGCTGCGGGTAATAAAAGCATTGAAAAAAGCAGGTAAAACAACCGCCATAGCCGGCGGAAAGCTTGAAGATTTGCCGGTTTTAGAAGAATCCGGATTTGGCATTGCCCAAAGAAATGATCCGGCAACCGGTGCTTTTAAGGAAGAATCAAAAATAATCATTTGCAAAGACGGCCTTTCTGCCCTGGCAGGGGTTTTTGAGCTAGGACAAATTGCTTGGCAAGATATTAATAGAACAGTACAAAATATTTTAGCCTGCAGTTCCAGTGCCATGTTATTGGTACTTTTGGCAATCTTAAGTGGGTTTCCGTGCCCTCTTTTGACCGGCCAGCTATTTTGGTGTGGTTTACTGGGTTCATGGGCGCCTGTTATCCTGGCGGGTGTTAATAATGTTGCCAGGCGCGGGTATATCAATACTGTTAGAAAGTCAATTGAACCGCTGCTGCCATGTGGTTTGTGGCTAAAATCCCTGGGTGGGGGGTTACTTGTTGCAGGGACGGTTTATTTAATTTACCGGGGTATTTTTATGTTGTCAGGAAATATTGATATTTCCAAGACAGCTGCGTTTAATACCCTTGCTCTAAGCCAGATAATTTATGCTGTTCCTTTAACATTTAAACGGCAGCAAGAATTTGAGTCAAATATTATTGGTAAATTAAATGTTTCAGCGGTTGTATTTTTATTGATCGCTGTCCATATGTTTTTGGCCAGTGCACCTTTGGGGATGGTATTCCATGTTGCACCTGTCAGCCCGTTTTTATGGACGGTATTTTGTTTGGCTGCGGTTATTCCTGCCGGAATACGTTTTCTGGCTATGGCAACCGGTAAAAGGTGAAAAAGAAGGAATAACGATAAATAAAATGGAAAATAACAGTTATGTCCGGAAGACTCCGGTTTGGAGGGGTTAACATGAATTTTATCAAGGCCCATGGATTAGGTAATGATTTTATCCTGGTGGACGCCAGGGAAGAAAAAGAAGTCCCTGAAGACTCAAAAAAGGTTAAGGAATTGGCTGTAAAAATATGCCACCGGAACTTTGGTGTAGGTGCGGATGGATTAGTCATCATTAGACATGCAGGC
>CAYUXS010000071.1:0-281 GCA_964448915.1 uncultured Peptococcaceae bacterium
ATACTGGAAGTACAGTTGGAGGGCGGCAGAAGAATGGCTGCCAGCGATTTCCTTAGAGGGGTTAAGGTAATCACTGGAACAACTCTTGGACAAGCCTAATAAATTTTGGGGGGCTATTTTGTGAAAATTAATGTATCATACCTTAATACCTCTGTAAGAAAAAGGCTTTTTTTAGGGCTGCTGGCTGGAAGTTTGCTGGCTGTGGGGCTTATTTCTTTTGCACTTTGGTTTTTTATATTTAACCCGGGGCAGTCATTGATGAACCAGGTGTTGTTGATGGT
>CAYUXS010000071.1:291-2958 GCA_964448915.1 uncultured Peptococcaceae bacterium
GCAGTAGTATTGGGTGCTGCTGTATTTATGGCATCTTTGGGTTTGGCGGGAATGCTGATGAACCTTTTTACCTCTAAAAGGATAAGAGTATTCCAGGCTCCCATCAGAATAGCTATTAACATTTTCTTCCCGTTGATTATCGGCTTGGGACGGCTGTTAAAAATAGATATTGATAGAATAAAAAGTTCTTTTATTGAGGTAAACAACCAAATGGTCAGGGTAGCCAGTTATAAACTGGCACCTGAACAAATACTCCTGTTGGTTCCCCATTGCCTCCAAAATACAAAATGCCCGCATAAAATAACCGTGGAAATAAATAATTGCAAACGATGTGGTGCATGCCGCATCGGAGATATTATGGGGATCAGGGATCGCTATGGGATAAATGTTGGGGTAGCCACCGGGGGTACACTGGCAAGAAAATATATAAAGGAGTACCGGCCCAAAGCGGTGGTGGCGGTAGCTTGTGAAAGAGACTTAACCAGCGGCATACAAGATTCAAATCCATTACCGGTGTTGGGGGTTACGAATAACAGGCCTTTTGGCCCTTGTCAGAATACTACCGTTGATCTGGAAAAATTAAAGGAAGCATTAGAGTTTTTTATTAACAAGGAAGGCGGTTGGCAGTATAAAAACTAAGGAATACAGTGCCAGGGATTTGGCTTTGCTAATATTGAAGGAAGTAGAGGTAAATAAGGCCTATGCTAACCTTGCATTGGATAAAGTGCTTGGTGTACATAGGCCTGTGCCATTAGATAGGGCTTTTGTCACAGAATTGGTATATGGTGTTTTAAGATCATTAAAAACATTGGATTGGATTTTGCAGGGGCACATCAAACAACCCCTGGAAAAACAGACAGCTTGGATTAGGAATATCCTGCGCCTTGGTGTTTATCAAATCATGTATATGGATCGTGTGCCGCCTTCAGCAGCAGTTAATGAAGCAGCCAACCAAGCGCGGCGTTTCGGCCATCCGGGTGCGGTTAAGTTTGTTAACGGGGTCCTCAGAAATATACTTAGACATAAAGAGCAAATTAAATTTCCCTCTCCTGATGAGGACCCGGCCGGCCATATCTCAATTAAATATTCTCATCCTTATTGGCTGGTTGAAAGATTGCTGGCACAAATAGGTTTTGAAGAAACTGTGGAGTTATGCCGGGCAAATAATCTGCCCGCCCCTTTAACAATTCGTGTTAATACTTTAAAAACCACTAGAGATAAACTGGTTCAACTGTTGCATGAATAGGGAATCAGTGCTGAAAAAACCAAATATGCGCAGGAAGGTTTAATATTACATAGAGCCTGGGGAATACGCGATCTGGAAACTTTTAAACAGGGTTTTTTCCAGGTTCAAGATGAAAGTTCCATGTTGGTGGCACATGCCCTAAAGCCTTCACCAGGTGCTTTTGTTATTGATGCAGCTGCCGCACCCGGGGGGAAAAGTACTCACCTGGCACAGTTAATGGAGGATGAAGGAGTAATTATAGCCTTAGATGTTTATCCCCACAAGTTAAAACTGATCGAGGATAATAAAAAAAGGCTGGGTATAAAATGTATTCAGGCCAAGTTGTTAGATGCCAGGAAACTGCCCGGCGATCTGGAGGGCAAGGCCGGTTTTGCTTTATTGGATGCGCCATGCTCCGGGACCGGGGTTATACGTAGAAAGCCGGATTCGCGTTGGAGAAAAGAACCGGGGGATTTGCCGGAAATACTTAAATTACAAAAGGAATTGTTAAATGCTGTAGCCAAATGCCTTAAACCGGGGGGAATTTTGGTATACAGCACTTGTTCAGTTCTTCCTGAAGAAAACCAGGATCAGGTTAGTGCTTTTTTAGATGCCAACCCGGATTTCCAGAGCGACAATATAAATCAATTTTTGCCAACAGCGTTAACAAACGAAAAAGACAATAAGGGGTATATACAGCTTTACCCCCATGAGCACGGTACCGACGGCTTTTTTATCTGCCGGATGCGAAGAAGGGAATAAGAAATGACTGTAGAACATAAAGGGGAAACAGGGAGTCTAATTGATTTAAAGGATTTAACTTTACCGGGATTGACAGAATTTTTCAGGGAAATCGGTGAGCCTTCTTATCGTGCCAAACAGGTGGCTCGCTGGATTTTTAAAAACGGTTCGACTGATTTTAAAGCTATGGCCAACCTTCCGGCAGGACTTAGGCAGCATTTAGAACAATGTGCCAAAATCGGCAGGGTAAAAATACTAAAAAAACAAGTTTCTTCACAGGGAGATGCGATAAAATACTTAGTAGGGCTGGAGGACGGCCAAGCTGTTGAAACGGTATTGATGAAATACTCATACGGCCACTCGGTTTGCATTTCCACCCAGGCAGGTTGCAACATGGGTTGTGCCATCTGTGCGTCCACATTAAGCGGGAAAACAAGAAACTTAACCTCGGGTGAAATGTACGGGCAAGTTCAAATAGTACAGGAAGATGCAGGTCAAAGGATAAGCAACGTAGTTCTCATGGGATCGGGAGAACCTCTTGATAATTATGAGCATACCGTTAATTTCTTAATCAACATCAATGCTGAATATGGCTTTAATATCGGTTTTAGGCATATTACACTGTCTACTTGTGGGATTATACCGGGAATCAGGCAGTTAGCCGAGCTTGGTTTTCCTGTGACCTTGGCAGTTTCGCTGCA
>CAYUXS010000071.1:2968-5819 GCA_964448915.1 uncultured Peptococcaceae bacterium
GCGCCTTTAATGGAAGCTTGCAGGTATTATAGCAAAAGGGTTGGCAGGAGGATAACCTTTGAATATGCCATGCTTAAAGGCATTAACGACCGCCGGGAGCATGCGGAAATGCTCCTTAGACTAATTAAAGGAATTCCCTGCCATATTAATCTTATCCCGTATAACCCGGTAGCAGGGAAAAGTTTTAAAAGATCTTCACTGCAAACTATTTTAATGTTTAAAAAAAGTTTGGAAAATCATGGAATTGAAGTAACGATAAGAAGAGAACTTGGTTCCGATATAGATGCTGCGTGCGGCCAGCTTAGAAGGCGCTATATGTTTTCCAAACAAATGAGAGTAAAAAGCAAATAAGCCTTGTGCTTTAACACTACATCAGTCCGGGGGTGTTGAAAATGGGTTTCTTTTCAGGATTGGAAAGGAGCCTTGAGAAGTATATAGAGGGAATTTTTAAGAGCAAGATGAAAGGTAAGGTTAACCCTTTGGATATTGCCAAAAAATTGGCACGAGAAATGCGTGATCAAAGAAAAATAAGTGTTAACCTAGTTTATGTGCCAAATGAATATGAAGTATCGCTCAGCCCTGCTGATTGGGATTCTATAGAATACCTGGATGATGCCCTTTCTGCAGAGTTGCAAGATTATCTTTCCCAGAAAGCCAAGGAAAAGGATTATACCTTGGTTTCTCATCCCAGGGTTAAGTTTAAAGTTGACGAGCAACTGGAATCAGGCCAAATAAAGGTTTCCGGCAGATTTGGGAAAGCTTCAACAGGCGATATTGGTTCAAGGGATTCAGAGTTTGAAGAAACTATGAATTACCGGCCGGTAAAAGATACAGCCCCGGTTCCCTTGATTAATTCAAAGGTAAAATATTTCCTTGAAGTTGTGGAAGGCCCTTTGGCCAACAAGGTCTTTCAGTTGGAAGATTACTCTTTGATTATAGGACGGCGGGAATCTTGCGATATTGTACTGCCTGATGAGAGTGTTTCCAGGAGGCACGCCAGGTTGGAACCCAAAAAAGAAGGATGGGTTATATCGGATTTAAACAGCGGCAATGGAACATACATTAATGGGGTGCGGGTTAACTCAACGGTCTTATCACCGGGTGATACAATTAAACTTGGCGCAACTTTATGCGTTTTCAAGGTGGAATTATAATTGCTTGATTTTATACTTTCTATTTTTCGTTATATTTTCTTATTTTTGTTATATTATTTTATATTTCAATTAATAAAGTTAATGTTTAGGGATCTATACAAAGTAGATACCGGCCAAAAGAGGAAGCGAAACATTGCTCCGGTCCAATATGCAGAAAATGTAAATCCAGACCCAATACCGGGGGCAGAAGCAGGGCTTTTTGTCCAGTCGTCAGGAGACCCGGCCTTGCCTGTTGGGACAGTTTTCCCGCTAAGGTCCGGGGATGACCTGGTTATAGGCCGGGGTAGAAGCAATACTATCGTAGTGCCGGATCCTTTTGCATCCATTGAGCACGCATCTATATATGGCCGGGAAGGCCAGTATTGGCTTGCCGATAAAGGAAGTAAAAACGGGACTTTCCTTAATGGAATAAGGATAGACAAACCCACAGTGTTAACAGATGGAGATATAATTGGAATAGGCAGCTTAAACCTTCAATTTGTGAGGTGGGCATATGAAATGGAGCCAGGCAACGGAAGTAGGATTAGTTAGAAAATTAAATGAAGATTCCATCTGTATCATCCCGGAACTCGCTTTTTTTGCTGTTGCCGATGGTATGGGAGGGCACAAGTCCGGAGAAGTTGCCAGCAATATGGCTTTGGAATCTATGGCCAAAAAACTCAAAAGTTCAAATAAAAGCAATTTAACCGACAGGCTTTTAGAGGGAGTTCGCCAGGCCAACAGGGATATTTACAACTCATCCAGGCAAAAAGGCATTAACCACGGTATGGGAACAACCCTTACTGCCGTAATAATAAAAGAGAAAGGGTTGATTTTGGCCCATGTCGGAGACAGCAGGGCATACTTGATTAGAGAAGGCAATATTTCACCTCTTACCGAAGATCACTCTTTGGTTCAAGAAATGCTAAGGCATGGCGGGATTACCAAGGAACAAGCCAAGGATCACCCCCATAGAAATGTGTTGACCCGGGCACTCGGCATCGCACCCTCGGTGGATGTCGATTTGAAAAGGTTCGAGCTTTTTAGCGGGGATATTGTAGTTTTATGCACAGACGGGTTATATAACCTGGTTAGCGATAGAACAATCAAGGAGTTGGTTCTATCTGCTTCCAAACCTGAGCAGGCAGTAAAGAATTTGGTGGATGAGGCCATTAAAGCAGGTGGGACTGACAATATATCAGTGATAGTAGTTGAGATAGATGATTAGAAAAGATGAAATCAAATTATTGCTGGTGGCTTCACTATTTATGGCTGCCGGGGCTTTTTCAGTTTTTTTATGGCAAAAAGGGGATGCCAGGACAATTTTTGTCGGTGCGGCTGTTCCTGTGCTGGCTTTTATTTTGCTGGGGGTTACCTGGCAATTTTTAGAATTTAGGGGCGATCAGTACCTTTTGCCGGTTGTGGCGGTGTTTTCATACACCAGCCTGATTTTCCTGTATAGGTTATACCCCGAGTACGCTTACAGGCAATTTGTCTGGATGATGGTGGGGTTATTTACTCTTTTTCTGGTGACCAGGGTGTTTTCCCATTTCAAATGGCTGTCTGAGTATAAATATATATACGGGCTATTAGGAGTTATCCTGCTGATTTTTCCCATCTTTTTGGGCATTGAACAGGGTGGTGCCAAAAGTTGGCTTGACTTTAAGCTATTCAACTTACAGCCGTCGGAATTTGTTAAAATACTGGTAGTGATGTTT
>CAYUXS010000071.1:5863-7205 GCA_964448915.1 uncultured Peptococcaceae bacterium
CTTCATTCATGTCTGAAAATAAAATGATTTTAACCAGGGGCTCCAATATTTTATTGGGTTATAATCTGCCGGGCATTAGGGAATGGGGTCCGCTGCTCGGCATGTGGGGCGTTTCTCTTTTGATCCTTGTTTTTCAAAGGGATTTGGGAACGGCCTTGATATATTTTGGCACCTTCCTGGCTATGGTTTATGTGGCTACATCCAGGTGTTTATATGTTTTTTCAGGCCTGGCCCTTTTCCTGGCCGGAGGCGGGCTAAGTTACCTTCTTTTCGATCATGTCAAACAAAGAGTTAACATTTGGTTATTAAATCCTTACAGCTTTGTGGAGTTGGGGGATCAGGAATATAACCAGGCTTATCAAATTATACAATCCCTATTTGCTATTGGTTTCCTAAATTCATACCTGCGGTGCATACAGATTTTATATTTTCTGCTATTACCGAAGAGTTGGGTTTAATGGGAGGCCTGGGAATTATATTACTTTATATGTTCTTTGTTTACCGGGGATTGAAGATAGCACTGGAAGCAAAAGACGATTTTTCAAAATTACTGTCTTCAGGGTTAACCGCCCTGATGGCCCTTCAATCATTAATTATTATCGGAGGAGTAACCAAACTTTTGCCTTTGACCGGTGTAACCTTGCCTTTTATAAGTTATGGCGGCAGTTCACTGGTGGCAAATTTTATAATACTGGGGATGCTTCTCGGTATTTCCCATGAGGCACGATCATGAATAGTAACATCAAGAAGTTAGGGTTCTTTTTCATTATAATTTTTTCTCTGATCTGTATTTATCTTGGATATATAAACGCCATATTGGGACCGAAGCTGGCTCTCGATCCTCATAACAGGCGTTTGGCGGCTGCAGAGGAAGCTGTCATTAGAGGTACCATATATGACAGGAATGGGCAAATTTTAGCCCAAGATCAAGAAATAGACGGAACCAAAAAAAGGGTTTACCCACAAGGCGTATATAGTGCGCACTTGGTTGGCTTTGTTTCCCAACAGTATGGACGGAGTGGGGTTGAATCTGCTTTTGACCAGTACTTGTTGGGGATTGACCAGGCAGGCAAGATAAAGTCCATACTTGACAAATTATTTGGGAGACAGCAGTATGGATATGATGTAACCCTAAGTATAGACAGCGGCCTGCAGAAAAAATCATTGGACCTGTTAAGAGGCCGGAAGGGTGCCGTGGTAGCCCTTGAACCAAAAAGCGGAAAAATACTGGCACTTGTCAGTTCGCCTTCATTTGATCCAAACATAGTGGATAAGGATGTAGATACAGGACTTACAGGGTATGACCAACTTTTAAAGCAAACTGATCAGGCACCGTTGTTAA
>CAYUXS010000072.1:0-7188 GCA_964448915.1 uncultured Peptococcaceae bacterium
GGAATACTTTGCAGGCTATGGTTTTAATAAAAGCCACTCGGCAGCTTATGCGGTAGTAACCTACCAGACGGCGTACCTTAAGGCAAATTACCCGGTGGAATTTATGACCGCGCTTTTAACCTCCGTCCGGGACAATACCGACAAGGTTGCTTTATATATTGAGGAATGCCGCCGCATGGGCATACCCGTGCTTCCTCCGGATGTAAATAAAAGTATGGAAACCTTCTCGGTGACGGGCAACAGCATACGTTTTGGTTTGGCGGCTATAAAAAATGTCGGTTTGGCAGCGGTTGAGAATATAATCAAAGCCAGGGAGAAAGGCGGGCTGTTTCAAAATTTTGCCGATTTCTGCAGCCGGTTGGATACCCGGGTGGTTAATAGAAGGGTGATGGAAAACTTAATTAAATCCGGGGCATTGGATTCTCTGGGCAATCGCCGCTCACAGTTAATGGCCTCTCTTGATCTGGGCCTTAACTTGGCCCAGCAAATTCAAAGGGATCAAGCCAACGGGCAAATATCTTTGCTTGAATTTTGGGGTGATGAAGTTAAGCAGGAGGTCAGCATAAACATCCCCGATATCGATGAGTACCCCGGCAGTGAACTATTGGCAATGGAAAAAGAGGCTATTGGCTTTTATCTTACCGGCCACCCGCTGATGGAATACCGGCGGGCATTGATTGACCTGGATGCAGTGTCTATTGCTGAAATTAAGGAAATTGAGCAGGATGAATTTGTTGTGTGCGGTGGTATGATAACCGCAGTCAAGAAAATAAATACCAAAAAAGGGTCCCAAATGGCTTTTGCCAATTTGGAGGATCTCACCGGCAGCATCGAAATAGTTTTTTTTCCAAGGGTTTTCCAGCAGTACCAGGAGTATATAAAAAATGATTTGGTTGTTTTAATAAAGGGCAAACTATCAAAATCCGGGGAAAATGAAAAGATAATAGCGGAAGAAGTACAATGGGTAAAGAAAAAAATTAACGGGGATCTTTACCTGAGGGTGGACGATGCAACTCCTTTGGTATTGGATAAAATAAAGCAATTATTGCACACTTATCCGGGCGATTCAAAAGTATATATGTACTTTGAAAAACAAAAAAAGCTTAAAATGATTCCCGAAAACAGCTGGGCTGATCTTTCCGGCCCTTTGTTAAACGAGATGAAACTGCTTTTGGGGAAAAACAATGTAAGGGTAAAGGAGCACAAGGATTAACCGGCAGTTTTGCTTATGGCCCCGCAACAAGCAAAACTTGCATATTCCTGTAGGGCTGTGCTATTATTTTCAATAATGCCAGGGTTTTTCTAGGGGGTGCCGGAATGGACAACCTGCCATGCTATGCAGGTGAATATATTGTAATTAAAGCATTGGAAAACGGTGTTACTATAATTGGCCTTACCAGGGGTAAAGACACCAAGTTTCACCATACGGAGAAATTGGATAAGGGGGAAATTATGGTAGCCCAGTTTACCGAGCATACTTCTGCCATAAAATTAAGAGGGAAGGCAGAAGTGTTGACAAGGCATGGGGTGCTAAGAAATGACGATTAAAACCCAGAGGCAATTCTCTGGTTTATTTTTTTAGTGAATTTTGAATACACTTATTTGGATAAGACAGTAACAGGATGTTTCAGCTGTTTGGGAGGAGGTATTGATATGTGGACGGTTGTGTATATTGCTCCCAACACCAAAGAAGCGGAAAAAGTCAAAAATGTTTTAAATGAAGGGGGCTTCCTGGTCAAGGTAAAGCCGGTGGGCTTAATCATGACCAGCCAACGCAACCCAATAGAAATACTTGTTCCCGAACTGGAAGCTGAAGAAGCAATCGAGCTGATTACCAAGATGTAATTTGCCGGATAAAGAAAAGGGGCTATCACACCATGAAAAAAATAGGGGTACTGACCAGTGGTGGAGATTCTCCCGGTATGAATGCCGTTATCAGGGCGGTTGTACGCAAATCAATGTACCTTAATATTGAAGTGGTAGGTATTAAAAGGGGATTTGCAGGCCTGATCGAAGGTGATATGAAATCAATGCATCTAGGTTCGGTGGCGGATATTATTCACAGGGGCGGTACTATCCTGCTTACCGCACGGTCTAAAGAGTTTGAAACAACTGAAGGCCGATTCCAAGCTTACCAAAATTGCCAAAAAAACGGCTTGCAAGGCCTGGTTATTATTGGCGGCGACGGTTCTTTCCGAGGCGGTTATGAGTTTCACCGGGAATATGGCATCCCGGTGATTTGCATCCCGGGCACAATTGATAATGATATCAACGGAACTGATATGACAATAGGGTTTGATACTGCAGTTAACAATGTGGTTGATGCCGTGAACAAAATCAGGGATACAGCCACTTCGCATGAGCGTACGTTTATTATTGAGGTAATGGGCCGTAAATCCGGAAACATAGCCCTGGCTGCGGGTTTGGCCGGTGGAGCAGAGACTATAGTGGTACCGGAGGAACCGGTAAGCATAGATGATATTTGTGATAAGCTGGAACAAGGTTATAGGAGAGGAAAGCTACATAGTATAATTATGGTTGCGGAGGGTGCCGCAAGCGGACTGGAGATAGGCAAAAAAATCAAGGAGAAAACCGGTTTTGATACAAAAGTTACTATTTTAGGCCATATCCAAAGGGGAGGCACACCAACCGCCTATGATCGGATACTGGCCAGCAAGATGGGCGCAATGGCAGTTGATCTGCTTAATAAAGGTGAAAAGTGCAAAATGGTAGGTATTCGTTCAAATAAATTAATGGCACTTGACCTTAAAAAAACTTTTACGCGTAAAAAAACATTTGATCTTGAGGCGTATCAATTAGCGAAGATACTATCCATATGATTTAAAAATGCCAGCCATATTCATTGTTTCGGCAGGAGGTTTATAAATGCCTCGAACAAAGATTATTTGTACTATAGGGCCTTCTTCAGAAAGAGTTCCGGTGTTGGTTAAAATGATCGAGGCCGGTATGAGTATTGCCAGGCTTAATTTCTCTCATGGCACTCATGAAGGGCACTTGCGCAGGCTGGAGCTAATCAGGGAAGCTGCCCGTATAACCGGACAAGACGTGGCAATTATGCTGGATACAAAGGGCCCTGAGGTCAGGCTTGGATTCCTTGAAGGCGGCGCTGTTGATTTAGTAGCCGGCGATAAGGTGTCTCTGACAGCAAAAAATATTGAAGGCAACAGGGAAATACTGCCTGTAACCTACCAGGGAATTACCAAGGATGTGGTCCCGGGGGATCAGATATTAATGGCCGACGGGCTTATTGAGCTTAGAGTAATAAAAATTGATGAAGAAAGCGTGTTATGTGAAATTGTTCATGGTGGGAGAGTAACATCCCAAAAGGGTGTGGTACTTCCCGGCGTCAGGTTAAATTTGCCTCCGGTTACCGATAAGGATAAAGAAGACATTCTATTTGGCATTAAAAACGGGATAGACTTTATTGCGGCATCTTTTATTCAAAAAGCAGCCGATGTCCTCGCGATCAGGAAAATAGTTGAGGAATCGGAGGCCGACGTTGATATTATTGCGAAGATTGAAAGCCGTGAAAGCCTGGATAACCTGGATGAAATAATAAAGGTGTCTGATGGGATAATGGTGGCCAGGGGGGATCTTGGGGTGGGAATACCGGCGGAGGAAGTCCCTTTGGTCCAGAAAGTTATCATAAATAAATGCAATAAGGCAGGCATACCGGTAATAACAGCAACTCAAATGCTGGAATCAATGATCCAAAACCCAAGGCCGACCAGGGCGGAGGCAAGTGATATTGCCAACGCGATTTTTGATGGCAGTGACGCAATCATGCTTTCCGGTGAAACGGCTGCCGGCAAATACCCGGTGGAATCTGTCCAAACAATGGCCAGGATAGCTGAAAAAGCGGAGTCCTCCCTTGATTACGACGAGGTTATGATCCGCCAGCGAAGTGTTGCCTGCACTGTTACGGATTCAATAAGCCATGCAACTTGCACCATAGCAGAAGAACTTGGCGCTTCGGCAATAATTACTTCCACTCAAACCGGTTACACATCCAAAATGGTTAGCAAATACCGTCCAAGGGCTCCTATTGTAGCGGTAACACCACATAAGAACATAGCACGGAAAATGGCTGTGGTTTGGGGAGTAAAGCCGGTTTTGGTTGAACACTCAGAGGATACCGACACTATGATAACAGTCGCGATAGAAGCATCTTTAAAAGCAGGTTTAATTAAAGCCGGGGAATTAGTGGTAATTACCGCCGGTGTGCCGGTGGGAATCCAGGGCACCACCAATTTAATAAAAGTCCATACCGTAGCTGACATACTGGCAAGGGGGATTGGCATCGGGTCTAAAGCTGTAACCGGAAAGGCCAAGGTTTGCCTGACTGACAGTGACGCCTTGATTAAGGTTAAGCCGGGCGATATATTGGTAGCCAAAAATACTGACAGGTACTACATGCCGGCTATTGAAAAGGCAAAAGCTATAATTACTGAACTGGGGGGCTTAACCTCCCATGCGGCCATAGTTGGGTTGGAGCTTGGCATCCCGGTTATAGTCGGAGTGGAAGGCGCAACATCCTTGATCGAAGAAGGAGAACTGATTACCGTTGACGGTCAGAGAGGATTAATTTATAAAGGTACAGCCCAAGTTTTATAATTAAAGTTTTAAATCATCCCGAAAAGGAATATCTTATAATGTTTGTTGGACATCCTAGTAAGGGTGATTTTTTTTGGGCTTTAACGGTTATGACCTTTTGGGCCAACTTGGATTGGGAGGGCTGTTTATTGGCTCGATTATTGAGGCTTTGGGCCTGCCTTTTCCCGGTTCAATAATGTTGGTACTGGCCGGGGTGCTTATTAATAAGGGACAAATGGAGTATACCGGAGCGTTGGCGCTGGCAGTGGCCGGGTTTAATTTTGGTGCCTCCATAGCTTATATAACCGGTAAGACAGTAGGGGAGCAGTTTTTAGATAAGTTTCAAAAGTTTTTTAAAATTGACAAGCAAAAACTTAAACGTTCACAAGAGTGGCTGAAGCATTCTGCGGGAGCTTTTATTTTACTGGGCCGCTTTGTCCCTATGGCAAGCAACATAACTCCTTATTTGGCCGGTATTAGCGGGTTAAAAGCCACCAAGTTTTTGTTCTATAATATAATCTTTGCCTTGCTATGGTCTAACCTTTATCTTGCTATTGGCTATTTTTTTTCACAAAGTTTCCGGTTGGTTATGGGATACACTCAAAAATATATACCTTATGCTGCCGGCGGGATATTTATAATATATCTTGTCCTTGCTTATATATTAAAAAGGAAGGGTTCCAAACTAAACCAACGTCCATAAATAATTTTAGGTACAACAAAGGGCAGTCCAACCAACCAAACAATTAACAGGCCAAATTACCACCCAAAAAGCCAATTAACCAGTGTTAACAATAAAATACCGGTTGACATAGACTGTATAAGCGAATAAATTTAATACATTTATAAGGCTGCAGCCAATGGGGAGGTAACAATGGGGGAGACACTGGCAGGCAGGAAAATCCTGGTCTCTGGAAGCCATAGCGTAGTGGGCAGGTTTTTGCTACCCAGGTTGATTAATGAGGGGGCAGATGTTTTTATTGCCGGTAATGGCGCAGATTATCCCTATGCCGGTTTGTTTCCCGGAACTAAGGTTGTTGACATATGGAATGATGTTGATAGAGACTATGAGATTATTATTTTTTTAAACAACCCTGAATTTGTTCCTGATGATTTAATAGACGACTCCTTTTTTGTTAATGAACTGGCTTCCCTAAGAAGGCTGCTTAAAATAGCAGAAAAAAATGTTTCTTACTTTATTTATTTATCTACTACAGCTGTTTATGGAAAACAAAAGTACCTTCCCATTGATGAAGAACACCCATTGGAGCCATTTTTTTTGTATGGAGCGGTAAAACTGGCAGGTGAATATTTTTGTAAGGCTTCAGCACTTGCCCACGGTTTTTTATACACAATAATAAGAATCGGTGATCTATACGGCCCGGGGGCTTCCATGGCCAGCCCGTTAAAACTAATGAAGAATGTTATTTCCGGCAAGCCGCTGCAGTTATGCGGCAGGGGTGAAGAAGTAAGATCTTATCTTTTTATAGAAGATGCGGTGGATGCTATTTTAAAAGTTTTATATAATAAAACTGCCAATCAAGTATTTAATGTGACCGGTGATGAATATGTATCAACCTGGCATCTTGCCGGCCTGATTAAGCAGCTTTTCTCCCCTACGTCTGAAATTAGTAAAGGCAATGCGGTATTGGCTGATGAAATGGAATGTTGTATAGATTCCGGTAAAGCAGAAAATCTAATCGGATTCAGGCCCAAAATAAATCTTAAAGACGGCCTGGAGATTACTTTTAAGTGGTTGTCAAGCCGCCCGGGGTAGTTGTGGAATTATTTTTCTGCAACACTTTTTTTCTTTTAATTGCAGTTAGGAAGGAATAAGGATAAATAATGTTGAACTTATCTGAACATTCGCGCAAAAAAAGCTATTCATAAAATATAAGGGAGGACCATACATGGATTTTAGTAATATCACAATGGGAAAATTATTGGATGAAATAGCGGCCAAGTATCCTGACAATGATGCTTTAGTCTATCCCGATCTTGGAATAAGGTTAAGCTATGACCGTTTCCGCTTAGTATGCAATCAAGCTGCCAAAGGCCTAATGAAGCTTGGCATACAAAAAGGCGAGAAAGTTGCAATTTGGGCAAATAACGTTCCGGAATGGGTTATATCCCAATTTGCCTGCGGCAAGATAGGGGCTGTTTTAGTCACTGTCAATACCAATTACCGTGCTTTTGAATTGGAATATTTATTGAAACAATCGGATACAAGCACCTTGATTATGATCGCCGGGATTAAGGACAAAGAATATGTTGATATTATTTACGAGTTATGCCCCGAGCTCAGGGAATGTGAGCCTGGCCGGCTAAAATCAGAAAAATTCCCCTACCTGAAAAACATAGTATACATAGGTCCTGAAAAGATGGCCGGTATGTTTAATTGGGAAGATATAATTTCTATGGGTAATTTGGTAACCGATGATGAACTGGCTTCCCGTCAGGATTCTTTAAACCCTGACGAAGTTATCAATATGCAGTATACTTCAGGAACCACCGGGTTTCCCAAAGGTGTTATGCTAAGCCATACCAATATTATCTGCAATGCACGTTCTCAGG
>CAYUXS010000073.1:0-7149 GCA_964448915.1 uncultured Peptococcaceae bacterium
GGAGTGTTACCTATGTCTTGAACCATTTCTGTTACCCATGTCCTGACTGAACCCTTAAAAGTATTAGCTGATAGCTGACAGCTGATAGCTAATAGCTATCAACTGACCTATAAGAAATACCTTTTTAGCCCTATGTTTAAAATTTTCTGCAATGGCAATAATATTTTATGAATGCCAAAAACCAAAAGAGGTGTTAATTAAGTAGTAAAATGTATAGCAGAAAATTTGGCAAAGTAATGGCTATAATTATAGCCGGAATGATTCTGAACGGTGCGGTAGTTTATGGGGCTTTAGCCACACCGGACGAATGGTTCCCAAACAATGGGCAGTACATGGACTTTGAAGAAGCTGAAATGCAGCCAACAACTGAAGATAATTTTGGGCAGTATATTGTCAATGCCGGCGATAATTTAACTTCTATCGCTTCAAAGCTGGGTTGCAGCCAGGCAGACTTAATAGCCCTGAATAAAATAAGTAACCCCGGTTTAATAAGGGAAGGACAGGTTTTAGTTATTCCCGGCCCGGTAAACTACCATTTGGTTAGCCCCGGGGAAACATTGACAGGCATTGCAAGGAATTATGGTGTTTCTGTAGAACAACTGGCAGAATACAATTCCATAAATAACAAAGATCAATTATTTCCCGGCCAAAGATTGCTAATTATCAACAGCTCGAATAATAATAATTCAACAATTACCAGTTCTTCTTCCAGGGGCCTGGCTAATATGATAATGGATTGGCCGGTAGTAGGCTGGATAAGTTCTCCTTTCGGGCAGCGGGATGGAAGGCCTCACGAAGGGGTTGATATTGCCGCCAATATGGGCGATCCCGTTAAAGCTGCCATGTCCGGGAAAGTAATATATGCAGGCTCACGCGGGACATATGGATTAACTGTAATATTGGATCATGGTGACGGTATTACCACGTTATATGCCCATTGTTCACAAATTTTAGTTAACAAAGGCCAAAGAGTTCAACAGGGCGATATAATCGCCAAGGTAGGCAGCACTGGCAGATCTACCGGGCCTCATTTGCATATGGAGCTGCGTTCAGAAGGGGTTCCTTATGACCCGTTGCTGTTTATAAACAGGTTAACCGCATAATGCTTGAGGGTATTCCTTCTTGGCAGCAAGCAGCTATCAACAGTACCAAATGGAAACTTAATTGGTCAGAATATAAGAGTCAGTAGACAGAATAAAAAACATCTACAGGTAAAGGCTTGACTGATAGCTAATAGCTAATAGCTGATAGCTAATACAACAAAACGTATAACTCAATAAAGAAACCAAAAGCTTAAGGGGCGGCCGTAATCAGCCGCCCTTTGAGTTTTTTAGAACCACTTATGATATAATTACTATGAATAAGCCTGGGAGTTAACCTATGCGATTGCTTTTTGCTGATGATAATAACTTCTTTTATGATCATCCTAAAGTTGCTGCTGTTGGCAGGACCGGGGATAATTTTGTCGAGCTGGTAAAAGAGGATTTTATTGAGCTCCCGCCAGGTTCAACCTTGGTATCTATCCCGGGCAGCCAGGCAGTAGGCATTTCATCAACGGGGAAGTTTATTAAGGTTAATAAGCCTGGGAATGGCCGGGCTAAAGCAGTTGGGGCATTATTGCCCCAAGGTTACACCCGGACTTTTTGGCCTGCTTATGTGAGAAGCAAGAATGAGCCTCCTTTACCCCTCATGGGTTATACAGCAGCAGCTTGGCATAAGGGCAAAGTATATGTCACTGCTGTCAAAACAGATCAACCCCAACGTTGGGATCCGGCTTTTTATAACTCCGGGGATTTACCGGAATTAGTCCGTAAAACACTTGAGTTGATGCCCGGGAACAGGATAGTTAAGCAGCTTTCAAAGTGTGCGTTGGAATATGGCTGTTTTACTGCTCAAAATATTTTTTACCAGCGATGGGAAGGAGGCATCCCAGTTTCGCCGGTTTGTAATGCCCGTTGTTTGGGCTGTATTTCTTTGCAAACAGCCGAATGCTGCCCTTCACCCCAGTCCAGGATAAGTTTCAAGCCCACGGTGGAAGAAGTGGCACAGCTTGGAATAAATCACTTGGAGAATGCTGAAGATGCAATTATCAGTTTTGGCCAGGGATGCGAGGGTGAACCTTCCTTGGCTGCCGGGCTTATTAGTGAGGCAATAAAGGCGATAAGACATAAAACAAACCTGGGCACTATTAATATGAACACTAATGCCGGGAATACTGAAAACCTTGATATTATATGCAGCTCCGGATTGGATTCAATAAGAGTGAGCATTATAAGTGCCCGGGAAGAAGCCTATAATGCCTACTACCGGCCTCAGGGGTATAATATAAACAATGTAAAAGCTTCTATTAAAAATGCCGTTAAAATGGGGGTATATGTTTCGTTGAACTTGTTGGTGAGCCCCGGTTTCAACGATCGTGAGGAAGAGATCGAGTCCTTGTTGACATTCATTAAAGATACTGGAATTAAGCTGGTTCAATTAAGAAACCTTAATATTGATCCGGATTTCTTTTATAGCCACATGCCACAGGCTAATGGGGAAATTGTTGGAATACCGGGGCTTATTGATGCCATAAAGAGCATCCCGGGATTGGAAGTGGGTAATTTCAGCAGAGCCATAAGGTAATCAAAATAATCATTTTCCAAAGGTGACATTATCTTTAGAATAAACACAAAGAAAAAAACATAGTAATAGACGATATTTTATACCTGGTTATGTTGCCATACGGATAACAGCAATATCCGCTGGATTTTGTAGCGGGAGGTGGTTTTGCACGTATGGGCTATGATTTATTGATTCAACAAACACAAAAATTAGTGATGACACCGGAACTGCGGCAGGCCATCACCATATTGCAGTTATCTTCCATTGATCTCACTATGTATATCTCCCAGCAGCTCCAGGAAAATCCTGTGCTGGAGTTGCAAGAAGAGGGTGCTTTAGAATTTGGCCCGGATGAGGAAAGTGGACTAAAATTACAGCCAAACTCCAATGAAACAGAAGGTACCCGTCAATTGGATTGGCAGGAGTTTTTTCAGGAAAGCGATGAACAGGTTTTTATAAAAAAAGAGCGGGACTTCAACCAGACTAATTATACATATGAGCATTTATTGAGCCAGAATGTGACACTGTCTGAACACTTGTTGTTTCAGTTGGGACTGGCAAACCTTAACAAAAGAGAATACAGAATTGGGGAATACCTCATAGGCAATATAGACGGGAATGGATACCTGCAGGCAACAGTACAGGAGATAGCCCGGGACTTAATGGTGCAGGATGAGGAGGTAGAAGATGTCCTCTCTGTAATTCAGACTTTTGAGCCGACGGGGGTAGGGGCCAGGTCTTTGGAGGAATGCCTGCTGATCCAGGCGGAACAGCAAGGGTTTAAGGATCCTTTGTTAAAGCAGGTTATTCAAGACTATTTGGCTGATCTGGCCAAGGGAAAAATTGCTTGGATAGCCCAATCTACCGGGGTAGCATTGCAGGATGTCCAAAGGGTCGCCAGTATTATTAAGACACTTGATCCAAAACCGGGGAGAAATTACAGCAATCCTAATAATGCCGGGTATATAATCCCCGATGTCGTTTTACAAAAAGTGGATGGTCAATACTTTGTGCTCATTAATGATTCCATGGTGCCCCGGATTACCATAAGTACAGCTTATCAAGCATTAATTCAAGACAGGAATTGTGACAAACATACCCGGAGTTTTGTGGAAAGCAAACTAAATGCAGCGGCCTGGCTGCTGCGGAGCATTGAGCAGCGCAGGGAAACGTTGTACAAGGTGAGCAACTGCCTGGTAGAACTGCAAAAAGATTTCTTGGAATATGGGTTTAAACATCTAAAACCTCTTAATCTAAAAACCGTGGCTGAAAAAACCGGACTTCATGAATCTACCGTCTGCCGGGCCATTTCCAACAAATATATTCAGACTCCCTTGGGTGTCTTGGAAATGAAAAGGTTTTTTAGTTCAGGTTTGGCGAAATCCTCCGGCGAAACCATCTCCGCTGAATGTGTAAAAAGGTTGATCAAGGAGATCGTAGAGTCTGAGAATTCACTGCATCCATATAATGATCAAAAAATTGTGGACATGTTAAAAATCAAGGGAATCCAGATTTCCCGCCGGACAGTGGCCAAGTACCGGGATCAATTGGGCATTGCCCCTGTCAAACAAAGAAAGAAGTTTTGACTTACATTGACAATGCACTTTTTTTAAAATACCATTTAATTGGCTAGTTAAGCGCCGTTAGTGAATGTTGGTTATACATACGTACATAAACACCAGAGAGGTGCTATAAGGTGAAAAATCTCGTTTTTGAGGTTGACGATACCATTTTTTCGAAAAACTTACAGGTCATGATTGTGGATAAGCACGGAAAGATTGTATTGTTTAACCGGGCGAATGAGGAATTGGATAATTTAAAAAGGGAGGATGTCATTGGCCGTCACATAACAGAAGTATTTCAACTAGACGAACAAAACAGTGCCAATTTGCGGGTACTTAAAGACAAAAAACCTGTTGTGGATCTATATCAAGATTACACAACCAAATCGGGGCATCGGGTTATATCTGTAAGCAGTGCTTATCCGCTGGTTCAAAATGGCGAATTTATGGGCGCATTGACTATTACTAAAAATATATACCGGTTTAAAAAGCTTATGGACATAATCAGCGGCGCTGAGAAACATGACGATGAGAAACCTGTTATAAATTCAGAAAATGTTTATACATTCGGACAAATTACCGGCAAAAGCAGGGCATTAATGAATTGCATCCATATAGCCCGCAAAGCGGCTAATGTAAAGTCATCTATAATGATATATGGGGAGACGGGAACGGGGAAAGAGCTATTTGCCCAAAGCGTGCACCATGCCAGCGGCCGGAAAGGCCCTTTTATCTCGTTGAACTGTGCGGCTGTACCGGAGACCTTATTGGAAAGCATCCTGTTTGGAACTGCAAAAGGGGCTTTTACCGGGGCGATAGAACGCCGTGGGTTATTTGAGGAGGCAAATAACGGGACCCTGTTTTTAGATGAAATTAATTCTATGAATTTCAACCAGCAAGCCAAATTGCTGAGGGTTTTGGAAACAGGCCGGATCAGAAAAATTGGTGAAAACAAGGAACGAGAAGTAGATGTCCGTGTGCTGAGCGCTTTGAACATTTCTCCCATTGAAGCCGTAGAACAAGGTACATTGCGCCGAGACCTATTTTATCGTTTAAGTGTAGTTAACATTCGCGTACCGCCTTTAAGGGAACGTAAGGATGACATTCCATTATTGACCAAGTCTTTTATTGATTATTACAACAATCTGCTAAACTGCAAGGTGAAGGATGTTACCCCGGAGGTGGCGGAAATGTTTATGCAATATGACTGGCCGGGAAATGTGCGGGAATTAAAGCATGTGATAGAGTATGCCATGAACATGGTTGAAGATGAAGAAATCATCGGCCGGGAACATTTATCTGCCCTGTTCAACGAACAAGTTAACCAATATCACTCTGGTGAATCATTATCTTCCTTTGACGTAATTTCCAAAGGCACGAAAACGGGAACGCTAAAAGACATTGTGGAAGCAGTAGAGAAGGAAACTATTAAAGAGGTTTTGCAGGAAGTAAACGGAAACGTGAATAAAGCAGCCCGTAAAATGGGACTAAGCCGGCAAAATCTTGATTATAAATTAAAAAAATATCAAATAAGATTTTAAATAACTACCGGGAAAACTCCGAACTGTTTGATTCGGAGTTTATTTGTTTTATTAAAAAATTTTAATCCAAAGTTTACGTATCAGTGTAAACAAAATATTTTGTTTTTTTTATAAAAAAATTTTGTTTTTTATAAAATTTTTTTGCTTTATTTAATTCTATGACCAGCCTATGGTTTCTTGAAGAATTTCCTATAAATAAGTATTTGTATAATCTTTTGATTAATTTTTTTTTGGCACGATATTTGCAAAGATGTTTATTAACAAAATAAACTAAAAATTCTGGGAGGGAAAGGTATGAAGGTAGTAAACTCATGGAACGACTTTGACCCGTTGAAGCATGTAATTGTAGGCAAGGCAGACAACTGTTGTATTCCACCATCTGAACCGGCCTCCAAAGCCAAGGTGCCTTTAGATAGCCCGATGCGCGGTATGACCGGGCCTCGTCCTTTGGACACCGTTGAAAAGGCTAATGCTCAACTTGATAATTTTGTAAAAATCCTGGAAAAACGCGGAATAACAGTAGATAGGCCGGAAGTTCTTCAATGGAATCAACCTGTCATTACGCCTCACTTTATGACCGGAAGTATGTTTGGCTGCATGCCGCCAAGGGATGTTTTATTAACCATCGGCAGTGATATTATTTTAGCTTCAATGTCATTTAGATCAAGATTTTTTGAATACCTGGCCTATTCGAAAATCCTGCGTGAATACTTTGACCAAGACCCGGAATTTAGATGGATTGCCGGCCCCCGTCCAGAATTAAGCGATAAGAGTTATGACATGCATTATTTTGATGGTGATATTACTGAAGAAATCCTGCTGGAGCGCACTGCAAAATTGCATATGGTTACCACTGAATATGAAATTTTATTCGATGCGGCAGACGTAATGCGTTTAGGCAAAGATTTATTCGTACAACATGGTTTGACGACCAATAGAAAAGCGATGGAATGGCTAAGGCGTATGTACCCTGATATGCGTGTCCATGCAGTAAACTTCCCGGGAGACCCTTATCCGATACACATTGATGCAACATTTGTGGCCTTAAGGCCGGGCCTGATCATCAATAATCCCCAAAGGCGGCTGCCGGAAGAACAGCGCAAGATTTTTGAAGCTAATGACTGGGAGATTGTTGATGCAGCAATGCCGGCACACAAAGAGCCGCCCCCGCTTTGTTATTCAAGCGTATGGTTGTCCATGAACTGCTTGGTATTGGATCATAAGACCGTATGTGTGGAAGCCAGTGAGCATCCACAAATGGATCAGATGGATAAGCTTGGCATGAATGTAGTTCCCGTGCCATTCAGAGATGCATATGCTTTTGGCGGCGGGTTGCACTGTGCTACTGCCGACGTTTACCGTGAGGGCACTTGCCAGGATTATTTCCCCAAAAAGGTTGATGATCCCACATTGGTAACTTTTGAAAACAGGCCTATATATAA
>CAYUXS010000074.1:0-834 GCA_964448915.1 uncultured Peptococcaceae bacterium
GATCCCGGGGAAATACTGGGATATATAAATTTTAACAATTATATATGGGAAAATTCTATGGATCCGGTGCATGACAATGCAGATATGGATTTATTGGAAGGCATGAAGGAAATCAGGGATAAGCTAATTGGAGAGGCGGGTGGTTCCTATAGAAGAGTTTAAAAAAGCATTATACATTAAGATTTTTGATGAAGTTAGAATCGCCAGTATCTAATAATTATTAACTGGTTGATTTTATAATCAAGGAGGTTTAAGTATGCCAAGGTTTAGAGACGTGAACCATACCAGCAGGCCGTCAGATGCCCCGCGGGTGGTTGATCCAAAATCAGTAAGGCGCACTATTGACCCGGGTGCCCTTGAGATGATTGAGATTGCTAAAGAACGAGGCATGATTACTGCCTTTGACCGTATAGTAGCTCAACAGCCCCAGTGCCAATTTGGATACAGAGGCATTTGCTGCAGGTTTTGCATGATGGGGCCTTGCCGGATAAAATCTGATGAAGGCCCGGGAAGCAAGGGTATTTGCGGGGCTTCCCATTGGACCATTGCTGCCCGTAATACCGGTCTTTTGTTGTTGACCGGTGCAGCATCCCATAGTGAACATGCCAACCACCTGGCTCATACACTTTATGAGTATTCTGAGGGTAAAGCTCCTGACTATGGCATTAAAGATCCTGATAAGCTCCACCGTGTGGCCAAAAGAATTGGCGTGGACACCGAGGGCCGCAGTGACATCGAGATAGCTCATGATGTTGCCAAGGCTGCATTGGAAGAATACAGCCGGTTAAAAGGCTTTGGTGAATCAAGGTGGGTCAATACTACAGTTACCCAGGG
>CAYUXS010000074.1:844-7148 GCA_964448915.1 uncultured Peptococcaceae bacterium
ATAAATAAGTTCCGCACTCACGACATTATGCCCAGCGGTATTTATAACGTTATTTCTGAATTGGTGACCCAGGCCCATATTGGCATGGACAATGACCCTGTCAATTTGATCTTCTCTGCACTCAGGGTGGCATGGGGTGATTATGTGGGAATGCATATCGGTACAGATATGTCGGATATCCTTTTTGGTACCCCCAGACCTGTGGTGAGTGAAGCCAACCTTGGAGTTATAGACCCGGAATATGTTAATTTCGTACTGCACGGGCATAACCCCCTTTTGTCTGAAATTATCGTACAAGCCGCAAGGGAATTGGAAGATGAAGCCAAAGCGGCAGGAGCCAAGGGAATTAAATTAATGGGAATATGTTGTACCGGTAACGAGGTGCTGATGCGCCACGGCGTACCACTGGTTACTTCTTTTGCTTCTCAAGAATACGCAATCTCAACCGGTGCTATTGACGCTATGATAGTTGATGTCCAATGTATTATGCCGGCCGTACAAACAGCGGCTGAGTGCTTCCATACTAAGATTATTACAACTTCGCCCATATCCAAGATACCGGGTGCCTATCATCTTGACTATCAGACCACCAACGCACTGGACAATGCCAAGGCTGCCATTAGGATTGCCATTGACGCTTATAAGAACAGGGATCCGAAAAAGATTCATGTTCCCAATGTGGTCAATAAAGTTGTTGCCGGCTGGAGCCTGGAAGCTCTTTATGATTTATTTGCCACTGAAAACCCGGATAATCCTGTCAAGACTCTTACTGATGCCATATTGTCAGGCGAGATAAAAGGCGTGGCTATGCTGGCCGGATGCAACAACCTGAAAAGGACTCAAGATGACAGCAATACTGTAATTGCTGAGGAAATGATAAAAAATGATGTATTTGTAATCGGAACCGGTTGCGCTATGCAGAGTTGTGCCAAGTTAGGCCTCCTTTCACCGGAAGCTATGGAGAAAGCAGGTCCCGGACTGAAGAAGTTTTTGGCCAGGTTAAGCGAAAAAGCAAACCTAAGCACACCGCTGCCACCTATATTCCATATGGGTTCTTGTGTTGACAACTCCCGTTGTTCCGATTTGTTAATGGCTATGGCCAATGAGATGGGAGTTGATACTCCCAAGGTGCCTTGGGTAGCATCGGCTCCTGAGGCAATGAGTGGTAAAGCAGTATCAATCGGCTGCTGGTGTGTAGCATTGGGAATGCCGGTACATGTGGGGGCAATGCCTCCTCTGGAAGGCAGCGACCTGATTTATTCCATTGTTACCCAGATTGCCAGTGATGTTTATGGCGGGTACTTCATGTTTGAAATGGATCCACATGTTGCCGCCAAGAAAATGCTGGGTGCACTGGAGTATAGAGCTTGGAAGCTGGGCGTACATCTTAATTCCGCCGAGGATAATGATACCGCCCTCTGCCAAAATTATTAATTCTTCAGTTTGAGAGGAGGAATTGTCTTGTCCGAGCAAATTAACTTTGATCAGATATATGAAGGCGCTATAGAGCAAGGCAAGGAGCCTAAAGCGTTATTTAAGTCTGCATATAACGGGGCAATCACCGCAGTAAGTTATGCGGAGATACTGCTTAACCAAGCCATTAGGGAGTTTGGTGCGAATCATCCTGTAGGCTATCCTGATACCGCTTATTACCTTCCGGTTATTCGATGCTTAAGCGGTGAAGAAGTAAAAACCCTTGGTGATTTGGTCCCTATTTTAAACCGCATGAGAGGTTCCTTTAAAGAGGACTACAGGGATTTTAAAAATGCACGCCAGGCCGGTGAGGCTACCTGGTATGCTGCTGAAATTATTGAAGCAGTGCGTTACCTGCGCAACACCCCGGAAAACCCCTTGCATGTAAAGCCATGGACCGGATTTATCGGGGATCCGGTAGTCAGGCAGTACGGTATAAAAATGGTCGATTGGACTATACCGGGTGAGGCGGTTATTATTGGCCGGGCTAAAGACGGCAAGTCGGCCAAAAAAATTGTTGACAGCTTTATGGCCAAAGGGCTAATGCTTTTCCTTTGTGATGAAATAATTGAGCAGCTAATGGAGGAAGGCGTTAAGTTAGGTGTTGATTATATTGCTTATCCCCTGGGTAATTTTACACAGGTGGTACATGCGGCAAACTATGCTCTTAGAGCGGGTATGATGTTTGGCGGTATCCAACCGGGCGACTATGAAGCGCAAAAGGATTACCAGCGGAGGCGGGTACTGGCTTTTGTCCTTTACCTGGGTGAGCATGATATGGTTAAAGATGCCGCCTGCATGGGTGCAATTAATGTCGGCTTCCCGGTCATTACCGACCAGGTACTGCCGGAGGATAAACAGATCAAAGACTGGTTTATATCGCAGCCGGACTATGATAAGATTGTACAAACATGCCTTGAAACCAGGGGCATCAAAATTACCGCCATTGAAATTGATGTTCCGATTACTGTTGGACCAGCCTTTGAGGGTGAATCCATCCGCAAGAAAGATATGTATGTTGAATTCGGAGGCACAAAAACACCAGGTTTTGAGCTGGTCAGGATGGTTGATGAAGACCAGATAGAAGACGGGAAAATAGAATTGGTGGGTCCGGATATTGATACTGTTGAAACAGGCGGCCGGCTTCCCTTGGGTATTGTGATTGATGTTTACGGCCGGAAAATGCAGCCGGATTTTGAGCCCGTATTAGAACGGCGAATTCACTATTTTATTAATTATGGCGAAGGTTTGTGGCACGTTGCCCAACGTGACATCATGTGGGTGCGTATATCCAAGGGAGCCTATGAAAAAGGCATCCGCCTGGCTGATATTGGAAAAATACTATATGCAAAGTTTAAGACAGAATTCTCTTCTATTATAGACAGGGTTCAAATTACCCTTTATACCGATGAAGAAAAAGTCCTTGAAATGAGGGAGGTTGCCAGGAAGGCATACAAGCAAAGAGATGACAGGCTTAAGGAATTAAAAGATGAGAATGTGGATACATTCTACTCTTGCACCTTATGCCAATCCTTTGCACCAACTCACGTATGTGTAGTCGCTCCAGAGAGGGTAGGCTTATGCGGGGCTGTCAGCTGGCTGGACGCCAAGGCTGCTTATGAAATCAACCCTCACGGCTCTAACCAGCCGATACCCAAGGAGGGTTTGATTGATGAAGTAAACGGCCAATGGGAATCCTTTAACGAATTTATATTCAACAATTCCCAGCGGACCATTGAAAGAGTAAACTTTTATACCATTATGGATGCGCCGATGACATCCTGCGGTTGCTTTGAGTGTATTTTAGCCCTGGTGCCTGAGGCAAACGGCTTCATGGTTGTAAACAGGGAGCATGGAGGCATGACTCCTTCCGGCATGACATTCTCTACTTTGGCCGGAACTATTGGTGCCGGTGCACAGATGCCAGGATTCATGGGCATAGGTAAATCATATTTGGGATCGAGAAAATTTGTCCCGGCAGATGGCGGTTTAGCCAGGATAGTTTGGATGCCCAAGGCTTTAAAAGAAGAATTGCGTCCAATGCTGGAAGAAGCGGCTGAAAATGCCGGTTTGGGCAGGGATTTTATTGATAAGATTGCTGATGAGACAATTGGCGTTACCGGTGAAGAAATTCTTGATTTCCTTACCGAAAAAGCTCACCCGGCTTTAACCATGGATCCTTTGTTCTAAAAGCAGAAAACCCCGGGATACGTTAGGTTGTTAACTTTTAATAACCCTGAAGACACCTGTGCTTATACTGGTGTCTTCAGGCATGATCACTACAATAACCTATTCTGATAGAAAGGAGTAAAGAAATGGGTTTAACAGGTTTAGAGATTTTTAAACAACTACCAAAAACCAACTGTAAGGATTGCGGACAACCTACTTGCCTGGCATTTGCCATGGCTTTGGCCAGCGGTAAAGCAAGCCTTGACCAATGCCCTCATGTAACCGATGCTGCCAAAGAGGCTTTGGATTCGGCTTCTGCGCCACCTGTAGCCTTGATTAAAATTGGCGTTGGCGAAAAAGCTGTAACCGTTGGAAATGAAACTGTATTATACCGGCATGACAAGCGTTTTGAGAATATGACAGCAATTGCGGTATCAGTAAGTGATGATCTAAGCGCAGAGGAAATTTCTGCCAGGGTAAACCAGATAAATAAGCTGGTTTTTGATCGGGTTGGGCAAATGCACAGCGTTAGTATGATAGCAGTGAAGAACCTTACAGGTGATGCGGTAAAGTTTGCCGAAGCTGTTAAAACAACTGCTGAAAATTCCGATTTTCCATTGATACTGGTAAGCGAAGAACCTGCTGTTATTGAAAAAGCGTTGGAAATTGCCGCCGGGAAAAAACCGTTGATCTGCGGGGCAAATGCCGGTAATTATGAGGCAATGACCAACCTGGCTAAAAAATACGATGTGCCTATGGTAGTCAAAGGAGACAACCTGGAACAGCTGGCCTCTCTGGTAGAGAAAGTTGTTGGCATGGGCTTTAAACAAATTATTATAGATTCAGGCGCCCGTGAAGTTAACAGGGTCTTGACAGAGCAAACCCAGCTTCGCCGTCATGCATTGAAGAAATTCAGGCCATTTGGATACCATACAATAGCTTTTGCCAGCAACCCGGATCCTCTTCAGGCGGTTATTGATGCAGGTGTATATATAGCAAAATATGCAGCGGTTGTTGTTATAGACAGTGCCGATCCGGCTGATGTGATGCCGTTAATTACACTGCGGCTGAATATCTATACCGATCCACAAAAACCAATAGCGGTTGAATCCAAAATTTATGAAATCGGCAACGTGGATGAAACATCTCCCGTATATATTACTACCAATTTCTCGCTGACTTATTTCTGCCTTGCGGGCGATGTTGAGTCTTCAAGGGTTCCGGGATACATCTTGCCGGTGGATACAGACGGTGTTTCGGTAATGACCGGATGGGCTGCAGGAAAGTTTACCCCGGAAAAAATTACCGAAATGCTTAAAGAATCCGGTATCGCTGATAAAGTTAAACACCGCAAAGTGATTATACCAGGCGGTGTGGCAGTGCTAAGCGGAAAACTCCAGGAGCTTTCGGGCTGGGAAGTAATTGTCGGCCCAAGAGAATCTGCCGGTATTCCTGCCTTTTTAAAGCAGCGCTGGCTGTAAATGTTAATTATTTTGGCCATTGTTATCGAATGTATTTGCAGCAAGAATAATACTCTTAAATGAAGTAATATATTATGATCTCAAAGGAGAGTGTAAACGATGGCATTTACAATAGCAATAGCAGGCAAAGGGGGAACCGGTAAAACAACACTGGCCTCCTTGTTGATCAGGCAAATTACCAAAGCAGGCAAAGGCCCTATTTTAGCGGTAGATGCCGATGCCAATGCCAATTTAAATGAGGATACTATATCCGAGCTTCTAAACCGTATTAATAACAATATTGAACCTTTGCCCGCCGGAATGACCAAGGATCGCTATGTTGCTTACAGGGTTCACGAGTCCTTGGCTGAAGGTGATGATACGGATTTGTTGGTTATGGGAGGACCTGAAGGTGCCGGTTGTTATTGCTTTGCCAATAACCTGGTACGGGGTTTTATGCAGGAATTAAGCAGTAATTACCCTTATGTGGTTATGGACAATGAGGCAGGGCTGGAACACCTAAGCCGCAGGACCACTCAAAATGTTGATGTAATGCTGGTGGTAAGTGATTCCAGTGCCAGGGGCATCCGTTCAGCCGGTAGGGTTAAGGAACTTGTTGAATCCTTAAACCTTGATATTAGAAAGATGTATTTGGTAGTAAGCAAAGTTGAGGACGGGACCATTGAAGCGCTTCAAGAGGAAATCGATCGCACCGGGCTGGAATTGATCGGTACCATTCCGGCAGACAACCAGGTGCGGGACTATGATATAAAAAGCAGGCCCTTAATTGAACTTCCTGATGATTCGCCGGTAGTTAAAGCTGTGGATGAAATTATCAAAAAAGCCGGGATTATCGGATAAAGTTGATTATTGAAAGGAGCGGAAGCAATGGCTGTAACAATAGCGAAAGAAAGATGGACCAGCAAAGTAAATGAACTGGTTATCGGATCAGAGCCCAATGTGGTAAAGGTGGGCGGAGACAGTACACTGCCTTTCCTGTTTTTTGAGGGGGAAATGCCAAACCGTCCGGTTGTGGCTTTAGAAGTATGTGATATGGAACCTGATGACTGGCCCGAAAGTTTAATGTCTGCCTATGAAGGGGTCTTGGGAGATCCTGTTGCCTGGGCAAAAAAGAGTGTTGAATATGGTGCCGACTTGATATGTTTGCGACTTACCAGTTCACATCCTGATTATAAAAATGC
>CAYUXS010000075.1:0-1814 GCA_964448915.1 uncultured Peptococcaceae bacterium
TGGAAGCAAGTAAAGGCAGTACCGCTATATCTCAATTCACAGACGCCCAAAGTATTTCCCCCTGGGCCAAGACAATCGTTGCAGAAGTAGTATCCAATAAGTTGATGAGAGGATATCCTGATCAAACTTTCAAGCCCTCCGGTTATACAACTAGGGCAGAAGCACTGGTAACCCTTGATAACGTGTTCTGGGTTAAACACCCGGTATTGATAACCCCTTTGGATTAGAAGCTGGGGTCAGGCTTGAATATTTCAAGCCTGACCCCATATACTACAAGGTTTCAATAAATAAACGCAGCACATCAGCTCCACCTATTATTGTTCCTATTGACCCCCCTATGTTTGCTGTAGTAACTATAAGCAGGATCCTTGTCACCTTATTATTCCAGAAACCCTTAATGCTAAATACATCCTCGCTAAGATTTTCAAAGTCTCTTACACTGGGCCGGCGGACGTAGGCTTGAGTAAGCCCCGCAAACCAACCGGCTGCTATCAATGGATGTAAGGTAGTTATGGGCGCTACAACAAACGCTGTAAGAATGGCCAGAGGATGCCCAAAAGCAATCGCTGTGCCCAGTGCTGCAAAAGTGCCTGTCCATAGCACCCAGCTTATTGATTGCTGGGCGCCGGCTGAAGGATTGGTAATAAAGGTATAAGCAATAAGCGCAATGATTAAGACGGGAATTGCCCACCCGATAATCACGGGAATCTTGGATTTTTCAGGAAGCTCAGATAATGCCGCCAGATCATGTTCTTTGTATATTTCTTCTTTGATGCCAGGAACATGGGCTGCCCCTAGCACGGCAACGACCTTTTCACCTGGTGCTTCTTTGATTTTCTGGGCTAAATACTGATCTCGCTCATCAACTAAAGTAGTCTTTAATTTTGGAAAGGATACCGTGAATTCACTTAGCACCGAGTTTAGCATATCTTGAGATTTTAGTTTTTCCAGTTCCTCTTCACTAATGTTTTCGTCCGTAAAAATACTAAGAATAATCTCCGTAATAAGCCTGATTTTACCCCAAAAACCAACATTATGCCAAATACGGGCAAAGGTTATTTGAATATTTCGATCAGCCAGTACCAGGTTGGCGCCTATTTCTTTGGCTGACTCAATGCCCTGAATCATTTCCTGTCCGGCATTTATCCCAAATTGCTTGGCAATGCGTTTTTGGAAAGATGCGATTACAAGATTTATTAATAACAAAGTGGCTTTCTTTTCTTTAATAATTTTAAAGATATCCGCGTCTTGCCATTTATTACCTTCAGTTATTGTTTGATATCTTTGCTCATCCAATTCTATACAGACAGAGTCCGGTTTTTCAGATTCTATAACTTCCTTGACCTGTTCCGCGCTTTGCTTTGATACGTGGGCAGTACCAATGAGTATTAATTCCTTGTCATCCAAATAAAGCCTGGTAATGTTATCGTTTTCTACAGACATAAATTCCCTTCCTTTTACTATCTTCTTATGCAAACAACCTCAACAATCATTTTACCATTATACAACGATAAAATGAAATCTAGCTTAATTGTTATTACAAGGTCCTGTACCTTGTCCCATATGTTTAATTCTACAAGTTTAACTGAAAGTAGTAAATAATTTCCTGCCGGTAGTTATAGGGGTTAGATTAAACAGCTTTTTTAGAAAACAAATTGAATCCTTTTTTCCCGTTGACAAGAAATATTTTTGGCTGTATTATTATCAGCAAAGTAAATAGCAAAAACCATTGATTGAGAGAAGTAGCATAGGGCACTTTATCCATAGAGAGCCGCAGGTGGTGAAATTGCGGTGATAAAGCTTATGTGAATGGA
>CAYUXS010000075.1:1824-2225 GCA_964448915.1 uncultured Peptococcaceae bacterium
CGGGAACTCCACCCGTTATCCAGGGAGCGTGTATGATAGTACACGAAAAGAGCGGCGTATTTACGCAATTTGGGTGGTACCGCAGAGATAACATCTTTGTCCTTTAAGAGGGCAAAGATTTTTGTTTTCTCTGAAAAAATTATGAAAGGGTTGAAAACAATGGCAAACACACCCTATAAGATTTATCTGGCAGAAGAAGAAATGCCTAAATATTGGTATAATTTGAAAGCTGTTATGAAGGAGCTGCCTACCCCCTTTATTAACCCGGCTACCTTAAAACCCTGCACCGCGGAGGAACTTTACCAGGTATTCTGTAAAGACCTGGTGGATCAGGAGTTGAACACAACTGACAAGTATATAGAGATACCGGAGGAAATCCGCGCCTTTTACAAGATGTACCG
>CAYUXS010000075.1:2235-4613 GCA_964448915.1 uncultured Peptococcaceae bacterium
TGTCTGGAAAAGCAGTTGGAGACACCGGCTGAAATCTACTACAAGTTTGAGGGGACTAACACCTCCGGCTCTCACAAACTGAACTCGGCTGCGGCCCAGGTCTATTACGCTAAAAAGGAAGGTCTGACCTCCCTTACCACCGAAACCGGCGCCGGCCAATGGGGCACTGCGCTGGCAATGGCATGCGCTTACTATAACATCCCTCTGAGCGTTTACATGGTAAAGGTATCAGCGGAGCAAAAGCCCTACCGCAAAGCTGTTATTGAAACCTACGGCGGAAAGGTTATTCCCTCTCCTTCCAAAACGACGGAAGTAGGCAGGAAGATTTTGGCGGAAAATCCCGACACAGGCGGTTCCCTGGGTTGCGCCATCTCCGAGGCAATAGAAGTAGCCATGAAAACTGAGAACTGCCGCTACGTGCTGGGCAGCGTGCTGGACCATGTTCTTTTGCACCAGTCAATTATTGGTGAAGAGACCAAGACCGCATGTGAAAAATATGGTATTAAACCGGACATGATCATCGGCTGCGCCGGCGGCGGTTCCAATTTAGGCGGCTTGATTGCGCCGTTTATGGGCGACAAGATTCACGACAAGAACGACGTCCATTTTATCGCGGTAGAGCCTGCCTCCTGCCCGTCCTTGACCAGGGGTAAATACGCCTTTGACTTCGGCGACACAGGCCAAACCACGCCGCTCATGAAGATGTACACTTTGGGCTCAGGCTTTATGCCGTCACCGAACCATGCAGGCGGGCTGAGATACCACGGTATGAGCCCGATCGTCTCCAAGCTGTACGATGACGGCTATCTGGAAGCCCGCTCCGTTGAGCAGTTAAAGGTATTTGAAGCTGCCACCATGTTTGCCCGCTGCGAGGGTACCCTTCCAGCTCCGGAATCTGCCCACGCACTTAGGGTCGCCATTGATGAGGCGCTCAAGTGCAAGGAAACCGGTGAGAAAAAGACCATCCTATTCGGCCTGACCGGCACTGGCTACTTCGACCTGTCCGCTTATATGAGTTACAACGACGGCAGCATGACGGACTACATCCCGACAGATGAAGACCTGGCCAAAGGCTTCGCTACCCTGCCAAAGGTGGAACTAGCAAAAGAATAAGCTATTGTCAATATTATCACTTCATGCAATCTACCCGCTCCTTTTTGCCGGGGCGGGTAGGTTATTTTAAAGGCAGTTTATCTCTCGATACTAAGCACAACTTTACGGGTTACACTGCCCAACATGTTAAGTAATCACCAGGTCAATGTCATTGGTTTTGGAACATAAGTTCACAAGATTCTATGTTTCATAAAAAACTACCCCGCAAACAAAATCTTGCGGGGTTTTCGATAAGCCATGGGTTGCTCTTCATGAAGATAATCATCGTATTGTTTTAAAGATAATAATCTCGTGCAAGATTTTCTAAATAGCAGGATCTTTCGTTTCATCCGAAGTATAGATTTGCAGGCCTGCTTTTACCAGATCATGCATACTATCCGCCTTGCCGATACTCTCCACCTCAATTTTCCGGTTTGGTGTTGTTTCAAGTTTTTTGATAATAAATTCTGTATTCAGCATTTTCATTTTCACAGGAGACTCGTCTGTTGTGTTGTTATACTCCTCAATAAGCCTTTCAGCCAGGGGCGACTTTACGTTGAGGATCATTTCATATCCCATGAGGTTACTACTTCTAAAGTGAAAGTTGTCAAACATTTTGGGCAGGAAACTGTCAATTTCTAAACATTGCATCTCGTCATTGGTTATAGTAATCATAGCCATTCTCCTTTTTTAAAACCCTATCGTCTATAGTAATTATATCTCCCCTCACCTTGAACGTCAACGGAACCCGTGCATTTGGAGTCAAGGTCAAGCAAAGTTATATTAAAAGGCAGCAGTTTTATTTTTTTATATCGCCGGGGGGACTTATCGTCCGGGTATTGCTGAACCAGCTGGTGCAAGAATAGTACCCCAGGACAGCCCCATTTATCCTGATGAAACCGCTCCTTCATTAACTGGGTAAGTTCGTGAGCATCAGAGACGAATTCATCTACAGGTAAGGCTTTCGATGGGGGCCGCTCCGTAGGATTTGCCGGTGCCCGGTTGGTCCCAATTTACAACCACAAAATGCTCCTTCAGAGGTTTAAGGTTCAACGCGGTAAATTTATATTAACTTATTCGAGGTTTTTTGAATTTTTTGTCGAATTATTCGTTCAATAATTAAGTAAGGCTATATTGTTGTAAATAAGCTTCTAAATGCTGTTATATTCCCGCTAATTGAGCAGGGTCAGCAAGGAGAAAGCAATATGAGCTATGAATTTTACGCAAAGCATTTTAAAAAATTTTTCTCAACAAAATTACTGGTTTTACTGCTCATCATAGCCTTT
>CAYUXS010000075.1:4623-7100 GCA_964448915.1 uncultured Peptococcaceae bacterium
GGAAACATTACAAGCAACAAACGGAAAACCATGCTATCGGATTGGCTGCATCTGCGGGGGCATTTATTTCCGCGGAACTGATCAGTAAACTGGAAGTAAACTTGAATGATATTGAAAAAACCGAGTATAAAAAATTAAAAGAAAGTCTTATGCTTTTTAAAGAACGTAATGAAGGTGTCCATTTTGCATATCTTTACACCCAAATAAACGGAAAAGTATATTTTATGGCTGATTCAGAAAGTCCGGATTCGGATGGGTACTCGCCTCCGGGCCAGTTATATGCAGAAGCCACACCGGAGGCTATACAGCCGTTTACAGATGCCCGGACTACTATTGTAGGTCCTATAACCGATCAATGGGGCACATGGGTTAATGTGTTCGTACCTGTTCTGAATCCTGAAACCGGTGGGGTTATAGCAGTACTTGGCGTAGACTATCCGGCAGCGCAATGGAACTATGAAGAGGTGAGACATTTATTCCACGCAGCCGTGGTTGTTGTATGCATCCTTCTTCTCTTACTTGCAATTTACCGGGGTCTTCTGAAAAACGAAGTCCTGCGCAATATGAGCACTAAACTGCAGGTAAGTGAAACCCTTTTTCGAACAGTGTTTGAACAGTCACCTAATGGCATAGCGATTGTAAGGGACTACCTACTACTAAAAATAAATCCTGTATTTGAGAAAATCCTTGACAGGTCAAAAGAAGAGCTGGCGGCTCTAAGCTGGCCGGAGATTACGCACCAGGAGGATCTGCAAGAGGATATCGACAATTTTGGAAAGTTTAAGCAGGGTGAAATCGACCGATATTCCATGGTCAAAAGATTTATCAGGCCTGATGGTTCTGTAGTTTGGGTTAATATGCTCGTTGCTCCCCTGCTGCTGGATAACAATACGGAACACAGGCAATACCACCTTTGCCTGCTCGAAGATATAACAGAACGCATAAAAGCAGAGACTGCTTTGCGTGAGAGCGAGCGTATTAAAGCCATGCTGCTCTCTCACCTGCCGGGTATGGTTTACCGGAGCAGCTATGGACGTGTATGGACGATAGAGTTCATTTCAGACGGATGTTTCAAACTGACCGGCTACAAACCTGAAAACCTGCTTTACAATAAAGATTTATCCTATAAGGACCTGATCTCCCCGGACTATCAAAATATTATATCGAATGAATGGAAACGCGTAATTTCTTTGCAACGCCCTTTTAAATATGAATACGAAATCACTACCGCTAACGGTGAACGAAAATGGGTATTGGATCTGGGACAGGGTATTTATGATGATAATGGCGATGTAGTCGCTATCGAGGGGCTCGTCATCGACATCACCGAAAACAAAATACGGAAAGCGCAAATTAAATATTTGAGTGACCATGACTTTATGACAGGCGTGTATAACGGCAGGTATTTTAAGGAGGAGAGAGAACGGCTGGATAGCCAGGAGAACTGCCTGCCGTTGTCTATTATCATTGCAGATATCAACGGTCTAAGATTGATTAATGACGCTTTCGGGTATGCCGAAGGAGACCGGCTGATTACAGAAACTGCAAGAATCATTCAAAGCTGCTGCAGGGAAAGTGATGTACTGGCCAGAACAGGGGGCGGTGAGTTCAGTATCCTTATGCCCCGGACAAATAACGATGAAGCCTATAGCATATTGCTGCATTTAAAAAATGCCTGTGAGATATACAACAAAATGATCAATAACCGTTCCTATGATTTAAGCCTGTCTATCGGTTACAGCACAAAAGAGACAGGCGCCGAGCCAATAAACCAGGCGGTAAAGGCGGCAGAAGAATACATGTATAAACAGAAGCTTTTAAACCGCAAGAGCTCCCATAGCGCGTTGCTCTCTTCAATTATGGCTACCATGTATGCAAGAAGCAATGAAACGGAAGAACATGCCAGAAGGATTGCTGCACTGTCAATAATGGTGGGAGAAAAACTCAACCTCCCGCAAAAAAGCTTGAATGAGCTGGAGCTGTTAGCCATGCTGCATGATATCGGAAAAGTCGGCATTGATGACTGGACCCTGAAAAAGCAGGATAAACTGAGTGCAGCAGAATTTGCCGTTATAAAAAAACACCCGGAAATTGGATTCAGGATTGCCATGTCGTCACCGGAGCTGGCCCCCATCTCTCAATATATTCTCACCCATCACGAACGGTGGGATGGCACTGGCTATCCAAAAGGTCTGAAAGGAGAAGAAATCCCGTTGCTTTCCCGAATTCTCGCTGTTGTGGACACCTATGACGCAATGACGGAAGATCGGGTTTACAGAAAAGCCTTACCCAGGGAAAAAGCTATCGAAGAAATTAAAAGGAATGCGGGAACACAGTTTGATCCTGATATAGCCCACCTATTTATTAAGTGCATGGAGGCAGATACTGGTGATAATGGCCCGATGGAGTGATTATATGAAAAAAATCCTGCTTCTGTCTATATTCATAAGTGTTATCCTGCTCAAGCCCCTGCTGGC
>CAYUXS010000076.1:0-6775 GCA_964448915.1 uncultured Peptococcaceae bacterium
GCTGTATGATTCCATAAACCATTGTATAGCCCAAAGCAATCAAAGCGTATGTGGAACCCAAAGTAAGACCGTTGACCAGCTGCTGCAAATGCATTGGGAGACCTCCCACAACTACAGCAGCCGTTACAGCAACTTGTAACGGCTGCTTAATTTGTTTGGTACATTTTATTTTGTTGCTAGCTAATTGGGATAACTGCTTTTATAGTGAACTTGCCATCAACTACTTCCAATAAATAAACCGGGCTCTTAATAGGCTCTCTTCTTTCATCCATGGTAATAGTACCGGTTACGCCTTTCCAATCCTTGGTTTGAGCAAGTTTTTCACGAAATACGCTTGGATCTGCACTGTTTGCTGCTTTAATAGCATCTGCCACCAGCATAACTGCATCATAACCCTGAGCGGCAAACATGTCAGGTAAAGCCCCGTTATTTTTTGCTTTGTATTTTTCTATGAAGTCCTTTGTGACACCTTCTGCATTAACCGGGTCAACAGCAAATCCAGTATATACCATGCTGCCTTCAACAGCTTTCTCACCCAAGCTCATTAATTCTGCGCCCAACAGGCCATCTCCTCCAACCATTACATGGTTAAGGCCCTGTTTTCTCATTTCTTTCATAAACAGTGCGCCTTCGGTGTAATAGCCTGTAAACACGACCCCGTCAAATTCCTTCTTGCTTAAATTGGTAACCTGTGCACTGAAGTTGGTGTCTTTTTCCATGATACTCGATTCAACAACGATTTCTATATTATTATCGGCCAGGGCTTTCTTGAATATCTCGGTAAGCCCCTCACTGTATGCAAGTCCGGTAGTGGTAACTAAGGCAACTTTTTTCCACTTGAGCTCATTGGCCAAATATTTGGTTACTGCGGGAGCGGCAACTGAATCAAGCAAAGTGTCCCTAAAAATATAATCACCAATTTCAACAACCCCCGGGCCAACGGCACCCGCTGACATCAAGACCACACCGCTGCTCTGTGCAATAGGGGCTGCCAACTTGGTAATCCCTGTAGTAGGATCCCCAACAATAGCAACCACTTGCTGGGTAATTAATTTCTGGGTCACTGCCGCAGCTTCAGATTGATTGCTGCCATGATCCCCTTCCACTATTTCTACTTTTTTACCTAAAAGGCCGCCTGTATTATTAATTTCTTCTACAGCCATTTCCATGCCTTTTAAAGTTTCAATGCCATAATGGGCATGGTTGCCTGTTTTCCCGCCAAGGAATCCTATTTTTATGGTGTCTGTGGCGGCTGTATCCTGCCCGCCGCATCCTGCTGCAATTATAGTAGCCAGAATAAGTACAACTACACCAAGAAAGGGAAATAACTTTTTAAACTTCATTTTTTTCCTCCTATCCTTTTTCTAAATCCTTATAACTAGCAGGTTGGCAGATAGCCCTTTCAATGTACTCACACAAAAAATTTATATTCAACAAAAATCCAGCCGAATCCTTCAAAACCTAAAAAACTTGGACAAGTTTTTCGGTATGGCAAATCTTACGGTAAAAGGCCATAAAAAAACGGCCATGGGCCGCTGGTTGCTACAATTCTTTATGCAACTTATACGCATATATTGCCGGTATTAAAGTTGCAATTGCCAGTGAAATGATTAAAACTATAAATGCAGTAACTCCATTAAAAAACATACCGGCGACAACTATTGCCAACCCTGCTACCACCCATATTTTGCCGGCAAGCCGATGTGTTTTTTTCCAAACATCCTCATTGGCCAAAGTCCACGGAACTTTTATCCCCACAAAATAATTGTGCTTAAATTGGCCCATAACATTACCGATTACTACAATTAACAAGCCGACAGCCACACTTACAAAACGCTCCACCGACACCTGATAGCCTACTGCATTTAACAGTACAACAGCATGCAAAAAAAACAAAAACAGGACAAAAGATAATTTTAACAGCTTATACGCTTTTTGAAATCGTGGATAATTTTCCTTCCTTGGATCAATCCGGGGTATTATAACCATCAATAGATAAATCGATGCGGACAAAATTGGTATGCCAAAAGCACCCCAATGCTTTGAAGAATAATTATCGACCTGACCATATATATTCCAGTGGCTTGGCACCATATCCGGCAGATAGGGGTAAGCCACAATACCCCCGATAAACGAGGCGATTATTAATAAAACAGCCAACCAATCTTTTTTTAATTCGTTAACAAAAGACTTTTTTTCTTTAAAATTTTTTACCATTACCGCTTTCCCTCCCAACGTTGGAATCCATCAAATCATGGAGCCAGCTTATCAACTCTTGAAATACCGTAGTATTAAGCGAATAATAAATAAATTGCCCTTTTCTTTCATTCTGTACCAGGCCCGCTTGTTTCAAAACACTCAAATGATGCGATATACTGGGTTTTGAGATATCAAAGTGCTCGGCAATTTCACCTGCTGTCATATCATCCTGCCGCAAAATCTTTAAAATTCTCCTGCGGGTGGGATCAGCAATGGCTTTTAACATCAAATTCATGGAAACAACCAGCCCCTTTTAAATATTTATACAATTATCTAAATATACTGTCAAGGGCAATCAGTCCTTTGCTGGCAGCCGGCTTTTAATCGCTTTCCTGTACAAGCCCAAATACTCAATAACAGGTTTGGACCATGAATAATCCTCCTGCATTGCTTTTTTTACGAGAGATAACCATTTCCCGGGATAGTTTATATATAAATGCAACGCATTATTGATAGCTTCAACCAATGATCCGGTATTGTAGTCCGAAAACACAAATCCATTGCCCTTTCCGGTCTCCGGGTTATAATTCACAATAGTATCCGCCAATCCCCCGGTTGACCTGACCACAGGGATGGTCCCGTATTTTAATGCAATTAACTGCCCTAAACCGCACGGCTCAAATTTGGAAGGCATTAGAAAGATATCTGAACCCGCATATATTTTTCTGGCCAATTCCGGATTATAACCCAGGTATAAGCCCACTTTTTCCGGGTATTTATCTTGGATTTCAATTAACAATTTTTCATAGAAAGGATCACCGGCGCCCAGGGCTATAAGTTGAATGTCCTCCTTCATAAAGGTATCCGCCATGCCTTTAATTAATTCCAAGCCTTTTTGGCCGACAAGCCTGGACACTATGCCCAAAACAGGGACATCCATAACCGGCAAGGACATTTCCTTTTGTAAATAATGTTTGTTGATTTTTTTCATCTCAACGTTATTACTGCTGTAGTTTTGATAAATATAAGGGTCCCTGGCCGGGTCAAACTCGTTATAATCAATGCCGTTTACAATCCCGTACAGATCACTGACCCTTTCCCGGAGCAAACCTTCCATCTTTTCCCCATATCCGGTTTCAAGTATTTCCCTGGCATAAGTCCGGCTAACCGTATTTATTAAATCTGCGTACTTTATGCCCATCTTCATATAACTTACTGTGCCGTAAAACTCTATTTTGCCCGGATTAAAAAACTCTACGCCAACACCCAATACTTTAATGGTATCTTTAGGAAAGTTCCCCTGGTATTGTAAATTATGAATTGTATAAAGAGTAGCTATGTTTTTAAAAAATTTATTGTTGTTATACCGGTTTTTTAAAAAAAATGGCACCGGGCCGGTATGCCAATCATTGCAATGAATAATATCCGGCTTCCAACCCAGGTATGGGAGCATTTCCAATGAACACCGTGAGAAAAAGGCAAAACGCTGGGCGTCGTCTTCAAACATATAAATACCGTCCCGGTTAAAATAATAGGGATTGTCAATAAGGTAGGCAGGTATCCTTTTATCATCGCCTGCCTTGATATAACTTTCTTTTATTGTCACCTCTTTCTTGTCCCCGGCAAAATTAATTGTAAAACCCAAACGGAAATTTGCCCCTGTTATACCTTTATAACATGGCAATGCAACCCGGACATCTACCTCCAACCCTTTTGGCAACAGTGCCAAAGCCTTGGGCAGCGAACCGGCCACATCGGCTAAACCTCCCGTTTTAACAAAGGGCTCTATTTCTGATGCCAAAATCAATACTTTTATTTTTTCTTCCAGCAATTAACAGCACTCCCAACCCTTATCTTTTTCCATATTAAGCTTGCCGCAAAATAAGGCTTATATACGGTAACAACTGAAAACCCAATAAAGTGACACAAGAAGGAATTTCTCCCCATTAATCGAAATTATTAAATATTAATTTTACAAATGTGTGGTGGCAATATGCCGATGGAAGCTGTAAGCATTAAAGGAACAAAAAACGGAATAGTAATCATGCTTGATCCCAATGCAGATTTGGAAGAGATAAAAACCGATCTACGCCATAAAATGGAAAAATACCAGGGTTTTTTTAAAGGGGCAAAATTCGCCCTTTACAGCCCGGGCAGTGAAAATGGAAAGTTGGATAACAGTGAACTGGAAGTAATCTGCCGTCAATTTGGACTTATTCCTTCCGCCGATGTTACCTGGCTTCCTGAAACAATTACCAAGCCCCAGCAACCCGCCAAGAAAAAAACAAGAACAACCAGTATAATACCTATCCGGCAACAAGCAAACCCTGATGGTGAAACTGTATTATTGGTTAAAAAAACACTTCGTTCCGGGCAAAAGGTATCTTCCCCAAACAGCATTGTTGTCATGGGAGATGTCAACCCCGGTGCGGAAGTGGTTTCAGAAAACAGTATATATGTTTTGGGTACATGTAACGGCACAATACATGCAGGCGTATCGGGCAATTTAATGGCAGAGGTTATTGCTTTAAAATACCAGCCCATCATACTAAGGATTGGTTCGATCAAAGCCGACCCCGGACTGACCATTAACACCGGCGAACCCGTAGTTGCCAAGGTTAGACGGGGAAAAATCATTCTGGAAAGTTACAACAGTTCAAAAATTACTTAACCTGCAACATGTTGAGATGTTTATAGCCCGGCAATTTTCTTTAACTCCGACAGGATTAAACCCGGCAAAATTGCATAATCCTCTGTTTCAAGATGAAAGCATGCTGATGAATCATATAGAATATTGCCGGATGGCTCGAACTCATCATCGCCTTCCCAAATAACGAAAGTAACAGGAATCTTAGGAAATACATTTATCGTAACCGCATAATCGCCCAAATCCACTTCTTTACCGCCCAGCTTTACCCCGGCTGCAACCAGCAGTTGGGGTTTTAAACCAAAAATTGATACTAAAGGCCTGATAGCCCTATTATTAAAAGGCCCGGAATAAATAGCGCCGTCAGGTAATTCTTTAAAAGAAATATACTTGCCGGTGAGGCCGGCCTCGCTTGCTTTTGTCAGGTAATGTAGAATACAAACCTTAATAACAAGAGGAACTTCGCCTGCCCCAATCAAGGAAACATCGCCGGCAGGATAAGTAACAGAGTATTCCCTGCCTAAAAATGGCACTATGAAAGCCTTTTTATTGCTGTCATAAATGACTTGTGCCCTTTTTGCCATTAACTCCGGATTGGCCCTGGACAGTTCGCCTTTAGCCTTGTCATAAGCCGGGTTTAAATTGATCATATACCAAGCCCCCGCAAAACATATTCTGCTATTGATTATATTTATAACACACACCGGTACTATAATGAATCTATGTCTTGATATTTATGGTTATGCTGCGAGAACTTTTATAAAAGTTTTATGGTAACCGGGGGAAATCTGAAGGAATTATTATCCTTATAATAGAATATTAATTGCACCATATAAACTTTAATACATAGCGGCTCATTAAAACTACGAGGAGGTTTTTATGGCTTGACAACACGTATAGGCATCCCTAGCTCTCTGTTTTACTACGTATATTTCCCGATGTGGCAGGCTTTTTTCAATGAACTTGGAGTCGAAATAGTCACATCCGGCCAGACCACAAAGGATCTGCTTGACAAAGGAGTAAAAGAGGCTTTGACTGATGCCTGTGTACCTATAAAATTATTCTTCGGACATGTAATCGCATTAAAAAATAAAGTCGATTACTTGTTTATTCCAAGGATTGTATGCACCAACAGGAAAACCATTTACTGCCCGAAATTCCTTGGCTTGCCTGATATGATAAGACATGGACTAATAGACATGCCACCCATAATCGATATTGAAATGGACAGCCGCAAAGGCTGGTTTTCTTTGTGGAGGGCTTATTATAAAATAGGCAGCATTTTTTGCCGGGACAAGTTTAAAATCTTCAAGGCCTACCTTAAGGCTAAGAACACCGATAAAAAATATAACAAACTTCTTCAAGCCGGCCTACACCCCAATGAAGCTATTGCAGCACTGGAAAAAAAGCAACCCTTTTACCCACAAACAAACAACCATGGCCGCGGCTTAGTGTTTGCGGTCCTGGGTTACCCGTATATAGTCCACGATCATTTTATAAGTGCCGGCCTGGTTAATAAGTTAAAAGATATGGGTGTTACTGTAATCACCATGGAAAATCTGGATCAACGAAAGACATCCAAATTTAACCAGCTTGACAAAAAAATGTTTTGGACCTTTAGTGATATGGCACTAAATTCTGCATATTTTCTATTTAATGAAGGAAACATTGACGGCCTTATACACGTTACAGCCTTTGGCTGCGGGCCTGATTCAATGGTTGACACTTTAATGGGGATTGCTTCCAAGGACTACCCGGATATCCCTTATATGAGCTTGACAATCGATGAGCACACCGGAGATGCCGGGATTACCACCAGGCTGGAAGCCTTCTACGACATGGTCATTAGGAGAAAGGAGAATTTAGAATAATGCCGCTTGTTACTTTTCCGCACATGGGAGAATCTTGGAGAGTATTTAAAATGCTCTT
>CAYUXS010000076.1:6837-7062 GCA_964448915.1 uncultured Peptococcaceae bacterium
CAATGAAGTAATATTGCCTACAAAACCCAATAAGCAAACTTTGGATTTCGGTGTTCAACATTCTCCTGAATTTGCCTGCCTCCCTCTTAAAATATTATTGGGTACCTATATTGATGCATGCAATAGAGGTGCGGAACTTATTGTCACCAGCGGGGGTTCAGGTCCCTGCAGGGCTGGTTTATATGGGCAAATGCATAAAAAAATACTTAACCTGATGGGTTTTCC
>CAYUXS010000077.1:0-7050 GCA_964448915.1 uncultured Peptococcaceae bacterium
AATCTGTAAGATAACTGCGGGTTTAATCGGGTTACCGTCCTTGTCAAAGGTCATTATTCCACCGGTTACAGTTTCAAAATCGCTTATATTTTGCAATGCATCTCTTATAGCCACAGGATCTTTACTATTGGCTCTTTCAATTGCATTCAACAGCATTCCGGCAGCGTCATATGACAATACAGCAAAAGCATCGGGTGCCTTACCGTATTTAGCGGTGTAATCTGCTATGAATTTTTGAATTTTGGGGTTGGGATCATCTGCTGAATAATGGTTGGTAAAATAACCGCCTTCCATGGTTGCATAATCAAGCTCAGCGGAATCCCAACCGTCGCCGCCTAAGAATATGGATTGAATACCTTTTGCCCTGGCTTGTTTACCAATCAAACTGACCTTTTGATAATAATCAGGCAGGTAAAGTATGTCGGGATTCTTGGCAGCTACTTTAGTCAAAACGGCGCTAAAGTCTGTGTCATCTTTACCGTATGATAAAAAGTCAGTTATTTGGCCTCCATTGGCAGTAAAGGCTTCCCTGAAGTTTTCAGCTAATCCTATAGTATAATCATTGCTTTGGTCATAAAGTACTGCTGCTGTTTTCTTTTTGAGGTTTTCCAAAGCAAATTTAGCTGCTACTTGGCCTTGGAAGGGGTCGATAAAACAAGCCCTGAAAGCAAACTCTTTGCGTTTGCCGTCCTCTACAGTTACCTTGGGGCTGGTTCCGGTACCGGTAATTATAACGACATTACTGTCACTTGCAAGTTTTGTCACCGGTATGGTAGTTTTTGAAGTTACCGAACCAATAATGGCTGAAACCCCGTCCTGTGAGATTAACTTGGTAGCCACGTTAACAGCTTCAGTGGCATCATTGCGATCATCTGCAGTAATAACTTCAATATTAAAATCGCCTACTTTGCCGTTCTTTTCTTCAATAGCCATTTTCGCGCCATTGACGGCTGACTCGCCGAAAGTTTTTACGTCACCTGTAAGAGGTGCAATAATACCTATTTTTATAGTGTTAGAATCATCTGCAGCTTGATTGCCGCAGCCGGTAGATAATAAAACCATTCCAAGTGCTAAAACAACCAGCAATAAAAATCTCATTGATTTAGAATGCATAAAAAATACCCTCCTTATTTATTAATTTAAAAAAGTTTTTATTATCTCTCCTCCCTTCTTAACAAAATCAAACATTACAAAAAGACCATAGACAAAAGATATATGTACTATAGTACAAAGCTAAGTTAATAACCTAATTAAATAACACGTAAACAGATCCTGCTTTCACAAAGCAAACAATTCTAAATTAAATATTGGATAATTAATACTACTTTAGGAGTGTTGGCTTGCGAAGATCCGGACACCCACAGTCTTGCTTAACACCCAATCTTTTAATTGCATTAATTATCAATTCGCCAATTTGTTTTGACAACTTATAAAAAATGTCCTTTAGTTCAAGATACTCCCAGTCCTGTATAATTCCTTCAGCATAATTTACTACCAGATCCAACCTGCCATAACAGGCTGCTATTTCCCTGGCTAAATATACTTCCGGGCACATGCTTTGCCCAACTATGTCTGCCCCCAAACTTTTTAGATAAGATACTTCCGCCCTGCTTTCAAAGTGCCTGCCATCAGTAACTGCATATATACCACGATCAAAAACCCTCCCCTGATAAAGCTCCTCAGCTACTTGGCAAAGCATCCTGGTAATCTCAGGGCATACCGGATTTCTCATGATCATAAGGTACGGCTCACCCAGGCTGGTATCTTTACGCATGGAAAAATCAATATAATCTGAAGGAATAATAATATCTCGCGGTTTTAGAAGATGGTTTATCGAACCGACTCCTCCCTCGGCGATAATCCGCTTTACCCCCAATTTTTTAAAAACCCAAAATACCTGTTGCGAAGCAGCGGCCCTGTCAATCCCCTGCCTCCAGCCGTGCATTTTAACAGTGGCTACAGTTGTTTTGTTAATTTGGAAATACTTGATAGGAGGGCTTTCCCCAAAAGGAGTTTTATATACCATGCCCGGCTCAACAACTGAAATACCCGGAAATTCCAAATCTTCAGGAAAATTAATACTATATGTCCCTGATCCTCCAATGACTGCAAACTGGGCTGGTAGAAATTCCTGCATGATAATCTTCTCCTAATCATTATTTATTAACAGCTGCAACGAAAAAATGACGCTTACTGTCCACATGGGGCTTTTCAAAAGTAAAGGCATCATAAACTGCAAGAACATCAAAACCTGTGCTTACAAGCATGTCCTCAATAAACTTTTGCTCATAGCCTTTTACCAGGTGCTGCTCTTTAAATTTACGGTATACCTCGCCTTCCTTAATAAAACATGTAATATCTATTGTCCAAATCGAAGTTTCTTTTTCATAAGCGGTATCATATATAATAGTAAAATTATTTTCTTCAATAATAAACGGTGAGCCTGCAAACTGTTCAACCCATTTTATCGTATTAAGATCAAAAATAAACAAACCACCATTTTTTAGGTTTCGAGCAGTTTTTATGAAAACCTCCCGGAGTCCGGAGGGATCTGTCAAATAATTAAGCCCGTCATGAAAGCAGGTAACCAGATCAACGGGTTTGTCCAAGATAAAATTTCTGATATCCTCAACATGAAAATCTACTTTTACAGGTATTTGCCCTGCCTTTTTCTTTGCCAAACCAATCATCTGCGGGGAAATATCAACCCCTATGGCTTCATAACCCCTGGAAGCCAACGGCAGAACAGTATTCCCGGTACCGCAGGCCAAATCTAAAACACTTGAGGGATTATGGCCAAAGTGCCTGGCAATCTTTTCGACATAATCAGCCCAACCCTCAAAATCCACACCTGATACCAAATAATCATAAACGGCAGCTAATCCTTCATAATTACCCAAACAACCACCCCCTGCCTACTAACAATACAAAAGCACCTCTTTCCAGGCTTAAGTGGAGCAAGGTGCTTCATGATGTCATTATAACATTTTAATGAAAAATAATTAAATAGCTTATGATCCAGCTTTGTTTAATTTATTAAGTATGTCCGCCAATACACTGGCTATTTCTTGGTCTCCATTTATATTCAGCAGGCAACCCTTTGAACTGTAATAATCGATTAAAGGCTGGGTTTTTTCTTCATAGGCTTTCAATCTTGTTCTAACTGATTCTTCATTGTCATCAGAACGCTGGTATAGTTCTCCCCCACAGGCATCGCATTTGCCCTCAACTGCCGGAGGGTTAAATGAAACATGGTAAGATGCGCCGCAGTTCTTACAGACCCTCCTGCCGGTCAACCTGGCCATTAACTTATCCATTGGGACAACTATATTAATTACCCCATCCAATTTTATACCAAGTTCGTCTAAAGTTATATCCAGGGCCTCAGCCTGTTCCACAGTCCGGGGAAACCCATCCAATAAAAACCCTTTGCTACAATCATCTTGGGAAAGCCTGTCTTTAACCATTCCAATAACTACTTCGTCAGGGACCAATTCGCCTTTGTCCATATATTCCTTAGCCTTTTTGCCCATTTCAGTACCTTCTTTAATAGCGTTACGGAACATATCTCCGGTAGAAATATGGACAATGTCAAGTTCTTTAACCAGTACCTCTGCCTGAGTTCCCTTTCCTGCCCCAGGCGGTCCCATTATCAATAAATTCACAAAAACCCCTCCCAAAACAATTTATGTAACATGAAAGACATTTCCGATATTATAACACGGTGTACATGCGTTGGAAATAGTTGTCGGCTTCAAAGCAGGCAGCCGGTTGGCTATTATTAAAGGCTAAGGACCTGCGGAAAATGGCAGGCCTTTAATTCAGCACTTTTTAAGCCAAAAATTTTTTCTATATATCCTGTCCTTTTCCTGTGCAAGTTCCAACCCTTATTGCTTAAAGCTTACCGTTATCCACAGTTATTGGATTCTTTTGCCGGTTTAAACCGCACATAAAAAGACGTGCCTGATGTACCGGTTGTAAAATCTATTGAGGCATTATAACGTTCGGCAATGTTATAGCAGATAGAAAGCCCCAAACCGCTCCCATGTTTTTTATCAGTCATAAAAGGCATACCAATTTTATTCAGCATGTCTTTTGCTATTCCCTTGCCTTGATCTTTAACTTCTAAAACCACATGATCCTTTAAATTATAAGTTTTAATAGTAACAGTTTTGCCCGGTTCCATCGCGTCCAAAGCATTTTGAATCAGGTTGTGGACAATTTGGCGCAACCCGCTTGGGCAAAAAATAATATCATCAACTTCACCGGTAATTAAATCAACATTTTTATTATGTCTTAAGGCCCCGGCCTGAAGCAACGGAAGAAGGTTCTTTAACAACTGGTTTATATTAAATTTTTCTGCATTGCCATCGGTATCCCTGGCCAGTGAAAGGTACTCATTTATTATCATATTTGAGCGATCCAGTTCATCCATCATTAGTTCAAAATAACTTTTATATTCTCTCAAATCATCTTTTAGTTGTAATAACTGCAAAAACCCCCTTACCGTAGTCAAAGGGTTCCTGACTTCATGTGCCAGGCTTGCCGCCATTTTGGATATTATGTTTAAACGATCATACCTTGTTATAGCGTTCGATTTATTATTGATACTTTCCTGGCTTACAACAAATGTAAAGTTATGGCTGTTTACAATATCCAATATTTCTAAAGAATTTAAGTTTTTTAATTGATATGCACAAATTGCAATTATGTTATAGTCAACAAATTTTTTTTGAACCATTCTTTCGTAATCAATAAATTTTTTCCAAAAACTTTTCTCCAGCCACGCAGTATCCGAAAAAAGCCTTATTCCATCAAAACCTTTTGCTAAAACCTCATTAATTTTTTTAATCCAAGAAGCAAAAAGATAGTTTTCATCTAAATCGGAATATTTTAAATACCAATCCCTATAATTAATAAATTCTACCTGCTCTTTGCTGCAATAATCCTGAAAACCAGGAATTTTACCTGATAAATGTTGTATACTTTCATTTGCTGCCCTTTGATCCGAATATATAAATAAACAAAATTCATTATTTTGTAAACCGGCTCTAAAGTATGAAACTAACAGGCTTGTTAAATCTTTATCAGTATTATATAAACAACTAATATGGGTACCCCAAGGTATTTCCGACAAATATTCTATACCTGGTTTTCTCAATAACTAACCCTCCAAAAGTGATAATAAGATCAATAAACTAAAATTTCGTCACGGTTTTTGCAAATCCTTCCAAAGAAGTTATGAATTAACTAGAGTTTTTATTGACAAGCACCAAAAAAAATGAAAAAATTACATAAAAATACAAATAATTATTATGGAGAGGAAGTAATTACATGGGTAATAAAATGTTAATTCGTTGGGGATTAAATATAGCAGGAATTATTTTTACAGCTTATTTAATAGATGGGTTTGAAGTTACGATCCCTGCAGCAATAATAGGTTTTGCGTTGCTCGGCTTAGTTAATGCCACAATACGGCCGGTTCTTTTATTGCTTACGCTGCCGATAAATTTTATTACCTTGGGTTTGTTTACCCTGGTAATTAATGGATTAATGCTCTGGCTGGTCAGTGCCGTTATTAAAGGTTTTAATATTGCCAATTTCGGAGTTGCTATTGTTTCAGCCTTTATTATAATGATAATCAGTTCATTTATTAGTATATTGGTTAAAGAAAAAAAATATTAAAAATTGGCATTAAGAGATGATATTGGTTTCTTCAAATGGGCATAAAAAAAACGCTACAAATTGTAGCTTATTTAAGTTGGTCGGGACGACACGACTTGAACGTGCGACCTCACGGTCCCGAACCGTGCGCTCTACCAAACTGAGCTACGTCCCGGCAGGATTCAATTGACATGCTTAATTATGCAATAAAGGGCAATACAAGTCAAGTGTATTTGGCACCGGATGTGTATATTCCTGAAATTCAAACCAGGAAAAACCTTTAGATGGCAATAAAAAACCAGGTAATCATGCCTGCTTCCAGCAGCAGCTTAATAGCTACAGAGCCAATCAAGCCCACTAATGATCCAACACCGGACTTTACAGCATCATTTAATGGTTTCTGGGATATTAACTCTCCTGCCAAGGCTCCTATAAATGGGCCAAAAATGATACCTGCAGGCCCTAAAAATAAAACTCCCAATAACAACCCTGTCAGGCTGCCCCAGACAGCATTCCTGGAACCTCCATATTTTCTAACCCCCCATACATTGGCCGCATAGTCAACAAAAAATATCAGGACTACAGCCAACCCTTGCCAGACATAGAAACTCCATGACAGGCTGGCAAATCCTGAGGTAATCCCATAAACCAGCATACCCAACCAAATCAGAGGTGCCCCGGGCAAAACCGGCAAAAAGGTACCGGCTATCCCCGCAACAAAAAACATTACTGCCAAAACCAAACCAAGAATCTCCATGGGGATCCCTCCTAACCTAGTATCCGGCGGTTCTTTATACCTTTTTTCGATAATATATGTTGTAATTCCTTCAAAAATTATTATTGACAATTATTTATTTAAAACATAATATAATGATACTGATTATCATTTTCATTTTTAGGGGGTTGTTGTTATGACAATGGATCGTGCCAAAAGAGGACAGTCTTTTCGTATTGTTGATATACCGGATGATTTAATCCGCACCCAAGCAATTCGATTTGGCATTACCGAAGGCGCCTTGGTTACCTGCGAAGAAATTATTCCGGCCGGACCGGTAGTACTTAGAAAAAACAACCAGTTACTGGCTATGGGCCGCGGTCTGGCAAGGCGAATAACCATCGAACTTGCTTAAGGAGGTCCTTTATGCCACGCTGCCATTCAACTGTTAAGATAAAAAATATCCCAGATTCAGCGAGAAAAATTGTCCTGGCAGGCAACCCCAATACCGGAAAATCCGTATTATTCAATTATTTTACCGGTGTTTATGTGGATGTTTCCAATTATCCCGGGACAACACTGCAAATATACAGCGCCCCCTTTGGAAAAGACGTAATTATCGATACGCCGGGAGTTTACGGTATTTCTTCATTTAATGATGAAGAACAAAT
>CAYUXS010000078.1:0-6976 GCA_964448915.1 uncultured Peptococcaceae bacterium
AATTGAATTGACACCCAAAATTCAAGTGTCTAACTGGGAAGACTTATCATTGGTATATACCCCCGGGGTAGCCAGTGTTTCAGAAGAAATATACAAAAACCCGGAAATGGCATACAGCCTTACTATCAAAGGCAATTCGGTGGCTATTGTTACAGACGGGTCCGCAGTATTGGGCTTGGGAAACCTTGGGGCTGCCCCCGCACTCCCAGTAATGGAAGGCAAAGCATTGCTGTTTAAAAAATTTGCCGGTATTGATGCTTACCCGATTTGTCTTAATACTCAAGATACCGAACAAATTATAAATATTGTTGCGGCCATAGCCCCGGGTTTTGGCGGCATTAACCTTGAGGATATAGCCGCACCGAAATGTTTTGAGATAGAAAGCCGGCTAAAATCCATGCTGGACATCCCGGTATTCCATGATGACCAGCATGGGACAGCGATAGTGGTTTTGGCCGGCTTAATAAATGCTTTTAAATTTACCGGTAAAAATATCGGTTCTGCCAAAATAGTTGTCAGCGGAGCAGGCGCAGCCGGTGTAGCCATTGTTAAAATATTGCTTGATGCCGGGGCTTCAGATATTATTGTCTGCGACAGGAACGGCGCCATTGCCAGGGACATGCCGCAAAAAACACCGGTAAAAAGATGGCTTGCGGAAAATACAAATAAGAACTGCATCCATGGCAGTTTAAAAGATGTTATTGTAGGAGCGGACGGCTTTATCGGAGTTTCGGGGCCAAATTTGCTTAACCGGGAAGACATACTTAGAATGGCTTCAAAACCGGTGGTTTTTGCCTTAGCCAATCCCGAGCCTGAAATTAACCCGGAGGAAATAATTGATATTGCTGGGGTTGTAGCAACCGGAAGATCCGACTTCCCCAACCAAATCAATAATGCTTTGGCCTTCCCGGGTATTTTTCGAGGCGCATTAAACTGCAATGCCAGATCAATCAATAAAGAAATGTGCCTTGCGGCGGCTTATTCCTTAGCCGGCACCGTCACCGGGGATCTATTGGCCAAAGACTATATCATACCTTCAATATTTCATGACAATATCTGCAATATTGTCGCTGAAGCTGTTTGTGACGCTGCAAAACGCACAGGCGCGGCCAGGATAACAGATACATCAGATAAACCACTATGCACCCCCAACCGCCATTAAAATATAATCCCGGAAAATAACTGCAAATATAATAAATAAATCTACCGTTTTTTGGTTAAATATGTAATATAATATAATATGCTAGAATGAATCCGGGAGTTGACATAATTTGAGTGCACTTAACGATTTTCTGCTATCAATACCCCTTCTGAATAACCTGGGGCCATTTACCATCACCGAATTGGCTGAACAATCAAAAACCCTTAAATTTAAAAAAGGCTCAATACTTCTGGAGCAAGGAAGTGAATGCAATAGCCTTTATTTTGTCGCTTCGGGCAAATTAGAGTTTTATAAAAACCTTAATGAAAAAATGGTGGTATTTAAAACCCTTAACCCGGGTGATGTATTCGGGGAAGTGTACTTTTTTAGCAACCTGCCTGTAGACGGGTATTTAAGGGCTGCAGCAAATACTGTGGTTGTTGCCATTGACAGAAACACTGTTGATTCTGTTCTAAAAAACAACACCACTTTTTTCAGGAACTATATCAACCAGTTAACTAAAAACCATATGGCAGACAGCGAAAGCATTACATCAATGCTGAATATACTTTTAGCTGAAGAACTCTATATACCCGAACCCTTTAAATTACTTAACGATTTTTTTGAAGACCCCTTCCCTGGGGAGCCGGCTTTAAAAAACAGCGTTGAACCCGTTGAGGAAGATATTTTCTATCAAAAGGACCTGTTATGCCCCTTATGCAATCAAAAATACCAAACTCTAAAGCCCCGTCATAAATATACTGTAATTGACAGGACTGATGAGGATTTTTGTCCTTACTATAAGGTTGTTAACCCATTGTACTATGAAATCAATACCTGCCCGGGCTGTGGCTACTCATTCAACAATTCGACTTCAACTCCGGTAAAGACGGAACTTAAAGAATCTGTCCAAAAAGTTTTAAATGGTCTATACAAAGGTGAAGACTATACCGGCGTACGCAATTTGGAAGATGCTATCCAAACCTTTAAACTGGCCATACAATGCCAAAAGCAAATGGGCGCCGGCAATTATGCTATGAGCAGGTTATATTTGAAACTGGGCTGGCTATACCGGTACCAAAAAAACGCCGAAAAGGAAAAAGAACAGATGGAACAGGCTCTTTATCACCTATTAAGGTTTTTTGACGAAGCTGACATTGAAGAGCCCAAAGAAGAAATGAATATCATGTACCTAATTGGACAAATATACCTTAATTTAAACGATAAACCCGCTGCCCTTAATTGGTTCATAAGAATTGCCCAACATCCCAATAAAAATAAATACCCATACTTAGTTAATCGAGCCAGGGAGTATTGGAAGGAAATAAGAAAAAATCTAAAATAACAATAAATAGCTCAGAGCATGGCAATGCTCTGAGCTATTTATTGCAGCAGTCAGAGGATGGGAACGCCGGCTATTCTCCAAAATACCTTTTTAAAAGGCCTTTAAAAATTGAGGCATGACGGCCCTCATCTTTGGCAGCCCTGACAAAAAACTCTTTTGCCCTGGGCTCTCCCTCGTTACCTGCAACAATTGCCGCTTCAGCCTTACTTTTTTGATTCCTGCTCTCAGTATCTACCAACCAGGCCAAGTTCTCCCGGGTAGTTCTTACCTTATCCTGCAGTTGCGCCAAATCTGCGGCGTGCCAGGCTTCTTCCTTGGCTACCCGGTAAAAAGCCTCACCAATCTCAGGGAATCCTTCTTCTTCCGCTTTTTTGCCAAAAGCCAGGTACAAAGCCGCCTCTTCAGTTTCAGCATCCCAATGAATACGAAGGTTCTCAACTGTCTGACCGGTGGTTCCGCTTAGTTGTATAAAGTTATCTCCTTCCACAGAACAGACCTGGCATTTTTCCGGTGCTTTTTCACTTTCAAATATTTGGCCGCATACTTTACATACCCACTTCAACTTTTCCTTCTTTCTCCCAGTATTACCCCTTTTTGTCCTGCGGAAATAAGAATAAGTCATGGGTTCTACATCCCGGAGGACTGAACCTGTCTGTACCTCGGCGATGAACAGATCATGGGTCCCGACGTCTATAATCATTTCAGGGCTTACCCGGCATTCAATATAGGCAATGCAATCATCCAGTATCGGGGCGCCGTTTTTTCCTGCCGTATACCCCACCGACTCAAATTTATCGGCAACCCTACCCGAACGGTAACCAAACCTTCTGATGATATCATGATCGTTAATGCCGATAATGTTAATGGCTAATACCCCACTGGCCTTAATGTATTCGTTGGTTAAATTGTTTTTGTTTATTCCTATAGCTATGCGCGCAGGAGAACTTGTTATCTGAAAAACTGTATTGCAAACTTGCGCATTAGGCCGCCCGTCTTTAATCGAACTTACCACAAAAAGGCCGTAAGTTATTTTAAACAGAACCTCAGCTATTTGTTTTTGTATAATTTCATTGTCTGGGAGATTCAGTGGTTTCACGTCCTCTTAAAATATAATAATTATTTACTTGCTTTGGTATATCGACGGTTTACATCTTCCCAATTAACCAGGTTCCACCAGGCGTCAATGAAAGCTGCCCTTTTATTTTGGTATTTTAAATAATAAGCATGCTCCCAGACGTCCAATGCCAGTAAAGGCACTACCCCCCATTGGGTTAGATTCTGGTGCTTCTCTGCAGTAAATATTTCCAGCTTATTAAAATCCGGGCTCCAGCATAGAAGCGCCCAGCCGGAACCTTCCACACCGGCTGCCGCTGCAGAAAACTGCTTTTTAAATATTTCAAAACTGCCAAAATCTTTCGCAATAGCTTCTGCTATAGCCCCGGATGGCTCACCGCCGCCATTTGGTTTCATATTCTCCCAAAACATGGTGTGCAGTAAATGTCCCGAACCATGAAAAGCAATTTCCCTTTCCCAATGCTTAATCATGGAAAAGTCGCTCTTTTCACGGGCTTCTCTGATTTTTGCCTCAGCGTTATTTAAACCGTCCACATAACCTTTATGATGAATATCATGGTGCAGCCTTACAGTTTGTTCATCATAATACGGTTCCAAAGCGTCATATGCATAAGGCAAGGGTGGCAACTCATGCTTGGACATAAATATCACACTCCCTATTTATAATCAGGTACCTACTCGCGTTCAAACTCGTCTTTACCCGCACCGCAAAGAGGACAAACCCAATCATCCGGAAGATCTTCAAAAGGAGTGCCGGGAGCAACCCCTTCAGCACCTTCTAGCGGATCATATACATACCCGCATACCAAGCAAACCCATCTTTCCATTTAAACTCCTCCTTATAACCGGATTGGTTTTTCTTCTGGTAATCAGTTGTTTCCAATATCCCCTGACTAAATACAATGGGCAGTATAATTATATCCAAGCCTCCTTAACAGGGAATTAAACAAACCTTACTATTTCCTTAAATACACCGCTGGCAGCATCTGCGATAATATATTATTCGGTAGGATTTTGCAAAAATTTAGAGAATAGTATAGGATCTAATCATGCTATTTAATCATGCTATCCATAATATTATTCTTTAATTCTGCCTGCAGAGGAGTGTTACCCTTGCTGGAGTTAAAAAACATATCTTTTACAGTCCAGACCGAGGAACTTGAAACATTTAACGTGTTGGAGAATATAAATCTAAAGCTGGAAGATAACTTATCCTATGTTTTCACCGGGCCAAACGGTGGAGGCAAATCATCTCTGGCTAAAATTATTATGGGTATATACCAACCGACCTCTGGAAATGTAATTTTTGACGGGAAAGATATAACCAATTTAAGTATAACAGAGAGGGCCCGTCTCGGTATAGGATATGCTTTTCAACAACCCCCCAGGTTTAAAGGGATAACCGTTGCGGAGTTGTTAAGCATTTCTTCCGGAGACAAGCCTTCCTTAAAAGAGTGTTCAAACCTTTATCAGGTAGGACTTTGTCCTCAAGACTATCTAAAAAGGGAATTAAATGCCAGCTTATCCGGCGGTGAAATGAAGAGGATTGAGATAGCCACATTATTGTCCAGAAACCTAAAAATAGCTATATTTGATGAGCCCGAAGCAGGCATTGATCTTTGGAGCTTTGGTAAACTAACAGAAACATTCCAGAAATTAAAGGAAAAACATGATACCACTTTAGTTATTATTTCCCACCAGGAAAGAATATTGGACCTGGCTGATGAAATTATTCTTATAGCCGACGGTAAAGTGCAAAAAGCGGGTAAAAAAGAAGAGATATTACCTTCAATAATGGATGAACAATGCCAGTGCAACTATATTTGTCAGGAGAGGGCAGAAAAACATGCTTGAAAAGATTGATAAAAATATTTTAATCCAGATCGCAGATTTGCACGATATACCTAAAGGCGCTTATAATATCCGTAAAAACGGGGCAGGCATACTTCGAAATACCACCGCAAATATAGATATTATTACGAAAAAGGATAAACCCGGCATTGATGTAATAGTTAAACCTGACACCAAAGGGGAAAGTGTCCACATACCTGTCCTTTTGACCCAAGAAGGATTAAATGATCTGGTTTACAATACTTTCGACATTGGAGAAAATTCTGATGTCCTGATAGTAGCCGGTTGTGGAATCCATAACCCCGGCAGCAACAACAGCCAGCATGACGGTATTCACAAATTCATAGTCCGTAAAAATGCCCGGTTGAGATATGTTGAAAAACATTATGCCGAAGGCGAAGGACAGGGCAAAAAAATATTAAATCCAATAACCATAGTAGAAATTGACGAAGGCGGCTATGTTGAAATTGAAACAGTGCAAATTAAAGGTGTTGATTACACAAGGCGGGAAACTGAAGTTACAGTGGGTAAAAACGCCCATCTTTTGATGACCGAGCGCCTGCTTACTGAAGGCGGGCAAGATGCCGAATCAAAGGTAGTTGTTGACCTTAATGGAGTAGATTCTTCTGTCCAGATCATATCAAGGTCTGTAGCCAAAGGAGAGTCAAAGCAAATTTTCTATCCCCGGGTTAATGGGCATAACAAATGTAAAGGGCACGTACAATGTGACGCAATTATCATGGATAATGCCAAAGTAAGAGCAATCCCGGAAATAGCGGCTTACCATTCAAAAGCCGAGTTGGTCCACGAGGCTGCCATCGGGCAAATCGCCGGGGAAGCTTTAATTAAACTAATGACTCTGGGTCTGTCACGAGAAGAATCTGAAGAAGCGATTTTAAAAGGTTTCCTGCGTTAAAACTGGTATAGTATACAGCAGCCGGCACAGCCGGCTTTTTTCTTTGCATTTTTTAAATGGAAACATTTACCTTCTATGTTCATAAGATAAAATTAAAAAAGGGGTTTTTACCATATGGATACAAAAGAGCAAAATTCCAGGACTTCTCCGCAAGGAAACCAGGGTTATCAGGATTATCAATACTATCATATTCATGACCATACCGGGCTTACAACTTGCAATGACGGCCATTGCCATATACATCCCGGTGTAACAAGCATACCGATTCCCTATGGCAAATCGCATATTCATGAAATTACCGGTGCAACGACTTATCAAGACGGCCATTTTCATACTTACAGCGCTTATACTCAACCTGCGGTCCTGCTGGCAAACGGTTTGCACACTCATTTCATATCTTTTAAGACCAGTTTTGCAGACGGCCACACTCATCAGATATCGGGCTATATAATGGCAACACCGTCAGAAGAAAAAAACAAATAAACCACAGTTGAAAGAGGCGGCAGTAATTTACCCGCCTCAATTTACCCCTTATTTACCGGCATCAAACTTATAGCCGATACCCCAAACAGTCTTTATGTAAACAGGCTGGGATGGATTAGCTTCTATTTTTTCACGAAGCCTCCTTATATGCACCATAACGGTGTTT
>CAYUXS010000079.1:0-6970 GCA_964448915.1 uncultured Peptococcaceae bacterium
TGCCGGCAATACCAGGCTTTAAAAAAGCCAGGATGTTGATATTGCCTTTACAAACTACTCCCCAAGAGCAATAAAAGTTATTAACTTAAGATAAGTATATATAATTATGGCAATTAAATCAAGGTTCAGAAAAAAATAATTACCCAGTTTATGATATTCTAGAATAGAAAAATTGTTACCGGAACGGATTAAAGCAAGGAGGCACGGTATTGGGTAGAGCTGCTTTTTTGCCCATGAGCATTGAAGAGATGAATGCTATGGGATGGGAACAGTTAGACTTTATTATAGTAACCGGAGATGCATATGTTGATCATCCCAGCTTTGGCGCCGCTGTTATTGGCAGGGTTTTAGAAGATGAGGGCTACCGGGTCGGTATTATCAGCCAGCCAGATTGGCGTAATGTCAGGGATTTTAAAAAGTTGGGCAGGCCTAGGCTGGGCTGGTTGGTCACCGCAGGTAACCTGGACTCAATGGTTAACCATTATACTGCGGCCAAAAAGCCCCGTTCCAACGATGCTTATTCTCCCGGCGGCAAACCTGGTATGCGGCCGGACCGGGCTACCTTGGTATATTCCCAGCGCTGCCGGCAGGCCTATAAAGAGCCGCCAGTTATAATCGGTGGGATTGAAAGCTCTCTTCGCCGCTTTGCGCATTACGATTACTGGGATGATTCGGTAAGGCGCTCTTTTCTTATAGATGCAAAAGCTGACGTACTGGTATACGGCATGGGTGAACGGCCTATCCGTGAATTGGCAAGTGAGTTGGCCAGGAGAAGGGCTGAAGGTTATACGAAAGATACCGGGAAAGATCGGCCGTTGGGTTTTGGTATTCAGGGCTGTTGTTATGTGGTAGACTCTCTGGATGATATGCAAAACAAAAACTATATAATAATCCCGTCTTTTGAAGAGGTTGCAAAGGACAAGGTTGCTTTTGCCAAAGCTTTTAGTATTGCAGAAAGTGAACAAAACCCTTATTCAGGAAGAATTTTGGTACAAAGGCATGGGGACCAATTTCTGGTGCAAAATCCACCAGCCAAGCCTTTATCCACAGCGGAACTAGATTATATCTATGAGCTGCCTTTTAGCAGGACAAGTCACCCTTCATATACACAACCAGTTCCTGCTTTAGAAGAAGTGGAGTTTAGCCTAACCGCCCAGAGGGGTTGTTTTGGAGGTTGTTCTTTTTGTGCTCTTACTTTTCACCAGGGGAGGATTATCCAGACACGCTCCCAGGAATCGTTGCTCAAGGAAGCCAGGCAGCTAGTTCAAGCTCCAAATTTTAAGGGATATATTCATGATGTCGGTGGCCCGACTGCAAATTTCAGGTTAAAAGCCTGTAAAAAACAGGAAAAGTTTGGAGCTTGCAGTCATCGCCAGTGCTTGCACCCCAAACCCTGCAAAAATATTGAATATGATCACCAAAATTATCTGGCAATACTTAAGAAAATACGGGAAATACCGGGGGTAAAAAAGGTTTTTGTCCGCTCGGGGATCCGTTACGATTATCTTATGGCAGACAAGAGCCCAAGTGCTAAACAGTTTCTCAAAGAATTATGTAAATATCACGTAAGCGGGCAATTAAAAGTGGCTCCCGAGCATGTTTCGGAACGGGTTTTAAAATTAATGGGCAAGCCGCCTAAAGGCGTATACGAGGATTTTAAACAGGCTTTTGCAAATACCAATAAACAGTTGGGCAAGAAACAGTTTTTGGTCCCGTATTTAATGTCCAGCCATCCGGGGGCTACATTGGAGGATGCCATAGAATTGGCTGAAACCATCAGGGATTGGCAGTATACTCCCGAGCAGGTCCAGGACTTTATCCCAACGCCTGGAAGCAGATCCACCTGCATGTATTATACCGGGCTTGATCCTTACACTATGGAAGAAGTATATGTTCCAAAAACTGCCAGGGAAAAGAAGATGCAAAGAGCGTTACTTCAGTTCAGAAAACCTGAAAACTATGAGCTGGTTTTTCATGCATTGCAGAAGGCTGGGCGCCAGGATTTAATTGGATTTCATTCCAAAGCATTAATCAGGCCGCGAAGGGCCGGAGCAATGAGGAGAGAAAAAGCTGGAAAGGGTTTTCAAGCGGCGCGCAAGACTGGGGAGAGCAAAAAACAAAGGTAAACCGGTAATCTTTAGGATAAGAGCGGCTGCATGTTTTGTATAAACAGTTTTTTGAAACGGGAAAGCAAATACACCTGTAAGATCATTACAATGTACCACAAAGGGTACATTGCAGTCCTTTTTATCAAGTTGATGTTTAAGTAAAAAGGGATGGCTGAAGGTTTATATAACCACCAGGCACATACTGACCAACACGGCTATAAAGCTTGAGCCCCGTGTTATTTCAATCTCTTTATTTTTGCCTTCACATCTAATGGCCGTTATTTCCCAAGTGTGTTATTTAACAATCAGTACTGAACAATCGGAATATTTTACCACTTTGCTACTGACACTGCCCATCAAATAACCCTTAATTTCACCCAATCCTCTATTGGCCATAACTATTAAATCGTAAACTCCTTCTTTAGCTTCCTTGCAAATTTCATGGCTCGGGTTTCCTTTGCGAAGTTTGGTTTCGACTTCAACCCCGCTATCGTCATATTTTTCATCAACCATCATTAACATTACCATTCCGAACTTCTCAAGTTCATTAAGAAAGTTTTTGTAAGTTGCCCCGGTGTAATCATATTCAGCATAAATTGGGGTTTTTGGTACAACGTGCAGTACAGTTACTTTAGCCCCTACAGTTTTTGCCAATAGAATTCCTTTTTCTATTGCTTCTTCAGAACGGTGGGAACCATCAGTGGGAATAAGAATACGTTTGTACATAGAGCCACCCCCTATAATATTGTTTGTCTAAATTTTACACCCTCCAAGGGGGGCGCAACAAGAGAAAGTTACCTCTTGACATACAAAAGAGGCAGTTTTACGTCATGCCTAGGACCAACAACTGCAACCACCTTTACAGTGAGCAACTTGGCGTAGCATCCAGCGTTTCCTGAGCATTTAAGTCACCTCCAAGTATTATTAATATAGAAATTTCACTTATAGATTTTCCTCTATTAAACTATGATTGTAGTTCTATTTTAATGCAAACAGGCAATAATTACCTGCCTTTTATTGGAAGGGCATATAAGTTAGGGATGTAAGCATGCCCGGGCAAAATAATTGATTTTCCACGGGATTGGAAGGGAAATTTTAAATAAAAAAGGAAAATAACTGGTTTAAGAGAATGTGCATAAGTAAGAGCACTTTTTTGTTATCCACCGGGGCGAATTTAGGTTTAAAACAAAGGAATAGGGCAATAATCTAATTGTAAAGCTGTTTTTTTATCTTTTTTTGCGACTATTCGGCTTGCTATGAACAGGATATTTTTGTATTATTTTTTTGTTAGCACTCGTTAGTAATGAGTGCTAATACCCAATATATTTTATGAACTTATTAATCCGGTAAATCTGGTTACATAGTTTTAGAATCGTTCTTTTATTTTTAGAGGAGGTAAAATGATGGCTGAAAAGATGGTTATTTTCGGTGAGCAGGCGCGTAGAGCCCTGGAAAAGGGTGTAAATGCCATGGCCGATTCAATTAAAGTGACCCTTGGTCCTAAAGGCCGAAATGTGGTTTATAAAATGTACGGCCAAATGCAGATTGTCAATGACGGTATTTCTATTGCAAGGGAAATAATTTTATCCAACCCCTTTGAAAATATGGGAGCCCAATTAACACATGAGGTTGCATCAAAAACCAACGATGTTGCAGGGGATGGGACAACCACGGCAACAGTGTTGGCCCAGGCTATGGTTCGCGAAGGAATGAAAAATGTGGCAGCAGGCGCGAACCCTGTTTTGGTTAAACGTGGTATTGAAAAAGCTGTAGATAAAGTGGTTGAGAAACTAAAATCTGATGCTATACCCATTAAAGGCAAAGAAGCTATTGCTCATGTGGCAACCATTTCGTCAGGCAGTAGAGAAATAGGTGAGATGATTGCTGAAGCTATGGAAAAGGTAGGGGAATATGGTGTCATCACCCTGGAGGATTCCAAGGGGATAGAGACTACAGTCGATGTAGTAATGGGCATGAGCTTAGATTATCGCGGCTATTTATCTCCCCAAATGATTACAAACTATGAAACTTCAGAAGCTATACTTGAGGAGCCATACATTTTTATTACCGATAAGAAGGTTTCTGCTGTCAGTGACGTGCTGCCTATTATGGAACAGGTATCAAAAACCGGGAAATCTCTATTGGTTATTGCTGAAGATGTTGAAGGGGAAGCAATGTCTACCCTTATTGTAAACAAAGTCCGGGGTGCCCTGAAGTGTGCGGCTGTACGCTCCCCGGCTTATGGAGATAGGCGCAGGGCTATGCTTGAAGATATTGCTGTTGTAACGGGCGGCAAAGTTTTAACTGAAGATGCCGGATTTAAGCTGGAAAATGCGACTTTGGATATGTGCGGGAGAGCTGCCAAAGTCATAATTAAGAAAGATACTACGTTGATTGTTGATGGTTATGGCAGTAAAGAAAACATCAATAAACGCATTGATGTGATAAAAAGTGAAATGGAAAAGAACCCTTCCGATTATGATCTTAAAAGGCTTAGAGAAAGGTTGGCCAAAATTGCCGGAGGTATTGCCGTTGTCCATGTGGGCGGCACTACCGAAGTGGAAATTAATGACAAAAAACTAAGAGTGGAAGATGCTATCAATGCTACCAGGGCAGCAATAGAAGAGGGTATACTGCCAGGTGGAGGCACGGCTTACGTTCAAGCTATTGACAGCCTGGATGAAGTGGTGCCGGCAAATCTTGATGAGAAAATTGGTATTGATATTGTCCGTAGAGCTTTAGAAGAGCCTCTTCGCCAGATTGTCACCAATGCGGGGCAAGAGGGTTCTTTAGTAGTGGAGAAAGTAAGGGCCAGTGCTCCTGGAATTGGATATAACGTAGTAAGTGGCGAATATTGCGATATGGTTAAAGAAGGTATTATAGATCCGGCCAAGGTTACCCGTTCTGCATTGCAAAATGCCGCCAGCATAGCAGCTTTGGTAATAACCACAGAAACAATTGTGGTTGAAAAACCCGGTGCAAGGAAACCTCAAGTACCTCCTCAAGGAGCGAGAGGCGGTATGGGCGGCATGGGCCAAATGGATGGTATGGGCGGCATGGATATGGGCGGTATGGATATGGGTGGTATGGATATATAAATAATACCGGCTTAAACATAAAGGGTGTAGCGGAAACGCTACACCCTTTTTTAAGTTTTTTTCGTTTTAATCCAGGATATCCAGTTCAAAGTGAAAGTGAAGCGCCAAGAGGGTTAATATAAGTTTTAAACCTGCTTTAAAAGCTTTTTTTTTGTTTAACCTGCCGGAGCCGGCCATAACTCCAAAATCCCATAAAAACCACAATAACAAAAACAGCCCGGCAATAGCACATCCAATTGAGGCAATAGCTTCCAGAAAAAACACCTCCTCGTTAATCTATATGAGAGGCAGGCGTAATAATTACTGAATTTTATATTTTCCCCAGAGACAGGAATTTGGCCAAATTTTTTCAGGTTTTCGGCGAAAAATTTTTACCAAATTTTCTCTCCTGTCTTTTCACAATAGGAAAAAATGTGGTATTGTTCTGTTATTGGGTCAGGCAGTTTATTAAACTTAAGCAGACCCTTTGCTAACAATCCTGGTAAGGGGGGAAAGGAATTGATTCGGGTAAAAGACAATATTTATTGGGTGGGTATAAAAGATTGGGAATTAAAAAAATTTCACGGTGAAGAACTTTCTACCCACCGGGGCTCTACGTATAATTCATATTTAATAAAAGATGAAAAAAATGTATTGGTGGATACTGTATGGACTCCTTTTAAAGAAGTGTTTATTGACAAGCTGGAAAGGAACATTGGCCTTGATAATATAAGTGCCATTATAATCAACCACGTTGAACAGGATCACGGCGGCAGCTTGGGGGCGCTGATGGAAAGAATCCCGGATACACCCATTTATTGCAGTAGAAATGGGGCTATGATGATTAAAAAACATTTTCACCGGGACTGGAATTTTAAAGTTATGAAAACCGGTGATTCTATAGATCTGGGTACCGGTAAACTGGTTTTTGTTGAGATGCCCATGCTTCATTGGCCGGATTCAATGGCTGTCTATCATACAAGTACAAATGTGCTTTTTTCTAACGATGCTTTTGGCCAGCACCTGGCTTCACCTTTTATGTATAATGATCAAGTGGATCAATGTGAATTGTTTCAGGAAGCAATGAAATATTACGCTAATATCCTTACTCCCTACAGTAAATTAGTTAAGGCCAAGATCCGGGAGATAAAGAGCCTTAACTTGCCTATTGACATGATTGCTCCAAGCCATGGTGTTATATGGAGAGAAGACCCCTTACAGATAATTGAAAAGTATGATGAGTGGGCGTCCAGTTATCAGGACGGTACTGTTACAGTGCTCTACAACACTATGTGGGGTGCAACAAAGAGAATGGCATATGCCATTGCCCGGGGGCTGGAAAATGAAGGTGTAGGAGTAAAACTGTTCAATATTGGCAAGGCTGACAAAAATGATGTTATTACTGAGGTTTTTAAATCCAAAGGTATTATAATGGGCTGCTCTACTGAAAACAGAGGGGTTTTAAGTGCTACTGCATCTCTTTTGGAAGTTATTAAAGGGCTTCAGTTTAAAAATAAAGTCGCAGCATCCTTTGGCTCATACGGCTGGAGCGGCGAGTCTGTAGCAATCCTTGAAGAAAGGTTAAAGGAAGCCGGGCTGGAAATTGTAATGGAGGGTATTAAGGTACAATACGAGCCTACATTGGAGGAACTGGCCGGTTGTGAGGCTTTTGGGGAAAAATTTGCCGCCAAACTATAACAAGAAAATTTGATTTGCCGGACTTTGTTAAGCCGGCATCTTTTTTGTGCAGTTGGTTTGAGAAATAGAATATTTATGAAAATGTTT
>CAYUXS010000080.1:0-1823 GCA_964448915.1 uncultured Peptococcaceae bacterium
TCTTAAAATCTTTCAACTGGTCGGCCAAGATCTTTTTTTAGCCGGGCTTAACAATTCACACAGCGGCAACCTAAGTATCCGGCTTGATGACAAAATAATAATAACCAGGCGTGGTTCTATGCTTGGTCATCTGGATAAAGATGATATGATTATTACCTCATTGGAAAAAGATGATGACAACACACCCTTGGCATCATCTGAAATAGGTGTCCACCGTTCTGTATATCTTAATACCCCCGCCAAAGCTATCCTGCACGCCCATCCCCCTTATGCCATCGCCATGTCACTAACCGGGGAGGGCTTTATAGTGCCAATAGATGCTGAAGGTTTATATCTTCTGCCCAAAGTGCCTATTCTTTCGCCAAAGATAACCATTGCCTCAAAGGAACTGGAAAAGACACTACCTGAAGCCTTAAATAGTTATAAAATTGCCATGGTCAAAGGACACGGTAGTTTTGCTATAGGTAATAACCTTGAAGAAGCCTATCATTTAACCAGCAGTTTTGAGCACAGTTGCAAAATCCTTTATCTCAGCCGTCAATTATGAAAATTTGTTTATAGTACTTGACATACTAAATTACTTGCAAAATTACGCATTTTAAATAATGTGTCTCCTGGGAGGCCAGCAGCATTGGATGATCTTTAGCCTGCCTTCTTACCTCCACCACCCTGATAGTTCTGCCGGCATCTTTGGCAGCACTTTGTAGTACTTCCAAAAACAATTCTTCACTCATATGGTAGGAACACGAGCAGGTGACCAAAAACCCACCGGGCTCCAGTATCTTAATGCCTCTTAAATTAATTTCTTTATACCCTCTTATCGCACCGGACAGGGCATGCTTGGATTTTGTAAAGGCAGGCGGATCCAAAATAATCAAATCGAAGCTTTCCCCGCTTTTATCCATCTCCCGCAATACGTCAAAGCAGTTTGCTTCTTTAAAGGTGCAAACTTCCGACAAGCCGTTCCTGGCAGCATTCCTTTCTGCTACCTGCAAGGCGGGCCCGGAAATATCGATGCCCAAAACCTCTTTTGCCCCAAACCTTGCAGCGTTGACTGAAAAAGTACCGGTGTGGCAAAAACAGTCTAAAACCCTTGCTCCTTTGCTAAATGGTTCCAAAGCCATCCTGTTTTCCCTCTGATCAAGGAAATAACCTGTTTTTTGGCCTTCAGCCATATCCACTTCAAAAATCAGGCCATTTTCTACTATTTCCACTGTAGTATTAAATTCACTGCCGATAAACCCTGTGTGCTGGGGAAGCCCTTCCAATTCCCTGACATTCACATCATTGCGTTCATAAATACCGGCGGGTCCGATTACCTCTTCAAGCACGTCAATAATTGTATCCTTATGTACATCAATACCTAAAGTAAGTGTCTGGACTGACAGGTAATCACCAAATTTGTCCACTATCAAGCCGGGTAAAAAATCAGCCTCCCCATAAATCAACCTGCAGGCATTGCTGTCTTTTACCACCTTGCGCCGGTATTCCCAGGCTGCCTTAATACGCCGGAGAAAAAAGTCGCGATTTATTTCTTCCTCCCTATTTCTAGTCATTATCCGTATTAATATTTTGGAAGCAGGATTTATATAGCCCTTGCCAATAAACCTGCCCCGGCTATCAGTGACCTCAACAATATCTCCCGGGTTGAAATCCCCCTCTATTCCAGCAACTTCAGTACTGTAAACCCAAGGGTGGCCGGCAGCAACCCTTGCCTGGCGGCCCGAGATTAATCTTACAATAGCCGTTTTAAATCCCTCCAAAAACTGTAATTGTAGTGGCAGCTGCCCACATTTGCCCATTCTAAAAAGGATTACTCTATT
>CAYUXS010000080.1:1833-6134 GCA_964448915.1 uncultured Peptococcaceae bacterium
TTTCAGCCCTGTTTTGAACCTGTCGGTAAACCTCCTCTTCATCAATTGTTAATACCCGGCGGTTTTCCATAACAATATCACCGTTAATAATTACAGTGCTGACATCGGAAGATTGAGCTGCATAGACAATATTGGCTATCAAGTCATGCCTTGGGTAAAAGTAGGGTTTGTTTGCATCCATTAAAATTATATCTGCATAATAGCCCTTCTTTAATAAACCTATCTGATCGCCCATCCCAAGAGCTTCTGCCCCGCCAATAGTTGCCATGCTTAACGCCTGGAATGACGGTAAAGCCAAAGGATCCATGGTGCTTACTTTTTGCAGTAACGCCGCACTGCGCATTTCTTCCAGTAAATCAAGGTTATTGTTGCTGGCTGCGCCATCGGTACCCAAACCAACTTTTAATCCCGCCTTCAACATTTTTGTAACCGGGGCTATCCCGCTGGCAAGCTTCATATTGCTTTCAGGATTGTGTGCAATCCCGGTTTTTTTCCGGGATAAAATTTCAATATCCCTGTCATCCACATGCACACAATGAGCAGCAAGCACTGGAAGCTCCAACAATCCTGCACTCTCCACAAGCTCCACCGGTGTCATGCCATATTGTTTTAAAATGTCGGTCTTTTCTTTTTTGGTCTCAGCCAGGTGAATATGGATACCTACATTTAATTCGCCTGCCAGTTCAACCACTTTTTTCAGGTAATCCGGAGGGCAAGTATAAGGGGCGTGAGGGCCAAGCCTTACGGTTATCCTGCCGCCGGCCTGCCGGTGCCACCGGGAAACAAATTCCCTGCTGAAATCAAGGGCTGATTGGGCATCGGGGCCTATACCAATCATTCCCCGGGAGAGATCAGCCCGCATACCGGATTTTTCTACTGCTTCGGCCGTACTATTCATATGAAAATACATATCTGCAAAAGTTGTTGTTCCTGAACGGATCATTTCTAAACAGCAAAGCATGGTGGCCCAATAAATATCATCATCTTGCATTAAAGCCTCTACCGGCCATATTTTTTCCTCCAGCCATTTCATAAGGGGTAAATCGTCGGCATAACTCCGCAGCAAGGTCATGGCAGCATGGGTATGGCAATTGATGAAGCCCGGCAAAGCCACCATGCCTCTCGCATCAATAACCTTGTCGGGTAAAAAGTTTGCCGGCGTTGAGCCTTTTTCCCCCACGGCTTCAATCAACCGGCCGTTTACAGCGATTTCGCCGTTTTCAATTATTGAGCCATGGCTTTCCATGGTTATAACGGTCGCACCCTTAATTAAAATTTTCCCCATATGCTTCCCTCCCATTCAAAAGATGTATTTAGCCATGTTCCCAGCTTTCAATATAACATCTTTGTTCATCAGTTAAACTGTCTATCTTAACACCCAATGATTGCAGTTTAATGGCTGCAACCCTTTGGTCAATATCTTCAGGGACGTTATAAACCTTATTTGCAAGCTCCCCGCCTTTTTCCAGCAAGTACCTTACTGTTAGTGCCTGCAAGGCAAAAGACATGTCCATAATTTCCACCGGGTGCCCGTCACCTGCTGCCAGGTTAACCAATCGCCCCTCCCCAAGCAGGTATATTTTTTTCCCGTCCTTAAGAGTGAATTCTTCGATATTTTTTCTAACAGTACGCACGCCGGTTGAAGCTTCCCGCAGTTCGTTCTTATTTATTTCGAGATCAAAATGTCCGGCATTTGCCAGGATAGCACCGCTTTTCATCACTTGATAATGCTTGCCTCGTAAAATATCACGGCATCCGGTTACAGTAATAAAAATATCCCCTACAGCGGCAGCTTCGTCACTTTTCATTACTTGATAGCCATCCATAAACGCTTCTATTGCCCTGACAGGATCCACTTCACATACTATTACCTTTGCCCCCAGGCCTTTGGCTTTCAGGGCAACTCCCCGGCCGCACCAGCCATAACCCATTACCACAACCGTTTTTCCGGACACAATCAAATTTGTAGTGCGCATTATGGCGGACCAGACAGATTCGCCGGTGCCATAACGGTTATCAAAAAGGTGTTTGCAACGGGCATTATTTACCGCAACCATTGGAAAAAGGAGTTTGCCGGCTTTCTCCATTGCTTTTAACCTGGTAACGCCGGTGGTGGTTTCTTCCGAGCCACCGATGATCCCTGGTGCCAAATTTTTCCTTTCATTATGAAGGGCATTTACCAGATCGCCGCCATCATCAATAATAATACTGGGCTTAGTGTCGAGAGTTTGCAGGATATGCTCCCTGTATTCCCGGTTGTTAACACCATGCCAGGCATAAACATTGATTCCTTGTTCAGCCAAAGCAGCCGCAACATCATCCTGGGTTGACAGGGGGTTGGAACCGGTAATGGCTACTTCTGCCCCTCCTACCTTTAAGACCAGTGCCAAATAAGCTGTTTTAGCTTCCAGGTGAATGCTCATGGCGATCCTGATCCCTGTAAAGGGTTTTTCCTTTTGAAACTCTTCATTAATAGCATTTAATACCGGCATATGGGCTTTCGCCCAATCAATTTTTAGTTTTCCTTCCGGGGCCAATCCGATATCTTTAATTGAATAATCTTTCATTTTGCCACACTTCCTTCTACCGGCTTCAGGGATAGCTTATTGCTTATAGTTTAATTAATTCTTTAAGGGATTTTTCATAAGGTGGAAAAGCAATACCGCGATCAGTTATTATTCCGGTGATTAATCTGGATGGAGTAACATCAAAAGCCGGGTTCCACACTTTTACTCCTTCCGGTGCCACCCTGGTCCCACAAATATGGGTAATTTCCTCAGGGCTCCTTTCCTCAATCGGTATTTCCGAGCCTGATTGCAGCTTCATATCCACCGTTGAAAAAGGGGCTGCAATATAAAATGGCAGCCCATGCTCCTTGGCCAGCACCGCCAACCCGTAAGTCCCTATTTTGTTTGCTGTGTCACCGTTGGCAGCAATCCGGTCGGCCCCAACGATAACCAAATCTACCATGCCTGAAGACATTAGGTAACCAGGCATATTATCGGTAATTAGAGTAACAGGTATGCCATCTTGGATTAACTCCATAGTAGTCAGCCTGGCTCCTTGGAGGAGTGGCCTGGTTTCCCCGGCATACACACTGATATTTTTTCCCGCCTCATGGGCGGCCCTAACAACCCCCAATGCGGTACCATAACCTGCGGTAGCTAAAGCACCGGCATTACAATGGGTTAGTATCCGGGCCCCGTAAGGGACAACCTCTTGTCCGAAACGCCCTATATTTCGATTGCCTTCATAATCCTCTTGATAAATCTGATGGGCCTCGCTTAGCATTAAACCGATCAATTCTTCAGGTTCCTTTGATCCGGAAGATCTTAACCTGGACAGTATCCTGTCTATAGCCCATTGAAGGTTAACTGCAGTTGGCCGGGTAGACAACAAACACCCGGCAATTTTCTCCACCCCTGATAAAAAATCATTATACTCAACTTGAGCCAAGTTCATGGCTCCCAATACCAGCCCATAAGCAGCAGCAGCCCCGATAGCAGGTGCACCCCTTACCGAGAGCTTGCTTATTGCTTCCGCCACTTCGGTGTAATCCTGACAACATATATATTCAACGGCACCGGGAAGTTTTGTTTGATCCAAGATCAACAAATTTCTTCCCTTCCATCTCAAACTTTCCACTAATACCTCCCCCAGGTAATGACATTGCTTGCAATTATTATTTTCCCCGCTAATCGTTATTGCAAACACACGCCCTGTCTGGATTCAAGCCAGACACTGCGTGCATAATCAAAGATTTAACATTTTCGGCGCTATCCTCCATCATATCCAGGACTTCTTGGTGGGATAGTTTCCTTGGTGAAATCCCTGCAGCATAGTTGGTTACTATAGCTATAGAAGCATAACAAATCCCGGCTTCCCTGGCCAGTACAACCTCCGGAACACTGGTCATGCCCACCAAATCACCGCCCAAATGCCTAAACATTCTGATTTCTGCAGCTGTTTCAAAACGAGGACCCTCGGTACATACATAAGTACCACCATTATGGTATTTCAGCCCCAGTTTCCTGGCGGTATCCGACAGCAAATTCCTTAACTCCGGGCAATAAGGCTGTGTCATGTCTATATGAACCACGCCGTCTTCAATAAAAGTTGAAGGCCTGCCTTTTGTAAAATCAAGGAACTGATCAATGAAAACAAATTGCCCGGGCTCCATATCCATATTTAGCGACCCCACTGCGGCAGTAGCAAAAATATCTTTAACTCCCAATTCTTTTAAACAGGCAATATTTGCCCGGTAATTAATCATATGCGGGGGCACACTGTGATCAATGCCG
>CAYUXS010000080.1:6144-6926 GCA_964448915.1 uncultured Peptococcaceae bacterium
ATAACTTTGACGCGGCCATAGGGCGTATCAATTTTTTCCTCTCTGACCGCTGATAAAATTTTTGGATCATATACTCCTGTTCCACCGATAATTGCGATTTTTACAGACACAAGCCATCCTCCATCAATATAAATTTGATGCGATATCCACTAATATCCAAAATTAATTCGACTTATTATCAGTTCTTCCTTTAAATGTTGTTAAATACTTTTTCTTCATAATTAAATAAGCGGCATCTAACCGGTCGCCGCTTATTAAAAACATTTATTGTAAACACTGGCTTCGCTCAATCTTCTATTAATCTTCCAGATCAAACAGTGCCCGGGCAAACTCTTTTGATTGAAACGGGCGGAGATCCTCAATACCTTCACCAATGCCGATAAATTTAATTGGTATATCCATTGCCTCTTTTATTCCTATAACTACGCCCCCTTTGGCAGTACCGTCAAGCTTTGTCAAGACAATACCGGTAACCCCGGTAGCTTCACCAAAAGTTTTAGCTTGATTAATGGCATTTTGCCCGGTAGTAGCATCCAACACCAGGAGAACCTCATGTGGGGCACCCGGATTTTCCCTTGCCAGGACCCTGCCTATCTTTTTTAGCTCCTCCATTAAATTGTTCTTAGTGTGCAGCCGGCCGGCGGTATCAACAATTACCACATCTGCTTTCCTGGCTCTTGAAGCCTGGATGGCATCGAAAACTACCGCTGCCGGGTCCGCACCCTCCTGGTGCTTGACAACGTCAACCCCCACATTCCGGCCCCATACTTCCAGTTGATCAA
>CAYUXS010000081.1:0-6872 GCA_964448915.1 uncultured Peptococcaceae bacterium
GCCAAGCATGGTAATCAAAGTTGGCGAAAGACTGACTGTCAGTCTAAAATTAACATTTGCCGACACCAGCCGTTCAAAAGAATTAAGCAAGGGTATGTAAGTTTCTGTAATAGCTTCATATAACCATTTTTCTTCAAGGAAGTCAGGGTGCTCCGGGTGCCTTACAAAAGGGAGGTGGGCATGAAGCACTATACAAAGGTAACCTTTATGCATTTTTCCCCCGTTAATGTTTGACAGGTCTATTGTATCCAACAATTTCCTGATTACTAATATTGTGATTGCCGGCCATAAAAGCAGAGCTGGCTCCTGAAAAATAATCCATTCCCTGGTAAATGCCTTCGATATATTGCCAATCTTTGTCTACTTCATAAGCGGGATCCAATCTTGGGGTATCAATTGGATTGGAGCGTAAAACCGGGAGAAAGGCGCCGTCAGTCATTTTACGTCCCAATTCAACACAATAAGTCCTGCCCAAGCCGGGGACACTGATATGTAAATTATGAGTGTCCTCTGTAATATCATAATCAAAATGGCTTCTTGCGTTGGTGCCGTCAAACCTTATACCGGTAATATCATAAACTCTTACAACGGGTTTTGAGTTTTCAATTATATCGGAATAACCGTATTCAGAAACAGTTTCCTCAATTTTTAAAGGTGATATTTCCCAGTGGGCATAAAGCCAGTGAGGATCTCTGGCCATCAATGAAAGGTAGGTTGCGCCATATTTTTCCGGCAGGTTATTATCCGGGGGGCCAAGTTCGTCCCCATATTCTTCGAGAAATTCATTTTTACATGAGTAGCCGTTAATATCAGGTTTGCGCAATACTTCGGGGTTTAGGGTGGGCCACATCCACCTGGCAATAAGAAAAACAATGAGTCCTATAAAAAGCAGTGTAAGCATATTAACATTACCTCCTTGTTTTTATATTTACTTAGGCAATTTAAACAGTTTTTAGTATTGCCAGGGTTGCCAGATTTATAATGAGATAAAAAAGGTAAACAAGATAATAGAAGCTATTTATGTTATTATTGATACTAACCCTATCTCATTGTTTCTTGAAGGAAGAATAATAAATGACAGAGAATAAAGAAGCCAAAAGGGTCAAAGAAATAATAAAAAAGCTTGATGAAATGTATCCAAATGCCGGTACGGAATTAAAATATCAGACCACCTTCCAGCTTTTGGTGGCTGTTATTCTTTCGGCTCAATGCACCGATAAACAGGTTAACAAAATAACCGCCAATTTATTCAATAAATATCGAGAACCTGAGGATTTTGCCCGGTTGGAATGGAGGCAGCTGTCAAAAGAAATAAAAAGCTGCGGGCTTTTCCGGAATAAAAGTAAAAATATTATTGCTGCAAGCCGTATTTTAGTGGAAAAATACAATTCTCAAGTTCCCCGGGACAGGGAAAAGCTTGAATCACTACCCGGAGTAGGAAGAAAAACTGCAAATGTTATTTTAAATGTAGCCTTTGACAAACCTGCGATACCGGTAGATACTCATGTCTTTAGGGTTTCCAGGAGACTTGGCTTGACCTTTGGCAAAACACCCGAAGCTGTTGAAAAAGATCTAATGTTGATAGTGCCGCCGGAAAAGACCAAAAGGTTCCCTCATTGTCTAATATTTCATGGGCGGCAGGTATGCCAAGCCAGGAATCCACGGTGTGAGCAGTGCTTGTTGTTCGATCTTTGCCCCCGTAACGGGCTTGGGGAAAATACAGTAAAATAGTATTTTTTCTGATTATTGGTTTTGACAACATGGTGGTGATTTAAATGCGAATTGTACTTTTTGAACCTGAGATACCTGCCAATACCGGAAATATTGCCCGGACATGTTCGGTTACCGGAGCCGAATTGCATTTAATTGAGCCCCTTGGTTTTTCGATAGATGATAAACACTTAAAAAGAGCAGGTTTGGATTATTGGCACCTTTTGAAAATATATATGTATAAAGATTTCAACGATTTCCTGGCAAAGAACCCGGATAGCAGGATGCTTATTTTTTCAACCAAAGGAAAAAACAATTATACCCGCGCCAATTACCAAAAAGACGATTTTTTAATTTTTGGGAAGGAAACGGCGGGGCTTCCCGGTTATGTAACCGAGGGCAGGAGTGATAGTATCTACCGGATACCAATGCTGCCAAACTGCAGGTCTTTAAACCTTTCAAATTCGGTAGCAATTGTTTTATATGAAGCTTTAAGGCAACTGGGTTTTCCCGGCATGGTTTAATTGATATTGTAAAAACTTCTTGATTATCAAATAATAAAAGCAAGGGGTTGGAAACCTGATATGGAATTGAGCCTTAGTGAATTAAAAAATGCCATGGAAAAAGAGGGCTATATCAGTGAAGATGAATTGGCCGTTACGGTATACCTGGCCCTTACCCTTCAAAAACCACTGTTGGTGGAAGGGGCGCCGGGTGTAGGAAAAACCGAAATCGCAAAAGTACTGGGCCGGGTATTTAATACGGAAGTAATCAGGCTGCAATGTTACGAAGGATTGGATGAAAATAAGGCTCTTTATGAATGGAATTACCAGAGGCAGCTTTTGAAAATCCAGATACTGAAAGAAAGTTGTTCTCAAAGCGAAATTGAGAAAGACCTTTTTACCGAGGAATACCTGTTGGAACGGCCTTTGCTGCAGGCAATAAGAGCTGATCGCAAGGTTGTGCTGCTAATCGATGAGGTGGATAAAGTAGATGAGCCTTTTGAGGCTTTCCTTTTTGAGTTGCTGTCTGACTTCCAGATCTCGATACCGGAACTGGGTACAATTACTGCCAAGCATATTCCAATAGTGATCCTGACCAGTAACGGGGACAGGGAATTATCCGACGGCCTCAGGCGCCGCTGTGTTTACTTGTATATAGATTACCCTGATATCGAAAAAGAAGTAAAAATACTCCAGAAGAAAGTCCCGGAGGCCGGAGACAACCTAAACCGCCAAATCGCATCGGTAGTGAATTATATAAGGACCAACCTTGACCTGCGCAAGCAGCCGTCGATAGCTGAATCATTGGATTGGGCAAGGGCATTGGTTGCACTTAACGCCACCAGTATTAATTCAGAAAACTTTTCCAAAACAGTCAATGTCCTTTTAAAAAGCCGTGATGATTACTTGCAAATAGCCGACCTTAAAGCTATCGAGGAGGTTTTGGACAAGGAAAACTAGACTTTTCGAATTTTTAGCCGGGGTGTTTTTATGGATCAAAATGAAATGGCCGGTATAGTTGCCTCAGTGGAAAACATCGGCCTTGATACAATTGAGTACAACATATCAAGATTTGTTCAGGTTTTAAGGCACTTGGGGGTAAGGGTAAGCCTGGCGGAAACTGTGGATGCCATGGCGGCTCTCGGTGTGGTGGACCTGCTGGATAGAAATCAGGTAAAAGCTGTATTAAAAGCTTGCCTGACCAAAAACCGCAAGGATTCCGGAATTTTTGACCATGCTTTTAACCTTTTTTTTGTTTCTCCTGAGGTTAAGGCCAAGAGAAGGGAAAGAATGCTGGAGGCCCAGGCGGAAAAAGACCGAAAACTTGATTTGGCCGAGCAGCAATTAAGAGAAGCTGTCAATAATAAGGACATGTTTGACCCACGGACACTGACTGATGAGCATTTGGAGACTTTTTCCCTTCTTCCTGACAAAGCAAAAAAGAGAATCCTGGATACCCTTGAAAAAATGAAATCCAACCCTATTAATAATCCCGGCGAGTTGATCAACAGGGTTATACAATCTTCCCTGAATTACTGGCGTTATTACATGATGAAAAACAAAACCGGAAAAGTTGAGTTTGAACCGGAAATTGAAGCATGTTTCACTGGAGACAGTGAGCTTGATGATATAATCGGCAGTGTTGCGGCACAATTTTACCATCATCCCGGTGACCAGTTATTACACAAGGATATGGCCAGCCTGGATGACTGTGATGTTTCGCGAATGACTTCGCTGATTAACCACCTGTCGAGCAGGTTATCCCGCAGTATAAGCCGCAGGTATACAAACAGCAGCAGGCCAATGGCCATAGACATTAGAAAAACAGTTAGAAGAAACATCAAGTACGGGGGCATACCCATTGAACTTCGCTATAGGGCCAGAAGGCGTCAAAAACCCAGGTTGATGTTGTTTTGTGATGTTTCCGGATCAATGGCAAAATACGCAAGGTTTGTGATGCAGTTTATCTATGGATTAAACAACGCCGCAGGGAGTATTGAGAGCTTTATATTTTCGGAGGATTTGGAGAAAATCACCGGATATTTTGCGCAAAACAGGGTTTTTACACGCAGCATGACGGAAGTGGTCAATAACAGCAGGCAGTGGGGAAAATCTACCAACTTATATATATCCTTGAAGACTTTTTATGATTTGTATCAAGACACTTTAACCCCGGATACACTTGTTTTTATTGTAAGTGATGCCAGGACCGTGGAAGCCGCTGCTGCTGCAGATTTGCTGAAAGGCATTAAACGCAGGTGTTCAGATATGCTGTGGCTAAATCCACTGCCAAAAAAGGAGTGGGAAACAAAGCCGCAGATTAAACAGTTCAACAGTTTTATCAAGATGTACCAGTGCAATACCTTGTGGCACTTGGAAAAAGCTATCAGGCAGTATATGATGAACAACTATAATATATAGAGAACCAGTTTTTATAAAGAGAGGTTTCAAATTTTGTCTTTCGTCCATCTGCATGTCCATACTGAATACAGCTTGCTTGACGGTGCCTCCCGTATAAAACAAGTAGTGAAAAAAGCCGCCGGGATGGGTATGGAGGCACTGGCCATAACTGATCATGGCTCAATGTTTGGTGTGGTTGATTTTTTTAAAGCCTGCAAAAAAGAAGGCGTCAAACCAATCCTGGGCTGTGAAGTATATGTGGCCCCCCGGACCAGGAATGACAGGGTGTACAAGGTTGATGACAACTTGAACCATCTGGTCTTATTGGCTGAAAATGAGCAGGGTTACCGCAATTTGTTGGAACTTGTTTCTATTGGTTATACCGAGGGTTTTTATTATAAGCCCAGGATCGACAAGGAAGTTATGGCCAAACATAGCAAGGGGCTTATTGCATTGTCCGGCTGTATTGCCGGCGAGGTAGCCAGGAAGATCCTTGCCGGGCAAAAAGAAGCAGCAGTTAAAGCTGCCATGGAACATCGTGATATTTTTGGGGCCGGAAATTACTATCTTGAACTCCAGGACCATGGTTTTGAAGAACAAGCTGTTGTCAATCGCGAATTAATTGAAATCAGCAAGGAAACCGGGATACCCCTGGTAGTTACAAATGATGTCCATTATGTCAACCGTGAGCACTCTGAGATGCAGGATGTGCTTTTGTGTATTCAGACCGGTAAAACGGTAGATGATCCCAATAGGATGAAATTTATTTCCCAAGAGCTGTATTTAAAAAGCAGGGAAGAAATGGAGATCCTTTTCGGGGAATACCGCGATGCATTGGATGCAACATTAGAAATTGCCGGCAGGTGTAATGTGAACCTGTCCTTTGGACAACTCCACCTTCCCATATACAATGTTCCCCAAGGGTATACCGTGGACAGCTATTTGAAAAAATTGTGCCTGGAAGGCCTTCAGAAACGTTATCCCCAAATGACCGATATTGTTAAGAAAAGGCTGGAATACGAATTAAACGTTATCGAGCAAATGGGTTATTCAGGCTATTTTTTAATAGTTTGGGATATGATTCATTTCGCCAAGGAAAACGGCATTCCGGTAGGCCCAGGCAGGGGTTCGGCTGCCGGGAGCCTGGTGGCTTATACCCTGGGAATAACCAACATTGATCCTCTTAAATACGGGCTTCTTTTTGAGAGGTTCCTGAACCCGGAAAGAGTTTCGATGCCGGATATTGATATAGATTTTTGTTATGAACGCCGTGGGGAAGTTATTAATTATGTAACCAATAAATATGGAGAAGACCGGGTTGCTCAAATAGCTACTTTTGGAACCATGGCAGCCAAGGCTGCTATAAGGGATGTGGGAAGAGCTTTAAACATGCCTTATAATGAAGTGGATCGGGTGGCCAAATTGGTTCCCATGGAATTGCATATTACCATTAAAAGAGCGCTGGAAGAGTCCCCCGAGTTAAAAGAGCTATATGACAACAACCAACAAATTAAAAAATTGATTGATATGGCCGGATTACTGGAAGGGATGCCCAGGCATGCTTCAACCCATGCCGCAGGCTTGGTAATAACCAAAGAACCACTGACTTATTACTTGCCATTGTATAAAACTACCGATGGGCCGTTGACCACCCAGTTCGCCAAGGATCAGGTGGAGGAACTTGGCCTGCTCAAAATGGACCTGCTGGGCCTGCGTACCCTTACAGTAATAGCTGATACTATAAACATGATTAAGGAAAACCGTGGAGTTGAAATAGACATTGACAATATACCCCTGGATGACGTTAAAACTTATGAACTGTTGTGCCGGGGAGAGGCCACCGGGGTCTTCCAGTTGGAAAGCAGCGGCATGAAATCTATTCTCAGGGATTTAAAACCTGGGGTTTTTGAAGATATTATTGCTTTGGTTGCCTTGTACAGGCCGGGCCCGTTGGGTAGCGGGATGGTTAATGATTTTATTGACAATAAACATGGTGATGCAAAGGCCAAATACCTGCACCCTAAATTGGAGCCCATATTAAAGGAAACTTATGGGGTTATTCTTTACCAGGAGCAAGTTATGAGAATAGCATCTGATTTGGCCGGGTTCACACTGGGGGAAGCAGACCTGCTCCGCAGGGCCATGGGTAAGAAAAAACCTGAGATTATTGCCGGTTTACGCAACCAATTTATCGAAGGGGCGGCTAAAAATGATATCGACCAGGAGATAGCAGGGCAAATCTTTGATTTAATGGAATAC
>CAYUXS010000082.1:0-6793 GCA_964448915.1 uncultured Peptococcaceae bacterium
CAATCTCATACCTGGGGTCTTTGGCTCTTGCTTCCTCTAAAGATATTTCCATCCTTTGATCTGTTACTTCTTCAACTACAGTCCTTTGTGAATAAACCTTAAATTCTCCGGTATCACGATCAATAATAACCCTGGCGTTTTGCAGGGAGCCAAAATTCCTTTTATAGGCCGACAATAATGCAGCCTCGATTGCCTCCAATAAAACTTCCACGGAAATGCCCTTTTCCTTTTCTAAATCGTGAAGGGCTTCCAAGAAATCGGTATTCATTCTTAAAATGCCTCCTGAACTTTTGTAAATATTTCTAAAAATCTACATGCAGCCTGGCAGATGCAATTTGTTCCAAAGGTATAGATAATGTCTTGTCTTTATCTTCCAAAACTATATTGCCATCTACTAATCCTGCCAGCTTCCCTATTATTTTTTTCTTTCCCTCGATGGGGGCAAATGTAGTAACTTTAATCATATATCCTTTATATCGTAAGAAATCACTGTTCTTTTTAAGGGGTCTCTCCAATCCCGGTGATGAAACTTCCAGGTAATAAGCATTGGGAATAGGATCTTCTTCATCTAAAAGAGTGCCTACCTCCCCGGAAACCAACTCACAGTCATCATGGTTAATGCCACCTGGTTTATCTATAAAAAACCTTAGGATATACCTGCTACCTTCCTTGGTATATTCAACATCTACCAGATCATAACCAAGGGTTTCAATCACCGGCGCCGTCATTTTTTCTACTAAAGCGGCAGTTTTATTATTTGCCAATCCCCGACCCCCCCAGGGTTTTATGTAATAATAAGGCTTTTTTAAAATTAAAGAGTCCGGATTCATTGATAATCCGGTTACGCAGATCATATCAAGAATACGAAAGAGTGGGAGTTGAACCCACTCTTACCAAACATTACAATAAATGTCTCTTCCGGAAACCAAGTACAGTATAACATACATATCCAGCATTGACAAGAAAAAACCGGCAGAAAATAAACAAAAGAAAATAAACAAATAAATTTAGTTAATTAATATTTTAACCTTTTTTCACAATATCATACCGGACGCTAAAGATAAAAATCAGGTATTGTTAATATGCTGGTAAATAAATCTTGCAGCCAAGCTGGAAGAGTTTGACCTTGCCAGCTTAAGTGCTCTACTTGACAGTTCAGCCAAAGTATCCGGCTTTTCCAATAAATACCTGGCTATTTTAACCAACTCTTCCACACTGCCGGCCTGCAGCGCAGCTCCTTGTGAAACCAGATACTGGCTGTTCCACAACTCCTGCCCGGGCAAAGGGTTTAAAATAATGACCGGCAGGCCGGATGCCAGGGCTTCTGAACAGGATAATCCCCCGGCCTTGCTTACCATAATATCCGATACTGCCATTAACTCGTGAATATTGTTTACGTAACCGAATACACAAACCCGGTTAGGCAGTGATACGGCAATTTTCTCAATATTTTGTTTTAATTGAGCATTAAATCCTGCCACCACTATCAGTTGGCAAGGCAAGTCCAAATTTCCCAAAGATTCCACAGATTTTTGGGAAGGCCCAATGCCCAGGCCGCCGCCCATAACCAGCACGGTCTTTAAGTTTGGATCCAGGCCATGTTTTTCAAGAAACTTTATTTTATCAATTTGCTTATTAAAAATTGGATCGATTGGTATGCCTGTTAAAAGGGCTTTTTCTGCCGGAAGTCCATAACCAAGCAAATCACGGACCATTTCCTCGGAGCTGGCCAGGTACAAATCAATTTCCGGGAAAACCCAATATGGATGCAACACAAAATCTGTGATGGCTGCAGCAGTAAAACATGGGCACTGCTTCATGCGCCGGAGGGCAGCCAGTATTCCCAAAGGAAACGGGTGTGTACTTATTATGGCGTCCGGGTTGAAATGTTTGATATACTCCAGGAGCTTTACAGCTGTAAACCTGCTTAATAAATTATAAAAAATTTTTTTTGCATTACCGGATAAAAACCGCCCTTTTTCTGAACGGTTATAAATAGAACCGTATAATGAGGGGGCAAATTTAAGCATATTTAAGTAAGTACCTAAAATTAACCACTCAAGAAAAGGAGAAGTATATTTAAAAGTATCCAAGATTTCAACATGACAATTTTCATCCAATTCCTTGAAGGCTGCTTTCAGTGCTTCTGAAGCCCTTGTATGGCCGGAACCGGCACTAACCGACAGTATTAAAACCCTTTTTTTAGATCCCGGCATTAAATACCCCGCTGCATATCCAACAGTTCATTAATTTTCGATAAAAGTTCGGCTTCAGGCACCATATAAGTACTTCCGTCCCGCCTTAATCTAAATTCAACTTCACCACTGGATACGGCTTTGGCACCTACCGTAATTCGCAGTGGGTAACCTATTAAATCAGCGTCCTTAAATTTTACTCCGGGCCGCTCATTCCTGTCGTCCAGGACAACCTCGACGCCAGCTTCTTGCAGCCTGCGGTAAACCCTGGATGCCATTTCCCACTGCTCATTATTCTTTGCGTTAACCGGTATTACAACTACATGATAAGGAGCAATGGATACCGGCCAAATAATCCCGTTTTCATCATGATTTTGTTCTATTGATGCCGACATTGTTCTGGTTATACCTATTCCATAACAACCCATAACTATTGGTTTTTCCTGGCCGTTCTGGTCCAAGTAAGTTGCATTCAGGGCTTGGCTATATTTTGTCCCTAGCTTAAACACCTGTCCGACTTCTATTCCCCGTGCTTCCATTAACCCCGAACCACAACCGGGGCAAGGATCCCCTTCTTTTACCATTCTTATATCGGTTATTTTATCTGCTTTAAAGTCTCTTCCCGGGTTAACACCTACCAAATGTGCATCAGCTTGGTTGGCTCCTGAAACGGCATTTTTCAGGGCAGCCACTTCGGGATCTACCACCAACATTACACCGCTAAGTCCCACCGGGCCTGCAAAGCCAACTGGGGCACCGGTTAACTCTTCTACCAATTCCGGTGATGCCAGTTCCAATTCCAATACCTGCGCTGCTTTCTTAAGCTTAACTTCGTTTACATCCCGGTCTCCACGAACCAATGCAGCTAAAGGGCCTTTCTCAGTTTGGTAGATAAGTGTTTTAATCAGCTTTTCAGCGGAGATATTCAGTGCTTTAACAACATGTTCAACAGTACGCATCCCCGGTGTCGGCACTTTTTCTACAGGCTTAAGTTCTTCCTCTGCAACCTCGATGCGGCCAGGGCTTTCTGCTTTTTCTACATTTGCAGCATAACCGCAGGATTCATTGGGGCAATATACTATAACAGCTTCCCCTGATTCAGCCAGCACCATAAATTCATGGCTGTCACTGCCTCCTATGGCACCTGAATCAGCCTCAACCGGCCTGAATTGGAGCCCACAGCGTTTAAATATCCGTGTGTAGGCATCAAACATCTTTTTATAGCTGGTTTCCAGGCCGTTCTCATCCCGATCAAAGGAATATAGATCTTTCATGATAAATTCCCGGCCTCTCATAAGCCCGAACCGGGGCCGCCTCTCATCTCTATATTTATTTTGAATCTGGTAAAGAAGAAGCGGCAACTGCTTATATGAATTAACTTCTCCTCTAACCAAATCAGTAATAATCTCTTCATGGGTTGGTCCTAAACAAAAATCCCTGCCATTCCTGTCTTTAAGCCTAAAAAGCTCCGGCCCGTAGACGTCCCAGCGGCCAGATTCCTGCCATAATTCTGCCGGCTGGATAATTGGCATCATCATTTCTTGCCCACCTTGCCTGTCCATCTCTTCCCTGACGATATTCTCAATTTTTTTGACTACCCTCCAGGCCAAAGGTAAAAGCGTATAAATCCCTGCGGCCGCCTTTATGATAAACCCTGCCCTGACCAGCAACTGGTGGCTGACAACCTCCGCTTCAGCAGGAACCTCCCTAAGTGTAGGTATCAATAGCTCTGAAACTAACAAAAAAAATCCTCCTCCACGCTGTCCTATAATGTTTATATTTGGGGGCCAATAAGGCCAAAAATTTCCTTCATAAGTTCATCAACCAGTTTATCCTCAGGTACTTTTCTCAATACCTCACCTTTGCGGAAAATTATTCCTTCACCCTTGCCCCCGGCTATGCCGATATCGGCATGGCGGGCTTCTCCCGGGCCGTTTACCGCACAACCCATAACTGCTACCTTAATTGGTGTCTGAACATTGGAAAGCAACTCTTCTACCCGGTTGGCAATAGTGATTAGATCAATTTGGGTCCTTCCACAAGTCGGGCAGGATATTATTTCAACCCCCCGTTTTCTAAGGCCCATTATTTTGAGGATATCCCATCCCAATCTTACTTCGTGAACCGGATCGCCGGTCAATGATACGCGAATGGTATCCCCGATGCCCATCGCCAGCAATGCCCCTATGCCTACTGAAGACCTGACTGTCCCAGATTTAAGGGTACCTGATTCAGTAACCCCTATATGCATAGGGTAATTAACTTTTTCCGCCAGTAATTGATAAGCCTTAATCATCAAAGGTACATCCGATGCTTTTAGGGAAACTTTGATTTCCCTGTAATCCAAATCCTCAAGCAACCGTATGTGGTATAAAGCGCTTTCTACCAAAGCTTCCGGTGTCAACCCCCGGTACTTTTCAAGCAGACTTTTTTCCAATGAGCCTGCATTAACACCTATACGGATTGGCAATTTCTTTTCCTTGCAGGCCTTAACCACTTCCTTTACCTTGCCGGGCCCGCCAATATTGCCGGGGTTAATCCTTAACCCGTTGACACCTGCCTCAACTGCTGCCAAGGCCAATTTATAATTAAAATGAATATCTGCAATTACCGGAATTTTTACCCTTTGGATTATTTCCTTAAGAGCTGTGGCAGCTTCTTGATCCGGGACAGCAACCCTGATTATCTCACAGCCTGCTTCGTATAAATTGTTGATTTGCTTAACTGTAGCTGCCACGTCCCTGGTATCGGTATTGGTCATCGACTGTACCGATACCGGTGCACCGCCGCCCACTCTCACATTACCTACCATGATAGGCCTGGTTTTCAGCCTGTGCATTACCAATACACCCTTTTAAAATTTATAAACAAAGTTACATAATCAAGCGCAAAATATCATTGTACGTAATAAATACGATAAGTAGCAACAAGAGGGCAAATCCGACCATGTGAATAAAATTCTCTTTGGACTGTTCTATGGGTTTACCTCTTACCATCTCGATTAAGAGAAATAAAATGCGGCTCCCGTCCAAAGCGGGTATCGGGAAGAGGTTAAACAGGCCCAAACTTACGGACAGGAAAGCTCCCAGGCTCATTAAATTTGCAAACCAGTCGGTACTCTCTACAGCCTCATTTATGGTAGCCACTATTTGTACCGGACCGCCCAATTCAAGTGGCACCTTTTGTGCAATTGCCTGCCCCAGGTACGCAACTATCTGGTAAGAAAGCATACCGGTATACCTAATCCCGGAAGCTACGGCGCCCACAGGGCCAACCTTCCCGGGAGCCGGGAAAATCCCAATCTTTCCTGTATTGTTTTCATCAAGATAGGGCACAACTGTTACATTTATACGTTCTTGTCCCCTCAGTACAGTCACTTCTAAAGGACGGCCGGGGTTTTCAGCAACTATTTTACTGATTTGTTCCCATGACACGATCTGTTTTCCATCTATGGCCACTATGGTATCACCCGGCTTAATACCTGCAATCTCTGCAGGTTTACCAGGCAAAGTGCCTTGAACAACATTTGTCGGCTTATCCGGTACCCCATAACTAAAAAACAACACCGCCAATAAAAAAACAGCCAACAAAAAATTCATAGCCGGGCCGGCAAAGATTACTGCAATCCTCTGGCCTACAGTTTTATTGTTAAAGCCTCTTTCTTCCTCAGTCTCTTCCTCATTGGGATCCATACCCGCCATATTAACAAACCCACCCAACGGGAATGCCCTGAGATTATAGGTTGTTTCACCCTTACTGTGTGAAAGCAGTTTGGGACCAAAACCAAGGCTAAATTCACGAACTTTAATGCCTACCAATTTAGCTATTGAAAAGTGCCCCAACTCATGAAAAAAAATCAGCAGCCCGAAAATGATTACGGAAGCTATAAATGTTGCCATTATCTTCACCCTTCTGTGATTATACCTATATAAATTTACCTTTTATACAAACTATTAAAACTTTAGCTTTTCAACAAACTTATAAGCCTTTTTCCTGGCTTCACTATCTGCATTAATAATATCTGACAAATCCGCCGTTTCTATTATGGAATGCTCCCACATCACTTCTTCAATAATTTTATGAATTGAGTTGAAACTTATTTTCCCGGCTAAAAATGATTCTACTGCGACTTCATTAGCCGCATTCATAACAGCCGGCAAAGTGCCTCCCCTGCGACCGGCTTCAAACGCGATGTCCAACAAAGGAAACCTCTTTGTATCAGGGGGTTCAAAAGTCAGCTCCTTCATATTAAACCAATCCAACCTGGGATAATTATTCTGCAGCCGGTCAGGGTATCCTAAGGCGTATTGAATAGGAATTTTCATATCAGGTTGTCCCAGTTGAGCCAAGACAGAGCCATCGATAAATTCTACCATAGAATGAATAATGCTTTGAGGGTGAACTACAACTTTTATACGGTCATAATCCAGGCCAAAAAGCCACCTGGCTTCAATAACCTCCAGACCTTTATTCATTAAAGTGGCTGAATCTACAGTAATTTTCCTGCCCATATCCCAATTTGGGTGCTTTAATGTCATTTCTACAGTCACTTGGCTTAAATCTTCGGGGCCACTCCTAAAAGGCCCCCCTGAAGCAGT
>CAYUXS010000083.1:0-2889 GCA_964448915.1 uncultured Peptococcaceae bacterium
AATCTTGTTATTGCTGACCACAATTAATCCATCCAGTGCATTGGCCCGGCAAATTTCGTTAATTCCCCTGCCCTTCCTGGGTATAAATGGTATTTTTAGTTGAAAACTGATTTCTTTTGCTTTCGGAGTGAGTATGTTAATGTTCCTTAATGCGGTGGTAACTGCTATATTTTTCATTGGTATCATCCACTTAAATAATTAGGTTCTTTTAAAACGGTGCCTTAATTCTTCCTCGGTTATATAAATGATTGTTGGCCTGCCATGAGGACAAGTATAAGGTACTTTGGTTTTCTTTAAATTATTGATTATTTCCCAAGCTTCTTCCAGTGAGGACCTGGTGCCGGCTTTTACTGCAGCTTTGCAGGCAGCTGAAGCAGCAATTTTTTTGACTACTGTTTCCCTGTTCACTGTTACACCGGGTTCTGCAAGATATTCCAATAAGTCCCGGATTAATTCTTCAGGAGACATATCAGGTATTCCTGAAGGTATCTCTCTAATAATAACCGAGCCCAAGCCGAATGCTTCGAGAATTATGCCTATTGATGCAAAAAAGTCCATATGGCCTTCAGCAATTTGGTATTCTTTTGGTGTAAGTTGAATTACCTGAGGCATCAATAATATTTGTGATTCAACTTTTTCCCGGGAAAAAAGCTCCAAAATCCGTTCATACAGGATCCTCTCATGGGCTGCATGGTGATCAATAACAACCATGCCCTTATTGCATCCCGCCAATATATAGGTACTGGGTAGAAAACCTATGGGGTAGATATCCGACAAAGGGCTATCATGCCCTGTATCTAATATTTCCAGTTTGGAGGGTTGTTTATCCAAGATTGTATTTTGATGGTTAAGAAAATGCCGGTCATCATTTTTTTCCGGTGAGTAGTTGCTATTGCTTTCTTTAAGAGTTGCTGTTATAAATTCTGGTCCTTGTGTATTGCTGATCCGGTTTTGGCGTTGTATACTTGCGTCTTTATCTAAAACAACTGTATTTAAGGGACGAATCTCCGATCCGGTGACCGGTTTCAAAGGCTGGAAGGACGGTATTACAATGTCTGATCTTAAAGCTGTTGCAACAGCCCTGCTGACCAGTTTAAACAGCTTGCTTTCATTAACGATCCTTATGGTCATTTTTGCAGGGTGCACATTAATATCAAGCTGATCCGGATCGATTAGTATGGAAATGACGGCTATGGGATAACGCCCTTTGGGTAGCAGGGTGCCGTAACCTTCAATAACTGCGTTGTTAATAAGGTAATTGGTTACATATCGCTTGTTGACGATAACTGTTATATTTTTTTTACTGCTCCTGTTTATACTTGGCGGGGTAATAAGCCCTTTAACTGTAATGTCTTCTTCAAAATTCTTCAGGCTGATCATTTCTCGTGCTGTTTTTATACCGTAAATGGTTGCCATTGTGTCCAGCAGATTGTTTTTGCCCGGAGTATGTAAAACATTTCTTCCATCTATGGCAAGCCTAATAGCCACATCCGGCCTGGCCAGAGCCAAACGGGAAACAATATCGCTAATATGGCCGGATTCAACTTTTAGGGATTTCATATGTTTTAGCCTGGCAGGGGTATTAAAAAAAAGCTCTTTAACTGTAACTGATGTGCCTTGCGGGCAGCCACAAGGTGACTGGGATAAAATTTTCCCTCCTTGAACCTCCAGCCTGCTGCCACTGACAGATTCCCGGGGTTTGGTTATCATAATAGTTTTGCTTACAGCAGCAATGCTGGGCAATGCTTCGCCTCGGAACCCCATAGAAGATATTTCCTGTAAATCAAGGAGGGAGGTTATTTTGCTGGTGGCATGCCTTTGAAAAGCCATCCGCGCATCGATTTCATCCATTCCCACGCCATTGTCAACTACTTTTATTTCCTCAAGTCCCCCACCTTTAATTTCAATATCAATCCTGGTTGCTGCAGCATCGAAAGAATTTTCCATTAATTCTTTAACAACGGAGGCAGGCCTTTCTACCACTTCCCCGGCAGCAATTTGATTGGTGGTGGCTTCATCCAGAAGAATGATCCTGGGCATTAGTACACCTCCGGCTTTGGCCCAACTGATTTCCATTCTTTCTTCCGGTTTAAATCATAGGAGAGAAATATATCGGCGACTTTATCTTGAAGCATCACCAGGGTATATTTTCCCTGTGACAGGATTTCTTTGTCGTAAATGTTATATGCTTCCGTCCTGCAATCCGGGCACGCACTGATTGGTATAGAGATAGCCTTTAAGATGGCAAAAAGCCCGTAATCCCGTGTGGCTTTTGAATCAATAACCAGGTAGCCGGGACAGTTACCGCACATCCTTACTTTTTCTGTCTGTGTTTCTTCAATATAGTCAGTGTCATAATAAATTTCTTTTTTTACTTCATAGTATTTTCCCGAACCAAATATCGACTCAATGTCGAATTTATCCCTGTTTTCCCAGATAGAAAGCATCTTTTCCACTGTTTTTTGAACTTGCATAAAACTGCTGGGATTTTCATTAAAAACTGTTTCTTCTAGTTCAGGTTCCTTGACATTTGAATAATCAATGCCGGCCAACGACATGAGAATGGCCATATTTACATAGGGAAGAGCTGTTTCAATGGCATATCCACCTTCCAAGACTGCCAAATCGGGATTTAACTTTCTGGTGAAATCAGCGTATCCCTGGGCTGTAAATTTCATACTGCCCAGGGGATCTGTAAAATGATTATCCTGGCCGGCGGAATTTATAATAAAGTCGGGTTTAAAGTCTTTAATTATTGGTAAAACAAGGTTATCAACAACATAATTAAAAGTATGGTCGGTCATGCCCGGTGGAAGCGGTATATTCAATGTACGTGCGTAAGCTCCCGGCCCCCCAAGTTCATTGGTAAAGCCGCTGCCGGGAAAGATA
>CAYUXS010000083.1:2899-6777 GCA_964448915.1 uncultured Peptococcaceae bacterium
GTCCTGCCGTCTTGGTGAAAAGAAATAAACAATACGTCCGGATCATGGAAAAAAATCTCCTGGGTACCGTCTCCGTGATGGACATCGGAGTCTACAATGGCCACTTTTTTTATCCCATGGATTTTTCTTAAGTATTCTACCAGTACCGCCTCATTATTAATATTACAAAAGCCCCTGTTGCCATGGACTACCCTCATGGCATGGTGTCCGGGGGGCCTTACCATGGCAAACCCATTTCGAACTTCTCCCTTGATTATACTGTCCCCCAGGGATAAGGCCGCACCGGCGGCAATCTTGTGAGCTTCGGTCACCTGGCTTTGAACCCTGGGTACACAAAAGTGAACCCTGGCAATATCGTGTATGGTCGCAAGTTTTGGCGGGTATTCCTTGATTTGTGGCAAATCCATTAACCCTTCTTCGAAAATTTGATCCCTGGTATAAAGAAGCCTTTCCTCTCTTTCAGGGTGAGTGGGTGATATAGCCCAGTCAAAGGCAGGAAAGAAGATTACCCCAGTTGGCTTGGCAGGCATTTATTCTACCTCCGTTCCAATATAATGGAGGATTCCCCGTTTTGTTTGTATTGCAACATCTATGAGCTTGCCACGTGTTTCCCAGTTCCTGATTATATTGAAAACCTCTTTTCTAAGCACTTCAACGTCACCGAGATCTTCTGTCAGGCCGTATTTTTCAGCCCTTTTACGCAGCCATTGCTTGGCCAATTCCAGTGCAGTGTTTTCATCAAAAGTTTTATCCTGTATAGTACCCTGGTAACCTGCTTCTTGAATGCTGAATGTTTTTTGTTCGGTATCCGCCCTTAAAGTAAGTTGCAAGGTAGGCCTGGCTACAGCGGCACCGATTGCATTTGCCACCCTGGCGTAGGGCGGGATTACCGGATAACAGTCCAATGATGCTGCAATTTGGGTCAATAAGCCTGAGGCGGCGCCTCCCACCCCGACAACCGTGTCCGGCCTTACCAGCCGTTTCTGCAGGACCTCCCAAACCCTGTAGGCAGGTTCCTGCTCCCAGCTTTTATACATGTTTTTAATTTCAGTTGTTATTGTATTGGTGATTAGTGAGACTATTTTAATTGCCACTTCCCATGCAGAAATACCTAAAGGCCTGCCTAACATATTCATTGCTTCCTCGGCAAGCTTGGGGTCTCCCAACTTGGTTAAACCCATTACTTTTAAAGCATCGGTGGAAGTTGGCACCGGTCCGCCCATGCAGTAAGGAGGGCCGCTTCGTTCAGGTAAGAGAATAAGATCTTTGCCCACTCTTTTAACAACACTATCTCCGCCTACCGGTACGGATTTAATGGCTAAAGCCCTTACGTGGGTATATTTCCCGTCTATTTTTGCACCTTTTGATGACAGGAGCGGCAACCCGCTCAAAATTAAAGCCAGATCCGAGGTGGTCCCGCCTATGTCTACCACAACGGCTGTTTCACCGGGAGGAATAAGGGCCTGAACGCCTAGAATGCTTGCTGCAGGGCCGCTAAATATTGTTTCTACCGGACAATCCATGGATGACTGGAAGGGCATGGTGCCACCGTCTGCTTTTAATATATAAACCGGGCATGAAATTCCCCGGCTCTCTAAGGCATTTGTTACAGATTTTACAAAGTTCTGGTATTTTTCCCTGGTTGCACAGTTAAAGAGAGTTGACATAACTCTTCTCGGGAAGTTTAACTGACCTGCAACCTGGTGCCCTATTTCAACATGCCAGTTTTGATTTGTTTGTTGTATTCTTTTGTATACTTCCATTTCATGCTTGTTGTTGCGTGATGAAAATTTGCCTACAACCGCCACTTTGGAGGTATTTTTTTTGGCTATATCAGCCAAGGCGTAATCAATTTCACCGGTGTCCAGGGGCATTATTTCACGGCCCCGGTAATCAATGGCACCGCTTAAAATATAGGTCTGTTTATTAAAATTATAAAAATCATTATTAAAACCCGGTCCCGGAATAAGTATCAGAGCAACAGGATCATATTTTTTTTCGGCGATAAGGTTTGTGATCATTGTTGTGCTTAAAACTACCCTGTCAATAAGATCTGCATGTACTCCGGACATTATATTATCAAAGGCTTCCAATAGGGATGTCATCAGATCTTCTCTGGTGGGAACTTTTGTCCATGCCCGGACCTGCCCTTTTTCTAACAATACTGCATCTGTATATGTCCCACCTACATCAAGACCGATATACAACCCGTACACCTCCTTAGTTTTAGCAGGTTGTTCATTTGCTGTTCAGGATTACTTGTAGTTTTGCCAACAAATTTAAAGCTTCTAATGGAGTGGTAGCCGAAATATCAATATTGCTTATTTCTTGGCAAATTTTCTTTTCAAATTCCTCTTTTGGATCCGGAAATAATCTACCTTGTATGGGTATGATTTTATTTTCGGGAGAATTATTTTCCAAAGTCAATAAGAATTTCTGCGCCCGCTCTACAATGGCTTCAGGTAAGCCTGCCAAAGCCGCCACATGAATTCCGTAACTGCGATCAGCTTTTCCGGGTATAACTTTTCTTAGGAATATTATATTATTATCCTTCTCTTGAACTGAAATTGTATAGTTTTTGACCCCGGGCAGTTTATCAAGATCTGTAAGTTCGTGGTAGTGGGTGGAAAACAAAGTACGGCAGTGTAATTTGTTAACTATATACTCAATCAATGCACGGGCAATGCTAATGCCGTCGTAGGTGCTTGTGCCCCTCCCCACTTCATCCATAACCACCAAACTTCTGGGTGTGGCCCCGGTTATAATATTTTTACACTCGATCATTTCAACCATAAAGGTGCTTAGGCCCCCAGCCAAGTCATCTGCAGCGCCGATCCTGGTAAAAATCTTATCTACTATGCCTATTATGGCTTCTTGGGCCGGGATAAAACTGCCAATTTGAGCCATAAGAACCAATAGGGCAACTTGACGCATGTATGTGCTTTTCCCGGCCATATTGGGACCTGTTAATAAAATAACGCTGTTTTCTTGATTAATAAGAGTATTATTAGGGACAAACCCCCCGCTTCCCATAACTTTCTCCACAACCGGGTGGCGCCCCTCTATAATTATTATTTCTTTATCAGATGAAATTCTAGGCCGGTTGTAATTTTCCTCTACCGCTACTTCTGCAAGTGACAGTATAACGTCAATCAAGGCAACGGCAGCAGAAGTTTGTTGGATCCTTTTGACTGCTGCGGCTACCTGTTCACGGATTTCATTAAAAATGTTATATTCCAACTGTACTAACCGGTCGTTGGCTGTAAGAATCATGTCTTCCAGTTCTTTAAGTTTTGGAGTAATATACCTTTCTGCGTTGGCCAGGGTTTGTTTTCTGATGAAATAATCAGGCACTTGATTTATATAGGATTTAGTGACTTCAAAATAATAGCCAAAAACCCTGTTGTAGCCAACTTTTAAAGTTTTAATCCCCGAGTTTTCCCTTTCTTCGGATTCCAGGCCTGCCAGCCAATTTTTCCCTTCGTTTTGTATTTTTCTTAACCTGTCAACTTCGGGATTATAGCCGTCCTTGATAATACGGCCCTCCCTGACTGTTAAAGGGGGATCGTCGAGAATGGACTCCTGTATCAGAGCGCAAATATCCTCAAGGGGATCAATATCCAAGGAAGCCTTTTTAAGGATTGCTGAGTTCAGTGTGGAGGTAATCTCTTTAAGCAACGGCAATACTGATAATGAGTTGCTAAGTGCCAAAAGATCCCTGGCGTTGGCAGTGCCATATACTGTTTTTGCCGACAGCCTCTCCAAATCATAGATTTTATTCAGTGCCTTGGTTAAGTCGTGCCTTACTATAATATTGTCTTTTAATTCTTCAACGCCATCCAGGCGCTCATTAATTTTTTCCGGGTCGGTAAGGGGCA
>CAYUXS010000084.1:0-6767 GCA_964448915.1 uncultured Peptococcaceae bacterium
AACAGCATTGTGCCCGCTAAAATTAAAGGCATCGTTTTTCCGGCTACAATAAATCTTTTGCCGCTTCTTTGAACAAAAACATAAGATACCATACCAATAGTTGCAAATACTATCATCGCAATTAACATACCTATCTGCATGCCGTTCATATACTCACATCCTTTCTTATTTTTTTTATTTTTTAACTTAATAGCCTGTTAATTGATTGGGGAAATAATCTTCCATATTTCCTTCCCGGTAAACATCCAGGGTAGTGCAGTGAAGAGCTCCGCCAAAGGGTACAACTTTCTCATAAGGCACGGGAACAACATTCACGCCCAGCTGATCAAGCTGCTCACAAAGACCTTTTTCTTTCTCCTCTACACAAATAGTTTTAGGATCTATAGAGAAAGTGTTAATAGAAATCCATGCTGTGGTATTGAAATAACCACAAAGACATATTTTATTTTTGTGTACATATTCAGGCCTTGCTGCGGGAATTAACTCCCAACCGTTAGATTTAAACAATTCCCAAAATTCGGGATTTACCGGTTTCCAATCCGGATTATACAAGCATAATCCCGGCCTGACTGCAAGCAAATTGGCATCAAGGTGCCAGGGGTGATAATTGTTGGGTTTGGTTTTATCCAGGGGAGAATCACAATAAACCACATGTACCCGTAAACCCAATGCGCCAAACATACGTTTTAACCAATCAAAACCGCTTCTATTAGTGACCGACGATGCATAAACAAAAAGATCTTTTCCAAAACGTAAAATATCTGCCGCAGCCCATATAGGCTCTTTCTCAGTCAGTTGAAATTCCCAGTTCAAAAGCTTCTCCCTTTTTTCTTCATCAGTCCATTTATAGTTAAAGTCGTAGTAATAGTTTTTAACAAATGTTTCATCAGTCAACCTGGGCTTTGGTGCCGCAAAATGTATCGCTTGCGGGTCCTCTTTTAAATACTCATTAAACAACGGCCTGAAATTAATATACTCAAACCACCTTGAACGCCGTGAACAAGCGTCTTCAATGATATAATTGCCAATAATTAAAATTACATCCCGGACGTTATTGACTCCGAAACAGTTTAACTGGGTCCAGTCAGGTGTGGAAACCGGCTTGTTAAACATAAAAGGTTGAACTTCTATCCGGTCAACTTTTACACCGCGATTTTCAAGAATTGACACAAAATTATTCATTTGCTCGTTGGCTTCATCCACCATTTCTTGCGGAAAAGGACCATATGAACCTAGAGGATAACCCCCGGCAGGAAAATCATACCACCATGCAGGTTCAGGTGCCGGTACATTTGTACCTTCAGGCCTCCCCACTATTACTCGTCTTAACGGATCCCACTCATTCCAGGAATTAACAATTTTTGTCATTTATTCACCCCCCAATTATATAATTCAATAGTATTACAGAAATGAATATTATGCAACATTTATTTGTACTATAATTTATCTTTGTATTCATATTATACAAACATATGAATAAATATTGAATAATATAAAGCATAATGATATAATTAATTACCTACTTTCATATATATTAATTCTCAGAGGTGTATTTATGAGTAAGGGTATATCCAATTTGGGAGAAACAATACGTAAACTTAGATTATCCAAAGGAATGGAGCAATCAGAACTTGCTCATCGCACCGGAATAACACAAGGCCATTTATCTAAAATAGAAACCGGAAAGGCTAACCCATCATTAAAAGCGCTTAAAAAAATTATCAGGGTCCTAGATATCGATGAAACGCTTTTTCTATCTAAAAAATTTAACCCTATTTCATTAGAGGAAGATAATTTAATTTTTAAGCATTTAAATAAAGAATTACGAAAATTTATCGCTAATGAAGAAAGTACACCCTTTTTGGAATTTGCCAAGAACATCCATGATATTGGGTTCACCAAGTCAGAATTAGATGTACTGACAATGATTTTTATGGCTAGATCCAGATCCAGATCAAAAAACAACAACGCTTAACAATAATCCTTAGTTAGGTTTTCCTATATGAAGGGAAGTAATCAGGATGAGGCCTTTATATGTACTACCAAAAAAGAAGGGAAAAAACATTGAAAGTGCTTATGTCTATATGCACTTAGTATTAAGAGGCCCTTGATAAAGGACAAAAAATACGCACAAATATAGCCTGAAATTTATTATGTCCATGAAAGGGGAGAATAATGGCTAGTTTGCGTATGATTTTTGCACCTTTATCAGAAAGGAGAGCAATCTTAAGATTATGGACTTACAATGAAATATATATGAACTGTTATGATGAAGAAAATAAGGATTTTAAGGGCGTTTGCATATATGATCTGCTGGATATACGTGATAAAACCAATTGTCCTCTGAACGATTCTAAAGATTTTTACTGCCCATGTCAAATTCAGTAAAGCCTGATACCTAAAAATCTAAAAAACTCCTTAAGGGCTGGTACACCTTAGGGAGTTTTTTTGTTTAAACAAATATAAATAAGGTTAAGATAAATCTATAATTAAACAATGTTAATATGGATGTGATATAATGCCTTTCCTTATTAAAGCATTGATTATCCTACCTATATTTTTATTTACTACAGCTAAAAACTTTTTAAAACTATGGAAAGTTGGCATTATTGGAGTACTTATTATGGTGGCTGCCGATTACATCGGATATAGATATAATCTTTACAAATACAAAGAATGCCTGGTAATGCTGGGCGGTTTTTTGCTGTTATTTAATATATTTAATTTATTCCTTGTCTCAATGATGTTTGCAAATTGGCTGCCTAAAACATGGCCAAAAAGAATTCTTTATACCATTTACATGTCAGTAATATTTTTGGCAATTGAAGCAGTTATGTACACAAATAATGCTATTTATTACCCTAATTGGAAATTATGGTACAGTTATTTTCTAAATATAGGGGGATTGTCATTAATGATCTTTTTATGGGACTTGGTAAGAAAAGAAACTGCAGCAGTTTCAACTCAATACCATTAACCACCGGAAACTGCCATACCATATTAGTAGAATAAAGAAAAGCAATATACTTCCTGAGAAGATATTTATAAAGTATAATACTGGAAATTGGATAATTTGGGTTTTCATAATTATATCCAATAGCTCAAACAAGTGAGGTGTTTTTCTTCTTGAATGTAATTGAGGCATTATATTCAATTCACTCTGTCCTTGCCAACAAACCCGACCCAGTACAACGGGAAACCCTGATCAAAATAATGCAGGCAGCCAACCAAACACCTTCATGGGCCGATACCCAGCCTTGGGAAATATTTATTGCCGCCGGTAAACCGTTGGATAACTTAAGGCGTTCTTTTTTAGAAAGATTCGATAATGGAATTCCTATCAATTTAGATTTACCTGCAGTCAAAGAATGGCCCGATGCATTAAGAGACCGGATGAAAGAAAATGGGGCTCACCTTTTTGCTGATCTGGGCATAGATCGCAACGACAAGGCTGCAAGGATGATGCATTACCGGCGTAACTTTAAATTTTTTGGTGCTCCGGCAGTGGTATATTTATGCATGGATAAAACCCTTACCCACTGGTCAGTTTTTGATCTTGGCATGATGAGCCAAAGCATTATGCTTGCTGCCAAAGGATTGGGAGTCGATTCTGTACCGGCTGTCAATCTGGTTGGCTACCCGGATTTAATTAGAAGAGAACTAAACATACCGGATACATTATCTGTTGTTTTCGGGATCGCTCTTGTTTATGCCTTTTTAAACGACCCTATAAATAAACATAGGAGCCTGCGCAGGCCTATCGAAGAAGTTGTTAGAATAGCAGGTATATAGAAAAGCGCCGGGAGGCGCTTTATTTCTGATGTACCTATTTCTCTTTTTCCGGTTCGGGCTTTCTGGCAGGCAGGGGAAGTCCGGCATTTAATAACAGCCTGTTGTAATTATCACCGGCAAGCAAGCTTCTTTTATACCCGTATGTAAAATAAACTGCCAAACCAATGCCCATCCATACCGCAAACCGCATTAAAGTAAGAGTTGAAAGGCTAAATATCAAATAAGACGCTGAAACAACCGTTAACAACGGCAACAAAGGCACCCAAGGAACTTTAAACGGCCTCTCCAAATCAGGTGCAATTTTACGTAAAAGGATGACTCCTACCGAAGCAGCAATAAAAGCAAACAAAATACCGGCGTTAGCCAACTCCGCCACTAAACCGATCGGGAGCAACCCTCCTATTAGCGCTACCAGCAGGCCAATCATAGCAGTTGACCAGGCCGGTGTTTTGTACCGGGGATGAATCCAACTGAATAATGGTGGCATAAGCCTGTCCCTGGCCATTGAATAAAGCACCCGGCTCAGTCCAAAGATATTAACCAGCAATACGCTGGACAAACCGGCTAGAGCACCTACCGATACCAAAGCCGAAGCCCAAGACACCCCAACTTCCAGCAAAGCAGTAGCCATTGGCGATGGGGTATTTAGCCGGGAATACTTAACCATCCCTGTCAGCATTATTGATATCCCTATATATAAAATGGTCGACAACAGCAATGAAAATATAATCCCCCTGGGTATATCCCTACTTGGATCTTTTACCTCTTCTACAGCAGTTGCCACAACATCAAAACCTATAAAAGCAAAAAACACAATTGCACTGCCTTTTAAAACCCCCGGCAACCCAAATGGAAGAAACGGACTCCAATTGGCAGGGTCAATATGCCTGGCTCCAACAAATAACAGTAAAAGAATCGCTGCCAACTTAGCAGCAACCACTATTTTATTGGCTACCGCACTATGCTGGGTACCGATAATCACTAAAATCGTCATGGCCGTAACAATTAAAGCTGCCATGACATTGAAAACCCCTCCCTCAAAAGGAGAACTGGTGTAGGCGGCAGGTATCGGCACATTCAGGGCTTTGAGCAAGTCACTGACATATGAACTCCACCCGATTGCTACCGCACCGGATGCTACCAGGTAACCCATAACCAGGCTCCACCCCACCAACCAGGCAGCCATCTCGCCAAGAGTCACGTAAGAATATGTATAAGCACTTCCTGTTACCGGGAGGGCTGTTGCCAGTTCAGTATAAACCAAGGCAGCCAGCACACTTATCAAACCAGCCAAAATAAATGAGAAAACTACTCCCGGTCCCGCATAATTAGCAGCAACGAACCCTGTTAAAACAAATATTCCAGTGCCGATTATGGCACCTACCCCCAGGGCTGTTAGGTCCCATACACCAAGAGTAGGAGTAAACCCGTTTTTTTTCTCTTCAGTAATGTTAAGCAAAGACTCAATTGTTTTTTTTCGAAAAAGCCCCAAAAATGACACCTCCTTCAAGATATCATTTATCAAAATTGAAATCATAATGTACGCTAATTTTTGGATAAAAAAAGCGTTCCCCCAACGGAGAACGCTTGTTTTGGAAAAACATATGGACTGCACATTTCTTTCCTTTGACGCTTAAAATTTTCACCTTCAAGGTATTCATCAAATATTGGCATTTTATCAATAGTATGTCTATCCGTTAAATGAATCCAATATTGCCAATGCACTATCAGGGTCCTCATAAAAAATATTGCCTACAACTACCGTGTCTACCAAAGGGATTACCTGCCCCAGCTGTTCCGGGGTTTTAATCCCCCCTCCATAAAAAAGGTGCATAGACTTGTTGGCCCTGGAAACTTTTTCTATCAAATCAATATCACCAAAAGTACCGCTATACTCTATATATAAAATTGGCAGCCTTATAAGTTCCTGGGCCAAAATGGCGTAAGCAACCGCATCATCCGCCGACACCTGTTTGGCTCCAGTCAGTCTGCCTACCGCTGAATTTTGGTTGCAGACTATATAACCCTCACTTAAGACTTTTTCCCAATCAATAAATTCCCTGTACCTTTTAATAGCTTCAAAATGATAATCCACCAGCCATTTTTTATCCGCCGCATTTAATACCAGTGGTATTAGGTAACCGTCAACCACTGGTATTATGGCCTTCATAGATGATATTTCTTGAACCAAAGTGCCTGAATAACCGCTTTGCCGGATTAAATTGACTAAAGCCCAGGTATTGTTAAAGGTTATTCCCTGGGTTCCCCCCACGATTACAGCATCGATATTCCTGTGTTTAATGATTTCAAGAGATTTACCAGGCAGCTTCTTGTCGGGATCGAGCTTGGCAACCAACCTCCATTTCTGCCAATGTCTGAAGTCTCGCACCTATAATGCCTCCATTAGAATTTAATCTGGTATATTATAAGGTTGGCCAGTTCGGTCAATGCCTTCTGCTGGCCTTCATGGCTCTTCCACCAGGAAGAGGGGTTAAATTCCGGATCATCAGCTGAAACTGTAATTATCTCAACCCCGGTATTTTCAAACACTCTTTCAAATATATACTTTGCCCGCCTAGTATGGTAATTTGAAGTTACCAAGAGAATGGATTTAAAATTGTTCTTTAGTACTAAGCTTTTTACATATACTGCATTGTCGTAAGTACTTTTGGACTCGTTTTCCAATAGTATAGCCGTATAAGGTACCCCTTGATCTTCAGCCTCGATACGCATTAAATCAGCATCGGTAAACTTGGAGGTAACCTTTCCCCCGCCGCTCATAATTATCCGGCCGGCATATCCTTTTTTATAGAGTTCAACCCCTTTAGTAACCCTGGATACACTGCCGCCACCGGATAAAACTACAATAGCGTCACTCTTTCGGGGCTCTTCATCAACCACTAAAAACTTCCCATATGCCGACAGCCAGTAACCCCGCGCAGCGTATCTGATTAAAACTATAATAATTATTGCAG
>CAYUXS010000085.1:0-6730 GCA_964448915.1 uncultured Peptococcaceae bacterium
AGTGGACGTGGCACCACAAAATTCACATAGGCCCATTGTTTATCCCATGGCAATCATTAAAAGCACCGAACATCTTAAGGAGGCCGAAGAATTCGCCGCTTTTCTGGCAGGAGAAGAATCAGCCGGGATTTTTACCAAAAAGGGTTTTAAACTTATTAATAAGTAAGGTTTAATACTATGGCTATTATGCTTACTGATTGGCAACCGGTAATACTTTCCCTTCGCGTGGCTTTAATCTCTGTGATTATCGTCACCTGTACCGGAGTGCCCTTATCCAGGCTCCTTGCCAGGACAGATTTTCCCGGTAAGGATGTTCTTGAATCAGCCATAACTCTACCTCTTGTCCTGCCACCTTCGGTTATCGGTTATGGGTTGCTGGTGATAATCGGGAAAAACGGGCTTTTGGGCAAGATACTTGCCGATATGGGGATATCTATAATCTTTACCTGGTGGGCGGCTGTTCTGGCTTCTACAGTTGTTGTTTTCCCCTTGATGTACCAGAGCGCCAAGGCTGCCTTTAAAAACGTCGATGAAAACCTGGAAAAAGCGGCTAGAACATTGGGTGCCAGTGAGGTCAGGATATTTTTTACCATTACACTTCCTTTAGCCCTGCCAGGCATCTTAGCCGGGCTGGTACTCTCATTTGCCCGGGCTTTAGGTGAGTTCGGAGCCACTTTAATGGTCGCAGGAAACATTCCCGGGCAAACCCAGACCATCCCGCTTGCAATTTATTTTGCAGTTGATGCGGGTGACAACTCTACAGCAAAGGCATTGGTGGCCATAATAACTATTTTCTGTTTTGCAGTTATTTTTGGAGTCAACCGTTGGTTGAGGAAACAAGAATACTAAAGCGGTAGTGAAAAATGTTAAAAGCGCATTTTAATAAAAAACTCTGGCATTTTACTTTAGAATTTCATCTTGAGGCTAAAAACCAAATCATAGTATTGTGGGGTCCGTCCGGGTCCGGCAAAACCACTGTTTTGCATTGTTTGGCAGGACTGCGAAAACCTACTGAGGGTTATATCATACTTGATGATCAGGTTCTTTATTCATCAAGTGAAAAGGTGGATTTGGCCACAAGATTCAGGAATATAGGCTATCTGTTCCAGGATTATTCCCTTTTCCCCCACATGACAGTAAAGCAGAATGTCTTTTACGGCCTGAAAACCAGAAAAATCCCTGTTGGCAATTCTAAAGATGACCTTATTAAACTGCTTGATTCATTCGGAGTGGCTCATCTCATTGATCGATATCCACGCCAGTTGTCGGGAGGAGAAAAACAGAGGGTGGCCCTGGCCAGGGCGCTGGCTGTACGGCCCCGGTTGCTTTTATTGGATGAACCGCTTAACGCCCTGGATAAAAGCACCAAAATTAGTTTGCGCAGGGAAATAAGAGAGCTGCATGCACAATGGCAAATACCATTTATTTTAGTTACCCACGATGAAGAGGATGCTTCAACCCTGGGAGACATAGTGATTTCTATTAAAAATGGACGCTCCAGGGAAGTAAGCTGGCATACACAATCTTTATAAAAAGCTCTCCTTTGAGGATCGCCCCTTTCGCCTGCCGGCAAATCTTAATTATACTTATATGACCATCGTTTCAGACGCAAGGCGTTTGTAACCACTGATACCGAGCTGAAAGCCATAGCTCCCCCGGCTATTACCGGATTTAACAATCCCAGGGCAGCGACAGGGATTCCCAAAGTATTATAGATTAAAGCCCAGAACAGGTTTTGTTTTATATTTTTCATAGTTGAACGGCTTAAAGCAATACTGGCCGGCACGCCCAGGAGATCACCGCTTATTAATGTTATATCTGCGGCTTCTATGGCTACATCGGTACCTGTTCCGATAGCCATACCCACATCAGCGGCAGCCAAAGCCGGTGCATCGTTAATCCCGTCGCCCACCATGGCTACTTTTTTCCCCTGGGCTTTTAGTTTTTCTATTTGGCCGGCTTTATCCCCAGGAAGCACTTCAGCCAGTATCTTATCAATTCCAACTTGGTTTGCAATAGCTTGGGCTGTTTTCCGGTTATCCCCGGTAATCATAATCACATCTATCCCCATCTGCTGCAGCCTTATAATCGCTTCGCGCGAATTCTCTTTTACCGTATCGGCGATAGCAAAAATAGCTGCAATTTCCCCATTGACAGCCATTAATACCGCAGTTTTCCCTTGTTCTTCAAGGCTGCCCATTTGTTCTTCAATACGCCCCAGGTCAATTTTTTGCTCCGTCATTAACTTCCTGGTTCCCAAAATAACATTTTTATTATTCACTACAGCTTTTACTCCACGGCCGGGAATCGCAGTAAAATTACCGGCATCTGGCAATTCCTTAAAAATATTTTTACCATAATTAACTATCGCCTGGCCCAACGGGTGTTCCGACCCTTTTTCAGCTGTGGCGGCCAGTAAAACAATTTCGTTTTCCTCTAATCCGGTAAAATTAACAATACCGGTAACTTCAGGTTCACCTTTAGTAATTGTGCCGGTTTTGTCAAGAACAACGGTATTAATTTTATGCGCATTTTCCAAGTGTTCGCCGCCTTTAAATAAAATTCCATTTTCAGCACCTTTGCCGGTACCAACCATTATAGAAGTTGGGGTGGCCAAACCCAGCGCGCAAGGGCAGGCTATAACCAATACCGCCGTAAAGTTTACGATAGCCCGGGTAAAATTCCCGGGCTCAACAACAATATACCAGGCCAGGAAAGTTGCAACAGCAATACCGATAACCACAGGGACAAAATAGGCCGATATAATGTCAGCCATTCTTTGAATAGGCGCTTTAGAGCCCTGGGCATCTTCTACAACCTTTATTATTTGGGCTAAAACCGTATCTTTACCTACTTTTGTCGCTTCGAATTTAAAAGTGCCATGCTTGTTAATGGTTGATCCAATTACCTCATCACCGGTTTTTTTATCTACCAGCATACTTTCACCGGTTAACATAGATTCGTCGACAGTTGAAAAACCTTCCTTAACGAAACCGTCAACCGGGATTTTTTCGCCTGGACGCACTACTATTAAATCACCAACGAGCACTTCCTCAACAGGTATTTCCTGTTCCAACCCGTCCCGGATAACCCTCGCTGTTTTAGCTTGTAACCCCATTAATTTTTTAATGGCTTCAGATGTTTTACCCTTGGCGATAGCTTCCAAAAATTTGCCCAGAATAATAAGAGTGATAATAATAGCCGATGTTTCAAAATAAACGTGCATCTCGCCAAACCGGACGCCCCAAATCGTTACGGCCAAACTGTATAAATAGGCTGCTGAAGTACCCAAGACGACCAATACGGACATATTGGCACTCTTGTTTTTTAGCGCGTAATAAGCATCTCTATAAAACTGTGAACCGATGAAAAACTGGATAGGAGTAGCCAGGATTAGTTGAAAATACTTATTGGAAATATTTTGAGGGACCCAAACCCATTTAAACATTTCTGCGAACATCGAGAACATCAGGGGCAGTGACAAGAAGACGGAAACAATCAACAATGTCCTCTGGCGCCTGATTTCCCTGTCCCTGGCCTCCTGCTCTTGATCAACTCCATGTTCCGTGATTTGTTTTGCTTTATAGCCCAGTTCTTCTACAGCTTGCAGCATATCGCCTATAGTTATTAAAGAAGGTATATATTTAATTACCGCTTTTTCAGTAGCTATGTTTACATTGGCCTCAGTAATACCCGGAAAAGATTTCAGCTTTTTTTCGATTTTTGCCGCACAAGCCGCACAACTCATTCCTGAAATCTTTAATATTGCCTTGTATGAAACTATTACATAACCCAAATCTGTTATCTTTTTATTGATATCATCAATTCTTACCATACCGGGATTGTATTCTAAGGTGGCTTTTTCCAATGCCAGGTTGACAACAGCTTTTTCTACGCCTTCCATTTCACTTAAAGCTTTTTCAATCTTTGTAGCACAGGCTGCACAATTCATACCACTTATATTAAAACTAACCTTCATTAACTAAACCTCCCGGACTTTCGATTAATTAATACGACGCTATAACCTGCATAATCCTATAGATAACAAAAAAGGGATAAGTATCCCTCTTACTATAGCGCCTACTAAAGCTTGGCTGGATCTGAAAAAAACGAATTGAATTAATGATTTTATTATATTAATTTTTACCATATGCTTGCAAGAGATCATTGTCTTAAGTCTTTTCTTCTCTTAATATCCTGCTGGCAAACCGGGCATGCACAACATATAAAAAACAGGCTGCTACCAGGCAGCCTGCCAAAACATGATTAACGGCTTTATTTAATTACTGTACCGGGATACGGCGCCATGAATCATTTCCCGGCTCTCTTTTGGCCATACGGACCTCAAGAACACCATTATTATATGATGCTTTTGTTTCGTCGGGCTTTACAGGAGCAGGAAGCTGGATTACCCTTGATACTGTGCCGTAAAAACGCTCATTATAGGCATACTGTTCTTCCTTATAATCTTGTGAACGCTTAACTTCAGCGTGAATGCTTAAAACGTCATCGTGAATTCTTAAATCAATATCATCTTTAGAATCAATGCCCGGTAGTTCTACAGTCGCTATAACTTCATTTTCAGTCTGGTAAACGTCAGCCCTCGGGCTGTTTATTCCTTCAATGCCCCGCCACCTTGGCCAAATATTTTCCAAATAACGGTTCATTGCATTATGAATGGCGCTAAAATCTTGAAAAGGGTCCCGTCTGATTAATGACATTGCAAAATCCCCCCATAATGTTTTTTATTATTATTCCCGGATAAAAGTAAATTAAAACTATATATACTTTAATTTAATGAGACATTTCAGTCATTGATTTATGTCAGTTGGTGTCAGAATACGACTTTTCATACTTTTTTGAAGGATCTACCCTGAAATATATATAATTTTATCAGCATACTTTCGTTAATAACATAATGCTTGGGGGGAATTATATTGAGACTATCATTAGAAAGTGGCACTTTACAAGAATACAACTTATTAAATGAAGAAATACTTTCACTTAATGTTAACTACAAAACAATATTAAGTTCAGGGTTTGATTGCGATATAATTTATAAATTAATTACCAATATGAGATTATACCATCCATCAATATACCAGCACTCACTTAACGTTTCCCACTTGGCTACCTCGCTTGCATGCAAGATGGGCTTAACATCTGAAGAAATATACCGGATCTGCATAGGTGCGTTGCTTCATGACATCGGCAAATTATCCATACCCCGTTTTATATTGGAAAAAAAATATAGACTCACAGATAATGAGTGGACTGTAATGAAAAACCACCCGATTATCGGGATCAAGCTTCTATCCCAGTACCCCTGGGCCAAACCGCTGGAACCGTTGATACTGTTACATCACGAACGCCTCGACGGGAAAGGGTATTATTCATATACGGCAGAAAATATCCCTCTGGCGGTCCGCATTATTACATTGGCGGATGCGTTTGACGCGATGGCCTCACGCCGCCCTTACCAGTACCAGAAAAATTTCAATGATTGCTGGATGGAAATCAACAGGTGCAGCGGGACACAATTTGACCCTGATCTGCTTCCTTACTTCTATATTGTGACCAGCAACCATTTATATGAATCTCCTATCAAAATATGATTAATAGGAAATTCTTCCAATGGGTCCATTTTCATTGATATAATTTGTAATTTTATAGTATGGTATTTTGAATTCTACTACCCCTACATAATAAGGGGTATATTCATATATTTGAAAATAAATAATCATATTTTCTTTAGTTAAATAATAATCCTGATTTGCTGTAATTCCTTTGAATTCGCTGATCATAGGAATTCCTTGCTGCTTAAACTGCTTGGCAATAAACTGGTTTAATACGTATATATAATCCGAGCCCCTCTCAAATAAATCCGCCAGGGTATATTCCTTCCCGCTTTTTAAATCTATAGTTATTGAATCTACCATTGTCAGGCCGTGTGCCGCAAGTTCAGGGTAAATGAAATTTTCGAATCTTATGCTTAAAATATTTTCTTCATCCAAAGTGATTTTATAATCCCCTGACATTTCAAAGTGCTTAATACCGGCAGAATCAGGCCACTGCCTCTGCCGTGCAATTAAACGAAATACCCTGTCTTGAATAGCTTGATTGATTTTATCCTGTATTTTTTTATCCTGCAGGCTTACCTGCGGATAAACAATATCAATACCATTTTGTTTATATCTTGCCTCAGTTATAACGGTTTTTTGAAAACCATGTGCCACTTATAATCCCTCCGGGTTAGAAATGTATATCTTATTTTATTCGGCAACTTTTTATTGTGATTTGGTTATAATAATAAAATATAAACAATTGACGATATATGAAGGCGGCAGGAGGCTTTTTAAATGAATGTAATTATGGTCCACGGAGGGGTTGAAGCCCCAACCGGTGGTGAATATATCAGTACTGTCAGGGAATCGGCACAAACTTGTTTTAATTCACTGGAATCAGGGTTATTGGTTGCTGCAGAAGAGGCTGTTAAAGTTCTGGAAAACAGCCCTCTTTTTAACGCCGGATATGGTTCGGTTTTAAATCTTGATGGGATTGTAGAAACTGATGCAGCTATTATGAATGGATTCACAGGGAGGTTTGGGGCAGTAGCCGCTTTAAAAGACATTGCCAACCCAATTTCGGTTGCCCGTATGGTTTTGGAAAAAACCCCTCACTCAATACTTGCCGGTGAAGGAGCACTCAGCTTCGCACTATCGGCAGGTTT
>CAYUXS010000086.1:0-3388 GCA_964448915.1 uncultured Peptococcaceae bacterium
TTGCCATCCGTGAAGGCGGCCGTACCGTTGGGGCTGGAGTAGTTACCTCCATCCTGGAATAAAAACTAAGCTGTTAAGTTATGGCTGCCGGCAACAGCAACCGGTAAAAGCTTAAGACCGGCAGCCAGCAGCTAATAAAGGAGGTCTGCCTGTTGAGTAAGAGACAAAAGATTCGTATCCGGCTGAAAGCATATGAGCATACAATGCTGGATCAGTCGGCTCAGAAAATAGTGGACACAGCTAAGAGGACCGGCGCATCAGTGGCCGGGCCGATACCGCTGCCCACTGAAAAAAGCATATATACAATCCTGCGTTCACCCCATGTGAACAAGGATTCAAGGGAACAGTTCGAGATGAGGACTCACAAGAGGCTTATCGACATTTTGGAACCCACCCCCAAGACGGTGGATGCCTTAATGAGACTGGACTTGCCTGCGGGTGTAGATATAGAAATTAAGCTGTAGATAGAAATGGCTTGCCGGGAATTATGTTCAAATTGGCAAATAAATATGAACCTCTAATTCCGGCCGGCGCAGGAGGTGCTGATGGTGAAAAAAGCCATACTAGGGAAGAAACTTGGAATGACCCAACTTTTTACAGATGAAGGGCTGGCTGTGCCTGTTACCGTCATTGAAGCTGGGCCATGCCAGGTAGTGCAGGTAAAAACTAATGAAAAAGATGGATATAGCGCTATCCAGGTTGGTTTTGCGGAAAAACGCGAAAACCTTTTCAATAAGCCGTTGAAAGGGCATTTTAATAAAGCTGGGGTTAGGCCCCTGCGTTTCTTAAGGGAATTTAGACTTGAGGATTGCAACGGCTATGAAGTAGGAAAGGATATTAAGGTTGATTTGTTTGCTACAGGTGAAAAAGTGGATGTCATAGGAACCACAAAGGGACGTGGATTTGCCGGCGGTATTAAGAGACACGGTTTTCACCGCGGCCCGTCATCCCATGGTTCCAAGTACCACCGCCGTCCGGGCTCCCTTGGTGCAAAAGGAGTAGCAAGGGTTTTTAAAGGCCGTAAGCTGCCCGGGCATTTAGGGGTTGAGCGGGTAACCGTCCAGAATTTGGAGGTAGTCAGGGTTGACCCTGAGCGCAACCTATTGGCAGTAAAGGGAGCCGTACCCGGTCCCCGGGGTGGCCTGGTAATAGTAAAAGACAGCGTAAAGGCCAGGAATTAGCAGGCGTGCGGAAAGGAGGAAGTAAATTATGCCTAAGGTCCCATTGTACAATGTGAGCGGTGAACAGGTCGGGGAAATAGACCTGAATGAAAGCGTGTTTGGCATTAATGTTAACCAATCCGTGCTGCACGATGCTGTGGTTGCCTATTTGGCCAATCAAAGGCAGGGTACCCATGATACAAAAACCCGTGGGGAAGTACGGGGCGGCGGGCGCAAACCCTGGCGCCAAAAAGGTACAGGACGTGCCAGGCACGGCAGCATACGTTCTCCGATATGGAAGGGAGGCGGGATTGTATTCGGCCCCCATCCAAGAGATTACAGTATTAGACTTCCCAAAAGGGTTAAGCGGTTGGCAATTAAGTCTGCACTTTCATCCAAGGTTGAAAGCGGCAACATTATTGTCCTCGACCAACTGAAATTGGAAAAACCCAAGACAAAAGATATGGTCCGGATACTGGAAAACCTCAAGGCATCTACCAACAAGGCGTTGGTGGTTACCGCTGCACAAGATGAAAATGTAATCAAATCTGCCCGCAATATTGAGGGCGTAAAGCCTACTTCAGCCAGTTTTCTTAATGTCTATGACCTGTTGGCCCACCAGACTTTGGTTATTACCAAAGATGCTGTACAGAAGGTAGAGGAGGTGCTGGCCAGGTGAAAGACCCAAGAGACATATTGAAAAAGCCGCTGATTACCGAGAAAAGTATGGATCTGGTAAAAGAAAACAAATATACTTTCATTGTAGATACTAAATCCAACAAAGTTGAGATTAAAAAAGCTGTAGAAGAACTTTTCAAAGTTAAAGTGGAAAAAGTCAATACAATGCGATATAAGGGCAGGATGACCAGAGTCAGGGGTAGGCAGGGTTTTACCCAGGGTTATAAAAAGGCCGTTGTTACCCTTAGACAAGGTGATAAGATCGAGATTTTCGAGGGAGTATAGATTAAGGGTTAGGGTTGGCAAACCTTAATCCCAGCAAGGAGGGAAACCAGGTGGCAATAAAATCTTATAAACCTACATCGCCTGGGCGCAGGTTTGTAACTGTATCTTCCTTTGATGAAATTACTACTGATAAACCGGAAAAATCATTGCTGGCACCTTTAAAGAAAAAAGCGGGAAGGAACAGCAGGGGAAAGATTACAGTTAGGCACCGTGGCGGCGGCCATAAGCGGCAGTACCGGCTGATAGATTTTAAAAGAACCAAGGATGGAATTCCGGCTAAAGTTGCCACTATTGAATATGACCCCAACAGATCGGCAAGAATTGCTCTTTTGCATTATGTAGATGGGGAAAAAAGATACATTTTGGCACCAGTTGGACTTGAGGTGGGAATGACTGTCACTTCAGGCCCGGATGCAGATATCAAGCCGGGGAATGCCTTGCCTCTTAAAAACATACCTATTGGAACTATGATTCATAACATAGAACTGCACCCGAATGCAGGCGGTCAATTAGTCAGGTCTGCAGGGACAGCAGCCCAGTTGATGGCTAAAGAAGGCAAGTACGCTCATATAAGGATGCCATCCGGGGAAATGAGATTAGTGCTCCAGGAATGCCGTGCAACAATAGGCCAAGTAGGTAACGTGGACCATGAGAATATTACTATTGGTAAAGCCGGAAGAAGCCGCTGGCTGGGTAGAAGGCCAACTGTGCGTGGTGTTACTATGAACCCTGTAGATCACCCACATGGTGGTGGAGAAGGGCGTTCTCCAGTCGGGGGTCATCCGCTGACGCCGTGGGGTAAACCGGCTTTAGGTGCCCGTACCAGGAGAAAGAAACAAAGCGATCGCCTGATTGTTAAGCGCAGGGGCAATTAAGAAAGGAGGCTAGCGCATGGGACGTTCCCTAAAAAAAGGGCCGTATTGTGATGAGAAGTTATTGAAAAAAGTTCAGGAAATGAATAAAAAGGGCGAAAAACGAGTTATCAAAACGTGGTCCCGGCGATCAACCATTTTTCCCGAAATGATCGGTCATACTTTTGCCGTACATGATGGCCGTAAGCATATACCTGTATATGTAACTGAAGATATGGTTGGACACAAGTTGGGTGAGTTCGCAGCTACTCGAATCTTTAAAGGGCATGGTGGTCATACCGAAAGGTCTACCGCCCTGAAGTAAAATGCAGGTTATTAGTAAAGGACTATATTAAGAGTTTCAATTGCATTAAAAGGAGGTGTACCTGTGGCGGTTACAAACAAAGGTGAAGC
>CAYUXS010000086.1:3398-6705 GCA_964448915.1 uncultured Peptococcaceae bacterium
AGAGCAATCGCCAAATATATCCTCATATCGCCGCGTAAAGCCAGGGAAGTTGTTAATTTGATACGCGGCAAAGACATACGGGAGGCTTTGGCAATATTAAAGTACACCCCACGGAGAGCGTCGGTGCCGGTAGCTAAAGTGATAAAATCTGCAGCCGCCAATGCTGAGAACAACTATGAAATGAACCGGGATAACCTTTATATTGCGGAATGCTTTGTAGATCAAGGACCTATTATTAAGCGGTTAAAGGTAAGGGCCATGGGACGGGCAGATTTAATGCGCAGGCGCACCAGCCACATTACCGTAATATTAAAGGAGAACCCGTCTAAATAGCATCTGCGGCTGGCGACCAGAGCTAACTACGATGAATATCAAGAATAGCAGTTGTCAGTTATAAAAGAAGGAGGGCTAGTGTGGGCCAGAAGGTTAATCCGAAGGGTTTGCGGATAGGAATTATAAAAGATTGGGAAGGCAAATGGTTTGCCAATAAAAAAGATTTTTCCTCTTTGCTGCTGGAAGATGTTAATATCAGGAAATTTATTAAGGAAAAGCTGTTTCAAGCAGGGGTTTCCCGTATTCAAATAGAAAGAGCGGCAAATAGGGTTAAGGTGACTATTCATGCTGCCAAACCGGGGATAGTAATCGGACGGGGCGGCACGGAGATTGAAGCGCTCCGCAAGCAGCTTGAAGCACTTACCAATAAGCAGGTAAATGTTAACATTGTTGAAATTAAAACCCCGGAATTGGATGCACAGTTGGTAGCCGAAAATGTTGCATCCCAATTGGAAAAAAGGATTGCATTCCGTAGGGCAATGAAACAAGTAGTTTCCAGAAGCATGAAAATGGGAGCTAAGGGAATTAAAATAGCCTGTTCAGGCAGGTTGGCCGGGGCTGAAATAGCCAGGACAGAGTGGTACAGTGAGGGAAAGGTCCCGCTGCATACACTTAGGGCGGATATTGACTATGGTTTTGCTGAGGCCAATACAACCTATGGCAAAATAGGTGTAAAAGTCTGGATTTACAAAGGAGAAGTTTTGCCGGAAGCCAAGCCCGCTGCCGGACAAGGAGGGGAATAGGCTTAATGTTGATACCTAAAAGGGTTAAGTATCGTAAACAACATAGGCCCGGCTTAGCTGGAAAAGCAAAAGGCGGCACCGAAATACATTTTGGTGATTATGCACTTCAGGCTTTGGAGGCTGCATGGGTTACCAGCAGGCAGATAGAAGCAGCACGTATTGCAATGACCCGATACATTAAAAGGGGCGGTAAAGTCTGGATTAGGATATTTCCTGACAGGCCGATAACCCAGAAACCCGCTGAAACCCGTATGGGAAGCGGTAAAGGTTCACCTGAGTATTGGGTAGCAGTAGTAAAACCGGGCAGGATATTGTTTGAATTAGCCGGTGTTGCCGAGGAAGTGGCTAGGGAAGCTATGCGTTTGGCTTCTCATAAACTGCCGATTAAAACCAAGTTTGTAAAACGCGGGGAAGCAGGTGAGGCCGGTGAAGGCTAGGGAAATTAGAGAAATGAATAATGATGAATTAAGGAAAGCTCTGAACGATTCCAAGGAAGAACTGTTCAAACTTAAATTTCAGCTAGCCACAGGCCAGTTGGATAACCCGATGAGGATAAAAGAAATAAAAAGAGATATTGCAAGAGTGCAAACCATCATCCGGGAGAGAGAACTGGGAATTAATCAAGCATAGGAATACCAAGGAGGTTAGCGATGTGGAAGGGCGGAAGTTGCGTAAGGTACGTGTCGGGTACGTAGTCAGCAATAAAATGGATAAAACCGTAGTGGTTTCCGTAGAAGGTTTGGTCAGGCACCCCCTGTACCAGAGGACCTTTAGGAGAACCACCAGGTTTAAGGCCCATGATGAAGATAATAGCTGTAATATCGGCGACAAAGTAAAAATTATGGAAACCAGGCCACTGTCAAAAGACAAAAGGTGGCGTGTTGTGGAAATCCTGGAGCGGGCCCAGCAAATATAGGTGCCAGTCGCGATAAGGAGGTTAGAACATGATTCAGGTACAAACCATGCTTAACGTAGCTGACAATACAGGTGCCCGCAAACTAATGTGTTTCAGGGTGCTTGGTGGTTCGTTCCGGCGTTACGCAAGCATTGGGGACATTATAATATGTTCCGTTAAGGAAGCCACGCCCGGAGGCGTTGTTAAGAAGGGCGATGTAGTTAAATGTGTGGTTGTTAGAACTAAGAAAGAAATTAGGCGTCCGGACGGTTCATACATTAAGTTTGATGAAAACGCAGCCGTAATCATTAAGGACGACATGAGTCCACGGGGAACACGTATATTTGGACCGGTTGCCCGGGAACTCAGGGATAAGGGAGATTTTATGAAAATCATATCTTTAGCCCCGGAGGTCCTTTAGTGGCTGCTAGGGAGGTGGAAACATGCCGAAGGTTCACGTGCGCACAGGCGATACCGTTCTGGTGATAACAGGTAAGGATAAGGGGAAAAAAGGCAAAGTAATCAGCGTTGACCCCAAAAAAAGCCGGGTAATTGTGGACGGAGTCAATATCGTCAAGCGTCATACCAGGCCCACGCAGAAATTGCCCCAGGGCGGGATCATGGAAAAGCCGGCTCCGGTGCATAGTTCGAATGTGATGTTATACTGTACAAAGTGTGACAACCCTACAAGAATACAAAAAAAGTTCTTAGAGGACGGGAAGAAAGTAAGAATTTGCAAAGAATGTGGAGAAGTGTTGGGCTAACCCCGCCGGAAAGGAGGGAAAAATCTGGTGTCAAGGCTTAAGGATAAGTATAAAAATGAAGTAGTAAAAGCCATGATGAAAAAGTTCGGCTATAAAAATATTATGCAGGTGCCCAGGCTTGAGAAAGTTGTAATTAATGTCGGAGTCGGCGAAGCCATTCAAAACAGCAAAGCATTGGATGCAGCCGTGCAGGACATAACCACCATTACCGGACAACGCCCGGTTGTAACAAAAGCTAAAAAATCAATAGCCGGTTTTAAATTGCGTGAGGGTATGAAGATCGGCTGCAAGGTTACTTTGCGCGGCGAGAGAATGTATGATTTTGTTGATAAGCTTTACAGTGTTGCCCTTCCGAGAGTAAGAGACTTTCGCGGTGTGTCTCCAAAGTCCTTTGACGGTAGGGGTAACTACAGCCTGGGAATAAAAGAGCAGCTTATTTTTCCGGAAATCGAGTATGATCAAATTGACAAAGTAAGAGGCATGGACATTATATTTGTTACTACTGCCCGGACCGATGAAGAGGCGAGGGAGCTGTTGCGATTGTTAGGAATGCCATTTCAAGCAGCATAATC
>CAYUXS010000087.1:0-6594 GCA_964448915.1 uncultured Peptococcaceae bacterium
CCATTTTTTAAGTCAGTAATTTTTACTCTTTCCATTAGGGTATCTCTCCCAATTATTATTACCGGTTTTTATTTCAACACAGGAGATGCCGGTTCCTCTTTAAGAGTATATTCAACAGCTTTCTTTTCCCTTATATTTTCGCTGTCAACTTCAAAAAGCTTAAATATTACCTTGTTATTTAACAACCAATGGACAGATGTAAAACCCGGCAATTCATTACACCTTATACGTCCGGATATTGTAGGGCTCTGGAGGGCAAAACAACTGCCCCCGGCACCAACCATTTGAATAGATTCAAAACTATGCTGGTGTCCCCAGAGAAATAGTTTTACACCGGCATTAATGAGCTCGTTTCTGGCTTTTTCAGCATTAAACATTGCCCGGTGCTGGTTACCTTCAAACCGTACCAGCGGATGATGGCAAAAGACTACTTTTAAGCAGTCATCAGGGACGATTTTAAAAATCTCTACGGCTCTTGAGCGTTGGTTCCTGCTTAGATATCCGTTAAAAAGTTTAAAAGGGCTTAAACCATGAGCCGAATTAAGCCCCAATATAGCACAATTTTTACTTTTTAGGTAAGGTTCAATAGGCCGGTTAATCCACTTAATCCACCGGTGGTACTTCCTTCCCACTGGGATTGAAGCCAGTGATTTGATATTTCCCCAGTAACCAATATCATGATTACCCGGCACTACTCCCACTTTTATTCCCAATGCCTCTATATCATCAAGCCAACAGGCGGCAGCTTGATATTCGACAGTCCTGGACCTTGCAGTAAGATCACCGCTAATTAAAATATAATCATAATTATGCTGTCCAAGCCACTTTTTGATAACTTCCAAACGAACCCCTGATCCTTTTTCCCCGAAATGCAAGTCAGTCAAGTGTACCAAATTTATACTTTCTAAACTTTGCCGCCCTTTGGCCGGCGGCTTCATTTCCTCCCCGGCACAAACCCTGCATACCCTGCCGTTAACTGACAGGTGATCGCGGTGTGTCCTATGCAAGCATACTGCACATCTCCTGCCGCCGTTATTTTTATAAAAGCGGTTAACCTTCTTGCTGCAAACCCTGCAATACTTTTTGTCCTGTAAATGGGCAAAACCTGACATGTCCACCTCTTAAAGAAACTAAATCATATTGTAACCATTCCGGCCGGTTGTTCCAGCGCTATTTATATACTCGGCCTGTCAATCCCGGTAATCTTTTTGATTCTTTTCTTACCTGCTGCATATCCTGTATCCCACACAGGGCTATACCCGTCGCGCCGGTTTTCTTTAATATGGTATTTTTTTACAACCCCTTTTATTAACTTTTTAGTCATAAAAATATCTCCCTTAAATTATTTATTAAAGATATTTTGCCTGGTATGAACTGAATTATTTAATTGTTTTGGGATTATTTTTAAAGGGTTTTAAGCCATATCATAGAAAATAACAGACTATTAACAATACTCAGGAGGGTAATATGGCAATTGATCAGAAGAAGAAATACAAATTTCATTACGAGATAATGCCTGAAGAATGCATGTCTTGTGGAACATGTGAACAAGAATGTAAATTTAATGCCGTATACATTGATGACAATGTCCATTATGCAATTGATGTGTCCAATTGTACACGCTGCGGAAAGTGCTTCCGGGCCTGCCCCGTCGGTGCCATAAAAAGAATTATGGATAACTGAAAAAAAAAGAGAACCAGGGACAATTCAAACATGCTTATTTAAAGCATGTTTTCTAATAAAAGCAACTGCTTCCGATATATTCCCTAAGAATTGAATTGGGCGGGACTTCCGAACTGTCGATCTGTTCAAAAAAACTCAGCAGCCTTAGCAATCTCCTTGCTTCCGAATATTGCTTATTGTCCCTGGTTATGCCTTCCAACAGGGGTTCAACATAACCTTTTAAAACAGCAAGTTCATAAATCAAGGCTGAGTTAAACATGGTATCTGCCTCTTCTTGGAAAGGAAATATATATTTTTCCTCTCCCCTTCTAACCGAGGGTCAAATTTCAAGTGTCTTTTCCGCTGGATATCCCCTAAAATTATTATCCCTAACAATTCTTCTTATCAACCTTAAATCGGTAGTATGAATCCGGTTATTGCAATCCAGGGATAAATGTGTCAAGGCGCTTACATAAATCTTGTACTTCCTTCCTTTTGGTATTGAAGCTGTCAATTGGTCGTTAATACCATGGATCCCTTCCACCATAATCAGGTCATACTTGCCAAGTTTTAACTTTTTACCGTTATACTCCCTTTTACCTGTTAAGAAGTTGTAATTTGGAATCTCAATTTCTTCTCCCTGGATAAGCTTATTTAGGTGATCGTTAAAAAGAACCCGGTCAATTGCATCGATGCTTTCAAAATCAGGTTTTCCATCTTGATCTCTGGGTGTATTAATCCTATCTACAAAATAGTCATCCATTGATATTGACACCGGGTTAATGCCATTTACTTGTAAATGTGTTGCCAACCTCTTTGAAAAAGTCGTTTTCCCTGATGCAGACGGGCCTGCAATCAAAATAATCCTGATGCGATCGATATTGTCACTGATTTCATCAGCTAATTTGCTAATCTTTTTTTCCTGAAAAGCTTCGGCCACCCTGATTAATTCACCGGAACCTTCCTTGCTCAACCTTTCATTTAAGGCTACCGAATTACTGACCTTTAGCACTTTTTCCCATTTGCCTGCTTCAAAAAATACAACGGACAATTTCCCCTGTTCTTCATAAGCCGGCAATGATAATGGGTCCTCTTTCCTGGGCAACTCCAGTATGAAACCCGGGAGGTAAAACCTCAACCTAAAAACCCTTAAAACGTTTAGATCCGGTACCACCGGCCCCATCGCATAGTCATAATAATCGCCGCTTTTAATAATCTCTACCGGGTGAGGCCCCCAATACGACAGGAGGTTAACCTTATCCAATTGTTTGCGCTCTTTAAAAAGCCGGATTGCTTCCTCTTTTGACATAACCGTCCTTTCTATTTTGCCGCCGCCATTGACGATAGCCCGCATCTTTTTTTCAATTTTATCTATATCGCTTTCCCTCAACGCTCTTTTTATCCTTATTTCCCCATAAATTGCATTTGAGAGGGAATGTTCAATAACAACTTTGCATCCTGGCAATACTTCCTGGGCCGCCCTATTTAAAACCATAATCAGGCCACTTTGGTATACCCTCTGGCCATCTTCACTTTCCAGGTCGATAAACTCAAGAGTACTGTCCTCATTAATTTCTGCTTGCAAGTCTTCCAGGGAATTATTAATTTTAACAGCCACTACCGGTGATATCCTGGCTGCCGTATCATATCTCATAGCTTCCACAGCTTTTGAACCCATTGGCATTATATAAGTCCCGGAACCAATAATGCTGATTTTTACTTTATTTTTAGTTTGATTTTTTTTATCCAAAGCCATTTCTGACACACCCCGCTTATTCCCAATCAAGCCTACCCTATACACAAATAAAGCTATACATTTAATTATATTATTTATTGTTTAATTGTTCTACAGTGAACATTTCCTGCCGCCTCACGCCTATATAATACCGGTGGCAGCCAATTAACGGCATTTTAGCATAAATCTATTGGCTAAATAGTTATAGTTTATTATAATAAGTAAACTAGAAACTCACAAACCTTGGGTGGTATTGTACCGTTATAAACCATGGAGGGAATATTATGGTTGATACCGATATAAATCTGGAAGTCCGGGAACTGGAGAAGTTAATCGGTGACCTTGATGGAGTTAATGACGTAGTTATTATTAATGTTAATAAATCTAATGATAAAACCCTTTTAAAAGCCTTTGTAGAAAAAGAAGACGGCAGCGTAATTAATGAACAGGCAATCATCCGGCACTGCCTGGAGAAATCTACCAGGGGTCGTGCCCCTTCGGCGGTAATCTTTTGTAAGATCCCGCGGACTCCTTCAGGGAAAGTAGCAAGGATGTTTTTATTGGAACAACTGGCGGGTTAAACATTTAAAAAGGTTAATAAAAAGCACGGGAAAGATGCATCCCGTGCTTTTATCAGCTTAAGTACAGTTGCCGCAGGCAACCGTATCTTATATATTTTCAGTTACCTTTTTATCACCTGTTTTGGTAAAACAATATCCCAGGATACATTTTTTATCTTTAATGTGTTGGTAATATGGGGTTAAAAACCGGTCAGCACCATAATAATAAGCTGCAGGACCGATTATTAAAAGCAAAATAGCCACTGAATACATTATTGGATTGCTGCTGCTTGTTCCTGCCAGCATGAAATTTAAATTCATAAAAGCACTGGTTGCCAGGGCAATAAAAGTACCCACACCTAAAATTAAGCCAATTCCTGTTATGAATTCTCCCAAAGCCACCAGCTTTGCGAACCATGTATAGTAACCGTTTTCCATCATGCTTTTAATAAAAAAATGGTACCATCCATAATGTATTACCGGTTTGCCGTTTGGCAAAACTTCCAGGGCCCTGCTCCAAAAGGCTTTTAAAGCATCCCCCGTTACCATCCAATTTGGATCAAACAGCTTTTCAAGGCCAGCATTAAACCATATCCATCCCAGCCATATCCTTAGTGCGTTCCATATAAAAACACTTGCTTTGTTATTTCTTATTGCAGCAAACATATTTAAACTCCTTCTTTCAATTAATGTAAGGTTAAGAACACTTAATCTGCTTTTGTGTCTAGTATAGTATATCAATAGCTTTATTATGTCAAGTATAAATTTTAAATGTATATATATAGCCCGGGACGAATAGCAACAGGGCTGCCCAATATAAAATAACGGCCGCGATCATCAAGACAACGGCCGTTTCCTATCTTCCACACCTGCATCAACAAGGGCATCATCATTTATTTACTGTAAATCAGCTTACTGGGTGCTTTAGCACATAATCAACATTTCAGCCCTGATACCTGCCCCATGTTATTTTTCACCATTACTGTTCAATCTTTTTTCCTGCATCTTAATACTGTTATTAAAGATAATTTTATATATTTGTTCAATTGTCTCAGGATCTGCATTATTTTTTATGGCCAATTCCCGTACTCGATTAATAACTTCATTTTCCCTGGCCGGATCCCTAATTTTTGCAACGTCGCCTTTCATGGGTGCCATTTTCCTGACCATGCATGAACGCAGCCCAATGAGTTCTACAATTTGGCTGTCTACTAAATCAATATCCGCCCTTATTTCATCGATATCAACCGGCTGGATTTCCTTTGAGGGCTGCTTATGGCCGGCAGGTGAAAAATCTTTCGGGTAAGAACCCAAAATTTTAATATTGTGCATTTTTCTGGCCAGGTTTTCTATCGCACTTTTTACCGGAGGGTCATTGCGGTGCCCTTCCAAATCGATAAAAAACAAGTACTGCCCAAGTTTTTTCTTAACGGGCCGTGATTCAATCTTGGTTAAGTTAATTCCCTTCAGCGCAAACTCTCTTAAAATGCCATATAAAGCCCCCGGGCGGTCCATCGCCTCAACTACCAGGGAAGTCTTGGAGTTGGCGCTGGTTTCTCCATCTTTTAAACCAAGTACAATAAACCTGGTTACGTTTTCACCGCAGTCCTGGATACCGTAATCCATTACTTCAAGCCCATAAATGCCTGCGGACATTTCAGTGCCGATAGCTGCCATATCCCCACAGCTGCCGGCTGCCCTGCATACTGCTTGGGCAGTGCTGGCAGTTTCCTCAATCGTATGCCAAGGTATTTCTCGATTGAGATAATCCCGGCATTGAGCAAGAGCTTGTGGATGCGATAAGACTTTTTTTATTTGCTCCTTTTTGGTACCCGGCTTAACCAAAAGACAATGGTTAATATTTAGCAATACTTCTCCACAAAACATTATATTATCCGATTTGGCCACCAGGTCCAATATTTGATTAACCGAGCCTTCAATAGAATTCTCCAGGGGTACAACTCCCTGATCAAGTTGGCCGTTTTCCACTTTGGCTACTATTTCTGAAAGGCTTGAACAACAAACCATCTCAACAGTATCACTGCCCACATATTTATAAGCGGCAGCCTCGGTGAAAGTACCCGCCGGCCCCAAATAACCGACCTTTTTCATCAACACACCACCTCAAAGTGACCTGCCCACAGCAGTGATAACAGGTTTTAAAGCTTGAACCATCAGTTGAAATTCTGCCGGGCTTAAGGACTGTGGTCCATCGCACAGGGCTTTTGCAGGCTCCGGGTGCACCTCAACCAATAAACCGTCAGCACCGGCAGCCACTGCAGCCAAACTCATAGGTGAAACCAAAGCCCTTATGCCGGTAGCATGACTTGGGTCTGCAAGCACAGGGAGATGGGAAAGGCTTTTTACCAATGGAATAGCACTGATATCAAGGGTATTCCTAGTAGCGGTTTCATAAGTCCTTATCCCTCTTTCACACAAAACAATATTGGCATTGCCCTCTGAAGCAATGTACTCTGCCGCCATTAACCACTCCTCAACTGTAGCCGACAATCCTCTTTTTAGCAGAACAGGACGGCCCGCTTTACCTACGGCTTGCAGCAACCTAAAATTCTGCATATTCCTGGCACCGATTTGAACCATGTCTACATATTCTAAAGCAATATCCAGGCTTGGCAA
>CAYUXS010000088.1:0-2130 GCA_964448915.1 uncultured Peptococcaceae bacterium
ACAATTATATTATAACGGGTGCCATTGGGTAACCCGTATATTTTTTTGTTTATTATCAATATTTTTTATGGAAAAAGATGTTGTGTTAAAAGGCAATTTTAGATATGGTATATAATTATACATTAAAAGAAAGGATTAGTGTTAACAAATACCGGGGGTAAGCCAATGCATCATGAAATATTGGAAGTATTGCTTACTGAAGAGCAGATAGCTAAAAAAGTAAGAGAGCTGGCTGAGAGGATTAACAGCGACTACCGGGGAAAAGAAATATTGGTTGTCGGCATCCTCAAAGGTTCTTTTGTTTTTATGGCGGACTTAATAAGGTTATTGACTATTCCGGTGACTGTAGACTTTATGATCTTTTCAAGTTATGGAAAAGCCAGTAAGTCTTCAGGGACAGTCAGAATTATTAAGGATCTTGACCAAAATATAGAAGGCAAGCATGTTCTTGTGGTGGAAGACATTGTTGATACCGGTCTTACTTTAAAATATGTAATGGAAACCTTAAGTTTAAGGATGCCCGCAAGTTTAAAAATTTGCACTCTGTTAGACAAGCCTTCCCGGCGCGAGGTGGAAATAACAACTGATTATAACGGATTTATAATTCCTGATAAGTTTGTGGTTGGTTATGGCCTTGATTATGGGGAAAAATATAGGAATTTAACCGATATTGTGGTGATTAAGACGTAATATATTACTTATAACGGAGGTAATATTGTGTCCAAGCTGGAACAAGAAATGGTAATAGTGCTAGACTTTGGAGGGCAGTACAGCCAATTGATTGCCAGGAGAATCAGGGAACTAAAAGTTTTTTGTGAGATGCTTCCCTATACTACGCCATTGGATGTGATTAAATCGAAAAAACCCAAGGGGATAGTTTTTTCCGGTGGGCCCTCCAGCGTATACGAGGAAGGAGCACCTTCCTGTGATCCAAGAATTTATGATTTAGGCATTCCAATACTTGGGATCTGCTATGGCATGCAGCTGATGGCTCATCAATTGGGAGGAGTAGTTACAGGTTCAGATCTCCAGGAGTATGGCAAAACAAACCTTGAGGTAACTTGCAGTGATGACCTGTTTTGCTGTTTATCAAAAAATGAGCAGTGCTGGATGAGCCATGGTGATAAAGTTGAGTCCCCTCCTCCGGGGTTTGTTGTAACTGCAAGGACTGAGCAGGCTCCGATTGCGGCTATGGCCGATTACCAAAGAAAACTTTATGCGGTGCAGTTCCACCCCGAAGTAATGCATACCCCCAAGGGGCAGGATATTTTTAAACAGTTCCTCTTCCAGGTATGCGGATGTTCCGGTACTTGGAATATGGGCTCATTTATTGAGCACGCAGTTAGCGAAATAAAATCTGCTGTAGGTGACGGCAAAGTCCTCTGTGCTTTAAGCGGGGGAGTGGATTCATCAGTTGCCGCAGTGCTGGTTAACCGGGCAATAGGTGACAGGTTAACCTGTGTTTTTGTCAACCACGGGCTATTGAGAAAAGGTGAAGCGGAACAAGTAATCAAGACCTTCCGTGAGGGTTTTAACATTAAACTAATTTATGTAGATGCCTCAAAACGGTTCTTAAGCAAACTGGCAGGCGTAACAGACCCTGAGGAAAAAAGAAAGATTATTGGTGAAGAGTTTATCCGGGTATTTGAAGAAGAAGCGGATAAACTTGGCAAAATTGATTTTTTGGTCCAGGGCACGTTATATCCGGATGTGGTTGAAAGCGGTACGGACACATCGGCAGTGATCAAATCTCACCACAATGTAGGCGGTTTGCCGGAAGATATGGACTTTTCGTTGATCGAACCCTTGCGTTGGCTGTTTAAAGATGAAGTCAGGGAATTGGGCAAAGAATTAGGAATGCCTGATCACATTATCTGGAGGCAACCTTTTCCCGGTCCCGGCTTGGCAGTCAGGATAATTGGAGAAATAAATGAAGAGAATTTGGAATTGTTAAGAGAAGCAGATTTTATAGTTACCGATGAGATTAAAAAAGCAGGCCTGGATAGAGAGATCTGGCAGTATTTTGCGGTACTTCCCGGGCTGCGCAGTGTCGGTGTTATGGGTGACAGCCGGACATACTGCTACACTGTTGCCATTAGGGCGGTTTGCAGCCATGATGGGATGACTGCC
>CAYUXS010000088.1:2140-6585 GCA_964448915.1 uncultured Peptococcaceae bacterium
AGTCCCAGGAATCAACCGGGTTTTGTATGACATAACCTCCAAGCCACCGGCCACAATTGAGTGGGAATAACAACTATGGTTATTGTAGTTGTAAGATTAAAACAAAATCCCCCGCAAAATGCGGGGGATTATTGTTAAAGCCTTTTATTGAGGGTTATACATACCTTTGCTTTGCATGTATTTAAAAATTTGCTCTCCATGTTCCTGTTCTTCTTTTTGAATATGATTTAAAATTTTCCTTACGTTTGTGTCGGTAAATTCAAAAATTGCGGTATCGTACGTACCTGAAACATATTTTTCTGTTGCCAGCATATCGGTGCAGAGGGTTTTATCATCCTGATTGGCCATTGCCCCTTGCATATGATTTTGCTGCATTTGCTGGTTTGATTGCATGCTTTGCTGCATTTGCTGGCTTGACTGCATGTTCTGCTGCATCTGCTGACCCGGCATGCTTTGTTGCATTTGCTGACCTGCCTGCAGGCCTTGCTGCTGGCCGCCTGATTGCTGCATATTGGGAAGTTGTCCATTAAGAAGTTGGGTAATGGAATTCAGGTGTTGCTGCTCTTTCTGTGCCAAGGAGCTAAAAAGTTGTTTTAACTGGGGATCTTGAGCACGTCCGGCGTAGTTTTGGTACTTTTGTACACATAATTCTTCATGTTTTTTTAGATCTTGCAGCAGCATTCTTTCTTTATTGGTTAAGTTTATTTTCATATAATCACCTCGTAAGTAATTATGCCAATATTTTTTAAATAATATTCATGGCCTTATCCAGCCGCCTGCAGGTTCAAAAGGTTATTTTGTCAATGTGTCGAAGAATATGTTTGTTACTGTTTAAGGGGGTAATTGAAATTACTCATGTAAGCAAGTTTGATCAAAAACTGGCCGGCCTGTTCCCCCAGTGTGCCAATGTAATGGCGGAAATGTGGGATAGCTCTTCAATAATGAATATATTAAGGAAGTTACTTGAATCCGGGGCTGACCTACATGCCTTCTTTATTTTGGGACGTAATAACAAGAAAGCGGATCTGGTGATTATTAAAGATTCAGGTTTGTTGCTGGCAGATAAAACAAAAAAGTATGCCTATCACCTCGGCCTTCCTCAAAAGGCAATGATAGCAAAGTTTAGCGGCAACCCGCTGCATAACTTTTGCAGGGTTGGCTGCGAAGGAATATTGGATACGGGCAATTTGGATAAATTCATTACCGTGGAATGTGATGGAAAAGAAATTGAGCTAAGGGTAAAAGCAGTAGAAAAGAGCTGTTGGCTGGTTATTTACCCGGTGGGTTCACTGCTTTCCGACCAGCGCTTGGAAAACAGGATTAAGGAGTTGGTTTTAAAAGGCCGGAGTTCATCTTTGTTGAGTGAATTTATGGCGGTTGACGAGGGCAGGCTGCTGAAGGACAGCAGTATTGAATTAATCGATTATATTCCGGAAGACGCCAAGTTGTGGGAGCATTGGTTAAGCAAAATGGATACAAACATGTTCCAGACCATTGTCCACCCAAGCAACTTCAGGACTACTTCCGGCCGCAGTGACGATTATTATTTAAAAATGATTATATGCAATAATAAAAAAGTCGGAACAGTCTGGCTTGAAAAGATAAACCAGCGTAACGGCACGGCCGAGTTGGGCTTGCTGATTGGAGAACCCCAGTTATGGGGTATGGGTTTGGGAAGCAAAGCCATGAAGGCCATGATAGAAATTGCAAAAAACGATCTTGGCATTAAGTTTCTCTGGGTATCGGTAAGAGAAGCCAACCAGAGAGCCGTAAATTGCTATAAGAAAAATGGTTTCACCATAACCGGGAAAGTACCGGTGTTTAATAAATACGACGGCTCATATCAAATTTGGCTGCATATGGAGAAAATGATTTAGTCTTGACACCCCAAAATTGCGTTGTTATGATACAATTGGTTTAGAGAAAGTGTGCCTTAGGGATCCGCACCCTTGGCGTATAAACCGGGGGTGGCATGGACCGAGCGGCACAGGCCTCTTTATATGATCCGCCTGTATATATTCTTAGTTAAATCAAGGGCGTTTCTGTAAAGATGTTACACCGTTAGGGGTAAAAGCCCAGGCGGCAGGTTTCTCACAAAGAGGAACTTGTTATGCCTGGCTTTTTATTTTAGGTTTTTAAATTATTTAATATAAGGGAAATGATATAAAAATATTTTGTTTGGAGGTTGTTATATGGATAAAGCCTTAGTGGGTATTGTCATGGGCAGTGATTCCGATCTCCCTGTGATGAAGGACGCCGCTGAAATCCTGGACGAGCTGGGGGTCCCATATGAAGTGGTAATATCATCAGCCCACAGGGCACCGGAATATGCTAAAACGGCAATCTCAAGGGGGCTGAAGGTGATTATTGCCGGTGCCGGGGGTGCAGCCCACCTTCCCGGTGTAATTGCTTCTCTTACACCGTTGCCGGTTATAGGTGTGCCTATAAAATCGGGGGCATTAAACGGAGTGGATGCACTTTATGCCATTGTCCAGATGCCGGCAGGGATACCGGTAGCTACGGTAGGTATAAACGGGGCTAAAAATGCCGGTATTTTGGCAGCTCAAATTATAGGTTTAAACAATGAAAATGTAAGACAACGTTTATTGGGCTATAAAGCACAGTTGGCGGAAGGTGTTGAAAGAAAGGACAGCAATTTGAGAGCTTTGGGAATTGAAAAGTACTTGGAAAATAAATAAAAGCGATTGACAAAGAGGCACTACTTATAAGTACTGGTGGCTGATAGCTGCAGCCAACAGCTTACATGGGAGGAATCATATAATGATAGAGCGTTATACGCTGCCTGAAATGGGGCGGATATGGTCTGATGAAAACAAATACCGGAAATGGCTGGAAGTTGAGATTTATGCCTGTGAGGCAATGTCCGAATTGGGCATAATCCCGCCAAAAGCTGTTGAAAATATACGCGAAAAAGCTGATTTCACGGTTAAGAGAGTAAACGAGATCGAAGAAATTACCAACCATGATGTTATAGCTTTTCTTACTTGTGTTGCAGAATATGTAGGAGAAGATTCAAAATATGTCCATATGGGCCTTACCTCATCTGACGTCCTGGACACTGCTTTGGCTGCCCAGATGAAAGAAGCCGGTGGAATTATTTTAAACAAACTAAAGGAATTACATGAAGAGCTTAAGAAAAAAGCAGTGGAACACAGGAATACCTTAATGATGGGGAGGACTCACGGGGTTCATGCGGAACCCATTACTTTCGGCCTTAAAATGCTCCTTTGGATGTCTGAGATCCAACGTCATATCGAAAGAATGGAAAGAGCTGTAGAAGCTGTCAGCGTCGGTAAGATATCCGGGGCAGTAGGCACATATGCCAACATTGATCCTTATGTGGAACAGTATGTGTGCAAAAAAATGGGGCTTAAACCGGCACCATTGTCCACCCAGGTAGTACAACGGGACAGGCATGCCGAGTTTTTAACTACTATTGCTGTCATCGGAAGTTCTTTGGAAAAGTTCGCCATTGAAATCCGCAGTTTGCAGCGTACTGAAATTCTTGAAGTTGAAGAATATTTTGCCAAGGGACAAAAAGGTTCTTCGGCTATGCCCCATAAGCGCAATCCGATAATTTCCGAAAGGATAACAGGAATGGCCCGCCTGCTCAGGGGCAATGCATTGGCGGCCATGGAGAATGTGGCATTATGGAATGAAAGGGATATTTCTCACTCTTCGGTAGAAAGGGTAATCCTGCCGGATAGCACAATTACACTGCATTATATGCTGGTGAAATTTATAAACCTGATTAAGAATTTGCTGGTATACCCTGAAAAAATGATGGAAAACGTGGAAAAGACCAGGGGGCTGCTTTTTTCTCAAAGAGTACTGCTTTCTTTGGTCAACAAGGGCTATACCAGGGAAAAGGCCTATGAATTTGTACAAAGAAATGCTATGAAAGCATGGAAAGAAAAACTGCAATTTAAGGAACTTGTCCTGCAGGATCCGGATATAAGATCCGTATTAAATGAGGATGAAATAAACAGCCTGTTTGTATATGATTATCATCTAAGCAGGGTTGATGAAATATACAGGCGTTTTGGCCTTTAAATACGATATGAGGTGAAAGGCAGTGAAGGAAAACTTAAAGGTAAGCCTGCCGGTGGATGCTGTGCCGGATTACCGCGGCTCGGTTCAGGAGTTATATTTTTCCAGGGAAAATCCTGACTGGATTATTTGTAAAACTACTTCCGGCGGCTCGGTATTTGATGTTGGGACTATTTTTTCCATACCCGGCAGCGACCTGTGCAGGACCGGCATAAGGCATAAAATCTATTCTTTGCTGGGCTCGAAGGAAGAGTGGCAGGAGATTGCCCGGGAAATAAGCAGCCGTTTTGGCGGCGACAAGGAATACCTTGATTTTCTAGGTGCCGGTATTTTAGAAGAGTTTAAAGAACTAAAAGCCTCTGTTGACCAGTTAA
>CAYUXS010000089.1:0-3072 GCA_964448915.1 uncultured Peptococcaceae bacterium
CGATTGCCCCGGCCTGGATAACCAGGGTTACCGCCTCGGGTATGGTCATAAAATACCGTTCCATTTCGGGGTGGGTTACTGTCACCGGGCCGCCCCGGCGAATTTGCTGTTCAAAAATCTCAACCACACTGCCGTTGCTGCCTAAAACATTGCCGAAACGGACTGCGGCAAAGATTGTGTTGCTACGGCGGTCAAACCTGCGGATAATCAGTTCGGCCAGCCTTTTTGAAGCCCCCATTACACTGGAAGGGTTGACAGCTTTGTCTGTGGAAATCATTATGAAAACCTTGGTGCCGTGTAGGTGGGCCGCTTCAGCCACATTCCGGGTTCCAAATACGTTTGTTTTCAGTGCTTCACTTGGGTGCATCTCCATTAAAGGCACATGTTTGTGGGCTGCGGCATGAAATACTACATCGGGGCTATGTTTTTTAAAAACCTGATCTATTCTTCTTCTATCTCTAATATCAGCGATTTCTACCGCTATATCCAGTTGTGGGAAAGAAGCGGATAATTCCTGCCATATTCTATGTATGCTGTTTTCGCCATGGCCTAATATAACCAGCCGGTCGGGATTAAATGATGCAACTTGCCTGCATAGCTCCGAGCCTATTGATCCCCCGGCTCCGGTAACCAATACTACCTGCTTTTGGAGGTAGGATGCTATGGACGCCATATCAACCTTTACAGGTTCCCGGCCCAGGAGGTCCTCCACTTGGACCGGCCTAATCCGGTCAACTGATACCCTTCCGTTAATAATTTCAAATATCCCCGGGAGTATCTTTAACTGTGCCCCGGTTTTATGGCAGAGCTCAACTATGTTTTTTATCTTCTCTCCCTTAACCGACGGCATGGCAATAATAATTTCTTTTATTTGATACTTCTTGGTGATTTCCGGTATTTCCCCGGTAGTACCCAGCACCGGTATGCCAAGCAGCGATGCGTTTTTCTTTAAAGGGTCATCGTCAATAAACCCTACCGGTTTTAATTCCATTTTATCATTGCTAATCAGTTCCCTGGCCACCATTGCCCCGGCATCACCCGCCCCTATGATCAGGGTACTATGCCGGGGAGTTTTTTTCCTGGAAGGAGAACGCATTTCTTGCACATAAAGGCGCCAGAAAAAACGAGAACCACCAATAAACATAATAATAAATGCCCAGGCCATGATTATTATGCTACGGGATAAGGATTCCCTGAGAAAGAAGGATATTGCAATTAACCCCAAGGTGCCTGAGGATACCGAGTAGATAACCGCCAAAAGCTCTCCGATGCTGGCATAAGCCCATATGCGATGATATAGCTTACCAATGTAAAAAGCAGAAATGTGGATAACTGTAGCCAAAAATACTACATCAATAGATGAAAAGTAAGCTTCCTGAAACCTGCCGGTTTCTGCAAAACGAAGGTAATAAGCCGATAAATAGGCAATATTAACCAAAATGGCATCAATTGCTAACAGAAAATAAAATCTTGTTTTTGCAGTCACTGATCCTCATTCCTTTTTGGTAGCCATGGAGATTATCTACGGTTGTGCGGCAATATAGGTGCTGGATAATTATCCATAATAGGAAGAGCCATAGTAATAGGAATAATATTGCTGGGATTTAACCTTAACATCATTTAGCACAATCCCTAATAAATTGGCATTGGCTTTCTTCAGGCGATCCATTGCATCTTTAATCAAATCTACTTTGGTGTGGTTGGCTTTAACCACCATAACCACACCATCGGCCTTCGCAGCCAAAATAACCGCATCGGTAAATGCAATCACAGGAGGAGTGTCTATTATTACTACATCATATTTTTCTTTTGTGCCTGACAGGAATTCTGAAGCAGCATCGGAGGCAAAAAGCTCCGATGGGTTGGGAGGAATAGGCCCGCTGGTCAGCAAGTGCAGCCCTTCAAACCCAGGCTGAACTGTTTCTTCCAAAGCTTTTCCTTTAACCAAAATATTAACCAGGCCTTTTTCATTGTTGAGGCCAAACCTGTAATGCAAAGTAGGCCTGCGAAAGTCCGCATCGATAAGCAAAACCCTATTGCCCGCCTGGGCCATAACCATTGCCAAATTAGCGGCAACTGTTGACTTCCCTTCACCCAAAATACTGCTGGTTACCAAAATCACCCTCATATCGCTTGAGGCGAAACTTATACTGGTCCGCAGTGTCCGGAAAGCTTCCGACACAGGTGATTTGGGGTCTTTTTTTACAAACACACTGTCTTTTTCGCTGATTTTTTGTTTCTTAAATGGATTAATCATTCGGCACCTCAAAACCTGCTTGTTTAATTTGTTTGGCATACACATGGGGAATAACGCCCAAAAGTGGGGCATTAAGTTTATTTATAACATCCTGGGAATTCTTTATTGTGTTATCCAGATATTCAATTATATAAGCTACAAAAACCGCTATCATTAAACCAAGCACAAAGGCTATAGCCATATTCAGCAGTTTATTTGGTTTTACCGGGTTGGAAGGCACCATAGCCGGTGAAACAATGCTTATTGCTGTATCTCCCAGATCTATGGATCTGGCTATTTGAGTTTGAGTGACCTTTTCTGCCAATAGTTTTCTGGCATTGTCAAGTCGGGTTTTTTCAGACTCAAGCTTTTCTTTTTCAACTTTTCTTTCGGTCAAATCTTTCTGGATCCTGTCAACTTCACCCCTGATTTGCCCGATAATTGACTCAATAGTATTCAACTTGGCTATAGCCTCGGACACTTTGGTGGTCCTGGCAGCGTATTCCTGGGATAAGTTCACATAAACAGGGTTGGGCTCTTCAGTCATGTAGCCTGATTGGCTGTCACCAATGACCGGGACCATAATAGTCTTGGGGGTATTTGCCAGTTCCCGTTCCAGTTGCGCAGCACCGGCTTCCGCCTGCCTTAATTCAATTTTTACCTCATGCAGCATTGATTGGTATTTGGAAAGATCCTGGTTTTTAGTATTGAACTGCTGCTCAAGAAAAGCTACCCCTCCGGGCTGTGATTCAAAGTTCTTAAGTTTTTCTGTTACCAAGTCCAATTCTTCCTCAACTTTTTTACGCTCGGTATCCAGAAAACTTACCGACTTGGTC
>CAYUXS010000089.1:3082-6585 GCA_964448915.1 uncultured Peptococcaceae bacterium
TCCTGGTTTGTTTCGGAAATAAGGGTTAAAAACTCTTCCGCTAAGGTATTGTTAATTTTGGCAGCTATAGCAGGATCTTTATGTTGCACTTTAAGTTCTATTAAGTTGCTGTCCTTAATAATATTTGCAGTGGTTATAGAGGATATGGCCCCCGGAGAATATGCATTGGGATCTAAACCAATTTTCTCCGAAACTCTTTTTAAAAGGATTTCGCTTTTTAATTGATTTACATATGTATTCATGGTCAGGGTCGGTATCCTGGAAACAGTACTAATAAGTGCTTCCAAGTCATCTTCGCCTTCCCTGGGGGTAGGTGACTGTTGTTTTTCTGAAGCAATGGTTACCATTAACATGGACTTGGACTCGTATATCGGCGTCAGTATAAAATTGCTGATGATAATGCTGGTTAAAACAGCCGCTGCGGTAATTACCGCAATAACAACCTTCCACTTGCTGAGAAAGTGAAAGATTTGCCTCAAGTCAATTTCTTCAGTTAGTTCTATGTTTTCTGGTTCCCTTGTCAAATTCGATTCCTCCAGGTAAATACTGATGTCAACAAATTTTATACCTATTCATAATTCCACATTTTATCACCTAATCCTTTTGAAAAAGGATATGGCGGTTCAATTAATATTATAATTTGTAAGACTGCTTAAAAGAATTTCGATAAAAAGCCTTTTCTTTTTTTATTTGCCATTGAAACGTATTCCTGCATATTGGCGGCTTCTTTCCCGTCAATTATCCGGCTGGGATTGCTTAAGGTCAGTATTTCTTTGTTTTCACTGCCCACAGTTGTAATAATTGCCTCTGATGTTTGGGACAGCGAAAACGATCCCTTGGCTGGAGAATGGGCATCGGTACAAATTAGGTGGCACATCCCCCTCTTCAGGTAATGCCAGCCTAATTTCTTAGCTTCATACCCGAAATACCCGGTGAGGCTGCCCGATGTAACCTGGCTTAGGACACCCATTTCAAGGAAAGGCTGCAATAAGTCCGGCTTTTGAATAAAGGCCGGATATCTCTCGGGATGAGCAAGAATTGGAGTCACACCATTAAGCCGGAGCTCGTATAATACCTGCCTGGCATACGATGGTACTACAAACATGGGTAATTCCACTAAAATATACTTGCCCGCGTCATTGATTGTCATTACCTGCCCTTCTTCCAGCATCTTGGGCAGTCCGGGATCAAGCATATATTCGGCACCGGGGTATACTTTTAAATTAATGTTCTCTTCAGTCAACTTATTATTGAAAAATGAAACTTCCTTAAGAATCTTTTCTTTAGTGTTGTTATATGTTTCACTTATCACATGCGGGGTCGCAACTAAAGCAGTTATCCCATCGGAAACCGCAGCCCTGGCCATAGCCAGGGACTCTTCCAAATCTGTTGGGCCGTCATCGATACCGGGTAAAATATGTACATGCAAATCAATCATTTGCCAATACTAAACCTCTCGATATTATTTCAACGCGCATATTGCTTTTCTGTGCTTTATATTCGTTTTCCGCCTGTTTAGCCAAATCTGCCGGCAGCCCGTTTGCCGCCAGTTCTCTCTTCATTTCTTCCAGGACACTGTTAAATATAAAGTCACAATCTTTCTCAAGGTTTTTACCCGCTTCCAAGTACTGGGTTGCCAAAGCGGAAATAGCAATATCTTTTGTCCCGTTTTTGGAAGCCTGGTAATCCATTTTTGCATGCTCCATTAAACGGTTAAGCTCGGCTTCATAAAACTTTTTTAAGTCAGAAAAAGCATTCTTATATTTTTTGTTAATGGCATCATACTTTTCAGCTTTGCTCATTGGTGCGGTAGAACCCCAGGATTCACCCGAGGTTCCGGTACTTTCTGTAAAAGTTTCCAAAAAGTCAGGTAGTTTTGCCTGCTTTTCCGAAGCATTGCTCCAGTCAATACCACCCCATTCCTTTTTAGGTACATACGAAATATCCGGAAACTTTGGTGTTTGATTTATAATCAACAACACAGATCCGACAACCAGCACTACCACTATTAATGACACAACAGTTATAACCTTTGGCAAGTCAGTCCAAAAGCTATAAAACCGCTTGCCCCTGCTCCTGCGTTTCATTAAAACCCCAAGCCTTCCTTTCGGCTCACTTGATGTCTATATAAAAGGATAGCGTATAGTGTCGAAAAGATCCAGACTTTTTGGCTAATGGGTATTCCTTTAAAGCCGGCTGATAGCTGACAGTTGTCAGCTATCAGCAAAAGCGGGTTGGCAGAGACGCCCTCCTACATAACTAAAAATATAGTATTGTGTTTAAGGCTGCTTTTTACAGGCATCCTTTCCCATCAATATGCTGCTTTAAAGCATCTATGGCATCTTGCTCCTCGTTTCTTTCCGGATCCCTGCGGGCAACCCTGTCCTTTGGTTTATTTGCATTATTTTCCATGCGATTTCTTTCATCATTTGTTGGCATTGTTAACCCTCCTTTGTTTTATTTTAGTTTCCCACTAATACCCGGGTTTATTAGGATAAAAAACCCTTTAACTCGAAAAAGGTTTTTTAAAATTTGTGAAGAATATCATTTTTCGTAGGTTAAGGCGCTTTAGTATGTTAAAGTGCTAATCTGCTAGCTATGTAACGTATAACTTAAAATCACTGTAAAAATCCCCAACATAAAAGCCATGGTGCTGATGCCTGGTGGCTGATAGCTGATTAATAAGAAATACCGAATAGCATTAAGGAGGCGGTTTTTTTGTATATTCCGGTGTACAGGCTTAAGGAAATGAGTGAAGCTGACTACCAAAGAATACTTAATAGAAGCGAAGTTGAAACCGGTTCTGTGTTGGATAAGGTGGAAAATATCATCAACACTGTCAAAGAGCGCGGGGATGAAGCCCTGGTGGAATACACCAAGGCCTTTGAAGACGTGGAAATTACTAAAGACATGATCAAGGTTACCCGGGAGGAGATTGAAGAAGCTTACCGGCTTCTTGATCCCGAAACCCTGGAAGCTATCCGTACCCTGGCAGACAACGTCAAGCGTTTTCATGCCGCCCAGATGCCGAACCAAATGTGGTCCATGGAGCTTTCGCCGGGCCTGATTGCCGGCCAAATTCATATCCCTTTGGAAAAAGTGGGCTGCTATGTACCCGGCGGCCGGGGCTGGTTCCCTTCTGCAGTAATGATGTCGGTGCTGCCGGCTAAAGTGGCCGGTGTTCCCCAGGTAATTGTCTGCACACCTTCGGCACCGGACGGAAAAGTCCCCGCCGGAACACTTGTTGCCTGCGATATATGCGGCGCTGATGCAGTCTTCCGGGTAGGAGGAAGCCAGGCGATAGCCGCTATGGCGCACGGTACCGAAACAATCCCCAAGGTTGATAAAATAGTCGGCCCGGGCAGCAAATGGGTGTTGGCTGCTTTTAAACTTCTCTATGGGACAGTGGAAATAGGGACCCATGCCGGGCCGGGCGAAGGTCTGGTGCTGGCCGATGAAACTGCCAACCCTGAGTTTGCCGCTGCCGATATCTGCATTCAAAC
>CAYUXS010000090.1:0-663 GCA_964448915.1 uncultured Peptococcaceae bacterium
CATTACCAGTCACAGATCAACAAAATTTAGGCAAAAAAAGAACCGTCAAAAATGACTATTTTTTGGGGCTGTTTTTGCCCCGCAAGTATTAATTGTATTAATTGGCGACGGCAAAGTCAACAGGTTCTTTTTGCCATCCGGTATTATTTCCTGATAAATTTGCCATTATACTCTTTTTATATCAGTTTTCCCAGCCGGCAATATAAAATACTGGCATAATCATTAAACAAGATCGACTGATAATATAAAACAGCCTCTTTTTCAAAAAAACGGCCGTTACTTGCTTTTTCTATAAACCAGCCCGCTGGCCAAGGCAACCAGATCCCCTTTGCTATCCCTGACCTCCATGCGATACAATCCGGTTCTCCTGGTCAGGTTTTCCTCACGGGCAGTTGCAGTTAAAATATCTCCTAAAGCAGTGGCCTTTAAAAACTGGATATTCACATTCAAAGCCAATGCCACAGGCCCATGGGCATTGCTTGCCGCAGCAAAAACAACGTCAGCCAAACTGAAAATGGCGCCGCCATGGGTTACCCCTACTCCATTGATCAGCTCCGGTTTTACTTCCATTGATGCTTTGGCGTAACCGGGGGAAACTTCTTGCAAAACTATTCCCAAATGTTTAGCCAATGCATCATTTTTGGCAACCCTACTTTTAGCATC
>CAYUXS010000090.1:707-6529 GCA_964448915.1 uncultured Peptococcaceae bacterium
AAAACTATCCCCCTAAAAATTTACTTCCGGCATTTATTTCTTTATACATCCTAATATAATACTTTACTTGCTGTAAAATGTGAATTCTAAAATTAATTTGATTTTTGCATGTAAATTATCTAACAGTTAATTTTTTCTTTAAATATGATTTTTTTAAACAATAGTTTAAATCAAACTTGTTATTAACTTACAAATGTTACAGCAAATATATATTATATCTCTTTATTTTTTGAAGAATAATAACATTAAATTATAAAGGAGGGATTGTGAAAATGGCAAACTTCTCTAACAACGACCAATCTACCACAACTGCTTCCAATAACTATGGTGCCGGTGGCAAGGAAATCCCCAAAAAAGACGTTGAAAAGGCTATGAACAAAAAAGGTTCTTTAAAAGAAGACCTCAACAGGATGAGATGGTCCTAAGTAAATAATCAAAAATATTAATGAAAATAAACCTACCTTAAAAATTAAGGTAGGTTTATTTCCGGTTATTCTAAATAAAATGATAAAATAATACCTAGGTGCGACCAAAATCCGAAATTGGGTGACAACCATGTTAAGAGTATCGAATATAAAACTTAGCCTTGACGAAGACAAAGACATTATCCCGGATAAAATCGCTAAAAAGCTTAAAATTAATAAAAATCAAATATTAAGCCATAGGATATTCCGTCAATCAATAGACGCCAGGAAAAAAGAGAATGTTCATTTTGTCTATGCTGTAGATGTAGAAGTAAAAAATGAGCAGGCTTTATTACAAAAAAACAAAGATAAAGATATATCAAAAACACCTGATATGTCATATACACCTGCAGTGCCCGGAACTGAGACTTTAAGCTGCCCTCCGGTTATTGTCGGCACCGGCCCGGCCGGACTATTTGCCGGTTTAACCCTTGCCGAAGCAGGTTATAAACCGGTTATTTTGGAAAGAGGCGCCGATGTTGATACCCGCATTAAAATCGTCCGGCATTTCTGGAACTCCGGCGAACTGGACACGGAATGCAACGTCCAATTTGGAGAAGGCGGGGCCGGTACATTCTCAGATGGAAAGCTTACAACACTTATAAAAGACAAGAGATGCCGGAAGGTTTTGGAAGATTTTGTGCAGGCGGGTGCGCCAAAAGAAATCTTATATTCTTATAAACCGCATGTAGGCACTGATTATTTAAAAACTGTTGTAAAAAATATTAGGAAAAAAATCATTTCCTTGGGCGGAGACATCCGTTTTTTCAGCAAGGTTACAGATTTTATAATCGAAAACAATGAATTAAAAGGCATTATTATAAATGACCGAGAAAAAATAAATACCCAAGCCCTGATACTGGCAATCGGCCATAGTGCCAGGGACACCTTTAAAACTCTTTATAACAGGAATGTATCTTTAAGCCCCAAAGCATTTTCCATCGGTGTCAGGATTGAGCATCCCCAAAAAGTTATCGATCGTGCTCAATACGGGCAATTTGCAGGCCACAAAAATTTGGGAGCGGCAGATTACAAACTTGCTTACCACTCACCCAGCGGCCGGTCCGCATATACATTTTGCATGTGCCCGGGAGGCGTTGTAATATCTGCAGCTTCAGAAAAAGGCTGCCTGGTTACCAATGGCATGAGTGAATATGCACGTTCAGAGGAAAATGCCAACAGTGCCCTTCTAGTAGGCGTTACACCCGAGGACTTTGACAGTGATCACCCCCTGGCAGGTGTAGAATTTCAAAGGAAATGGGAAAGAAAAGCTTTTGAAATTGGAGGTTCCAATTACAGCGCCCCTGTACAGTTGGTAGGTGACTTTTTGCAGGACAAGCCATCCCAATCCTACAAACGGGTTAAACCCTCATTTACAGGTGGATATAAAATGACCGGGCTGAAAGACTGCCTGCCGGAATATGTGATCAGTACCCTGAAAGAAGCAATTATTTATTTTGACAGCAAATTAGCCGGTTTTGCCATGCCGGATGCGGTTCTTACCGGCGTTGAAACCAGGAGTTCATCTCCGGTAAGAATTAACAGGAATTCAGATTATTGTTCAAATATTGCCGGCCTATACCCCGCCGGCGAAGGAGCCGGCTACGCAGGGGGCATCGTATCTGCTGCGGTTGACGGCATTAAAGTTGCCGAACAAATCATTAAGAAGTACAGGCCTTTGGCATAGTCCTATTATTGTTGAAGGAGATGAAGTACTTGTATAAAGGCGAAAAACCGGTAGTGGCTGTAGTTGGAGGAGGCGCAGCAGGGCTTACGGCTTCTATTTTTGCTGCTAACAATAAGGCCAAAGTTATTTTGTTGGAGCAGCTGGACAGGGTTGGCAAAAAAATCCTTGCTACCGGAAACGGGAGATGCAATTTCAGCAATACCGATTTAGATATTAGCAACTACTTTGGATGCAATCCAAAATTTGCTTACTCGGCACTAAAACAATTTGATTACCATAAGACAATTGAATTTTTCGACAACCTGGGAATAACCGCTAAAGTTGAAGAAGATGGCAAAGTATTCCCTGCTTCCGGCCAGGCCTCCAGTGTTTTGGATGTACTTCGTTATGAAGTTGAACGGCTTGGGATAGATATTGTTTGTAACGCCAAGGTTTTAGATATTTCCAAAAATCCCAAAAAATTTTCATTAACTCTTAATAACGGAAGCACAATAACGGCTGACAAAATCATCATCGCTACCGGCGGCAAGGCCGCACCAAACTTAGGCTCAAACGGCAGCGGGTATCTTTTAGCGGAAAAGCTGGGCCACCGGCTGGTTGAGCCTTTCCCCGCCTTGGTACAATTAAAGCTTAATGCACCGTTTTTAAAACAGATAATGGGTGTCAAGTTTATTGGTTCAGCAGAGATTATTATCAACAATAAACCGGTGGCTGCCGCGGAAGGAGAAATATTGTTTACCGGTTATGGAATTTCAGGCCCACCCATCCTGTCAATCAGCCGGGTAGCCTCGGAGCATATTTACAAACAAGAACAGGTTTGGTTAAAAGTTTCGATAATCAATTACCAGTCTGATGAAGAACTTGAAAACTACCTGAAAGAAAGACTGCAAAAACAGTCTCATAAAAGCATTTTATTCAGTATGGTTGGCTTTATAAATAAGAGATTAATTCCCGTAGTCCTTAAAGAGGCCGGAATCACGGATATTAACAAGCCTGCGGGACAGGTAACGTCTGTTGAACGCAAAAAAATTGTTTCTATATTGCGGGATTGGAGGTTTAAAGTCACAGGAACCAACTCATGGCAGTTCGCCCAGGTAACTGCCGGGGGAGTTGATGTGCGGGATATAAATCAAAAAACAATGGAATCCAAAGTTGTTCCGGGTATTTTCTTTGCAGGTGAAATCATCGATATAGATGGCGCATGTGGCGGCTATAACCTTCAATGGGCATGGTCTTCAGGGGCTATTGCAGGCATTAATGCATCCAACTTTAAAAATAATGCTAAATTATAAAAATATTGTAATCTTATATTTATATCATTCAGTTAATGAAAAATATTGTATACTACTAGGTAGTAATCTTTTAAGTAAGCATTTCTTAAGGAGGTAGAGCTTTGAAAAAGATCTTACTTTTACTTACTATTATTTTATCAGTCATCCTTCTAACGGGATGCGGCTCAAATAAAGAAGTTAAGCAATTAGCTATAAAAGAAAGTGAGATGCTTAAGGAAAGTACCGCTATAGCTAATGAAATAAATAATAGTTATAATAAGTGGAAATCAGGTCAAATTGATCGGGAACAACTTTCTGAAGAACTGTCCAAAAATTACTCCAGGGTCAAAAATCTTGAATCCAAGTGGGATAATTCCAAAGCAAGTATGAGCAGGGAAGCAAGATGCAGCGCCGCTATGTGGAAAATTAATTATATGGGAAATATATGTTATGATTTGGAGCATTTCATTATTGATGGCACCCAAGGCTATCCAAGCAGCGTTATTAAATCCGGTAAAAAACCTTTATCTGATTCGGAACTAAAGAATTCTTACGAAGTCAATATGGTTAACAGCTTTAATCGCAACACGGAAAGAGCTATAAAAGGAATTGATGAGATTACTAAATATTTTTAAGCTATGATATATCTGAGGTGAAAAAATGTCGAGGCTTTCTGCTTTACAAAAACTATTATGTATAATAACCGGATTTATAATTGTATTTATCTATGTATCATTCCCTGCTACCAAGACGGTAATCGATCCCAATACACAATTACAAGTTGAGGTAACTGATTATGTGATGACAACTGTTAGAGCAGGTTTGGTCCTACTTTTATCTTCATTATTTATAGTTCACATTGGCAGGGCTGTTGAAAAAGGAAAAAAGTACCGGCCAACTTCAAAGAACAAGAAAAAGGGTAAAAAACGGAGATAGATAAATCAGCAATCCCTCCCGGCATAATTAACTTTTAATAGGACACCATAAGAAATAACCAATGCTTTAAACAACCCGGGTAAAGGTTTTCAACTCGAAGACCTTTGCCTATAACCCCTTTAAGCCGCATAATAATTGACACTGTATAGCTTTTCTGATACAATAATTTTTGCTTTTTATGGTACTTAAATGTCCCAGTAGCTCAGCTGGATAGAGCAACGGACTTCTAATCCGTAGGTCAGGGGTTCGAATCCCTTCTGGGACGCCAGAGAAAACCCAGTAATTTCAATGGTTACTGGGTTTTGTAATTTTATACCAACTTCAAAAATATGCCCTCTGGTTGACACTTTGTTGACAGTTGATAAAAGCATAGAAAAAATTCCTGCCTAACCGGTCTCTCATTGTAAATAACCTAACATCTTCTCTCTACCAACTTATCCATTGTTTTGTTGGTTTGAAATTAACGATGTAGAATCGCTGCAATAAAACAGTAAAATTCAGGTATTAGCCTGGGCGTTCTGAAAGGAGATGTTGTGCTAGGGGTATATTAAAGGCTATTATTATATATTCCAAAGTAGAAGAATGGTTCAACCTCTTCGACAAAAGGAAGCATTTTCCTGCAAAAGAAAAGAGCCCGCAGGCTCTATTGATTTTCCTTTTTCTGTTGTAAAAGTTTATAATACTCATCCAATGCTCTGTTTAAAACTTGACTGGCCTTCACAACCTCTGGGTCTGTTAATGGTTTACTATCCGCTTTATCATGCAACTTATTACGAAGTTCTTCAATTAATTTTATAATTTCATTTATATTTTGTGGCATTGCTACACCTCCGGGAATACTTTTCCCCGGAACAACTTCCTTTATACCAACAACAAAAAAGAGCCCGGAGGCTCAAGCACTACGCATAAATATTCATCGAAATTACAATATCTATCGCATCCTTCTTTTTTACAAGGTTTAAAATATCTCTTAATAATTCGTTTTTCTATATTTTTTGGGTCTTTAGTTATTACAGTGGCCATACCTGAATTAATTAATCCTTTTTTATTCGCCAAAGCTTTTACTAAATCAAAACTTTCAAACCAATAATAAATAGCTCTAAATTGAAGAGAGATTGTCAGTTAAATGATCATACCAATTTGGTAAATAATGAACAGTTCCAATAGCCAATTCTCCACCTTAAGGCAATTTCCTAAACATTTCATAAGTTAATTTAATTTGCATTTATACGAGACCTAGAAAAAATAGAAACTATTTCGAATCTCTCCTGGGACGCGAGAAAACCCAGTAACTTCAATGGTTGCTGGGTTTTGTTGATTTGCCTTGGTTAAAACTTTTCAGAAACTTGGCAGATATCCTTAACTAATATAAACAAAAGAACCTTCGCTTACATGATTATAAAACCACTCGGCATCATCTTCGGCCAGCCTTATACATCCTGCAGAGGCCCTCTTCCCCAGGGT
>CAYUXS010000091.1:0-3843 GCA_964448915.1 uncultured Peptococcaceae bacterium
CAATAAAAATCAAACGAGCAAATGCTCCTTTGGTAATTACCGCATCGTTTAAAGCAATATGCTTGGCAATAACATTCCCTTTGCGTATCACGGTGGCTTCTATCATCATACGCTCTTCAACATGGTAGTCTTTATTAATAATACTTTCGATCCCGAGTTTAATGTCCGGGATATCCACCTCGGACAAAAAACCGAGCCTGCCCATATTAATGCCCAAAATCGGTACGCCACTGGGAGCAACCAAGCGACTGCTGTTCAATATGGTGCCATCGCCGCCAAATACTAACAGGCATTCAATATTTTTAACCATTTCATCAAGAGATGCTTCTTTTATCTCTTGTCCGATTATTTCCTTTACCTGGCTCTGGGCTAAAATATCAATGCCTTTGTCAATAAAACATTTGCATACGCTTTTAATTAAATTTTCAAGGCCTTCTTTATCGAGATTAGCCATTATGCCTATCGCCCTTGACGTCATTTTGCCCTCCGGTGTTTTATTATTTAAGTTTTACTGGTTCCAATCGGAGCATTTCCCATTTAATGTTTCATGTGCATTTTCTACAACCATATCTATGATGTCTTGGCCAAGAACCTTGTGTTGGGAAAAGTCAAAGTGCATTAGATATTCTATGTTTCCTTCCGGGCCTTTAACAGGAGAAAAACTTAATCCCAATACACCCCAATTTTTTGATGCCATAAATGAGCAAAGACGTTCCAGTACCTGTTTATGGACAATGGGGTCCTTAACCACGCCTTTTTTGCCTACATTCTCCCTGCCCGCCTCAAACTGGGGTTTAATGAGGGCTATTCCCCGGGCTTTACCCTGGGTTAATTCGCATAACTTGGGCATAATTTTTTCCAATGAAATAAATGAAACATCTATAGTAATAAAATCAGGAGTAATTTTTAAGGCGCCGGCCTCCAAATGCCTGATATTTGTCCTTTCCAGGATTACCACCCTGGGATCTGTTCTCAGCTTCCAGGCCAGTTGCCCATAGCCAACATCTACAGCATAAACTTTGATTGCCCCGTTTTGTAAGGCGCAATCTGTAAACCCCCCGGTTGAAGCACCAACATCCAAAACTATCCGGCCGGTAAGATCAATTTCAAATATCTTAAGGGCTTTTTCAAGTTTCAGCCCGCCCCTGCTTACATAAGGTAATCCGCCTTTGACTTCAATTTTATCTTCACAAGAAACTTTAGCCCCGGGTTTTTCGGCTTTGTTTCCATTTACCCATACCTGCCCAGCCATAATAGAAGCTTTTGCTTTTTCCCGGCTGTCAAAGTATCCAGCATTAAACAGGAAAATATCCAGCCTTTCTTTTTTACTGGTCAACCTGTTTTCCTCCCAATACCGTAAGCAATTTAACTGCTTTTTTGGCAGGTTTCTTTTCGAGCATTTTTAATGCGCTTTCTATTAAGCAGTCTGAATTGAGTTTATATTTATTCAGAAGAAGATCGCGGTTTCCATGTTCTACAAATAAATCCGGCAAGCCTATATTTTGCACCTGGACATTTTCAATGCCCGATTCATTAATTGTACTAAGTACCTTGCTGCCAAATCCTCCCTCCAGGATACCTTCTTCCACAGTAATTATTTTTTTTGTTTTAACTGCATAATAATTAACCAGATTTTTATCTATGGGTTTAACATATCTTGCATTGATTACTGCCGCTGAGATTTTTTGTTTCTCAAGGAAATCGGCGGCTATTTCTGCTGCATGCACCATTGAGCCTACTGCAAAAAAGGCAATGTCTGATCCATCCCTGATTACATGGCCTTGGCCGAAAGGAATCTTTTTTAGTTGATCCTCTACTATGCAACCCCGGCCGTGGCCCCTGGGGTACCTGACAGCCACAGGGCCGTCATGCAATATGGCGGTGTTGATCATGTGTCCAAGCTCGTTTTCATCTTTAGGAGCCATAACTGTCATATTGGGCATTTGCCCGAGATAAGCAAGATCGAACACCCCGTGATGAGTTGGTCCATCGTCTCCTACAAGGCCGCTCCTGTCCAGCAATAATGTTACAGGCAAATTCTGGAGGCAAATATCATGTATTACCTGGTCGTAAGCCCTTTGTAAAAAAGTTGAATATATTGCCACCACAGGTTTTAAATTTTGGGCAGCCATAGCTGCAGCCATGGTAACTGCATGCTGCTCGGCTATACCCACATCAAAAAACCTATCCGGATATCTTTCGGCAAATTCAGACAACCCGGTTCCCTCAGTCATGGCTGCGGTTATAGCAACTATCGACTTATCCCTTTCCGCCAACTTACATAACGTCTTTCCTGCAATTTCGGTATAAGTAGGAGCCATGCTTTTTTTAACAGGCTTGCCTGTATTGACATCAAAGGGGCCAATTCCATGAAACATGCCGGGTTTTTTTTCAGCAAAAGGATAGCCTTTTCCTTTTTTAGTAATAACATGAATTACTACCGGGCTATTAATCCCTTTTGCCTTTTTCATGACATCCACCATGTCTTCTATGTTGTGCCCATCAATTGGACCCAAATATACAAAACCTATTTCCTCAAAAATAATTCCCTGTACCAGTAAGTATTTTAAACTGTCCTTCAGCTTATCGGCAGCTTTTAACACTGTGGTACCTATAGCGGGTATTTTCTTAACAATATTCTCCAACTCTTCCTTGCCACGAGCATAATTGGGATCGGTTCTGAGACGAGTTAAATACCTTGACATGCCTCCTACATTTTTTGCTATTGACATTTCATTATCATTTAGTATTACAATAATATTTTTTTGCAGATGGCCTGCGTTGTTCAATGCTTCGAAGGCCATCCCGCCGGTCATGGCGCCATCGCCAATAACCGCTACAACAGAGTGTTTTTGCCCCTGCAGGTCCCTGGCTATAGCCATTCCAAGGGCGACTGAAATTGATGTACTGCTGTGCCCGGCAATAAAAGCATCATGCTCGCTTTCAGCAGGGTTTGGAAAACCGCTGATACCTCCATGCTGCCTTAAAGTGTTAAACTTCTTGTACCTGCCGGTAATTAATTTATGAACATAGCATTGGTGCCCTACGTCCCAAATTATTTTATCAACAGGAGTTTTAAACACTTTATGCAGCGCCAAAGTAAGCTCCACAACTCCAAGGTTCGGGGCTAAATGGCCGCCATTTTTAGCTACTGTATTAACCATCTCTGCCCTTATTTCAGCAGCCAATTCCTTCAATTCAGCCAGTGGCATATTTTTAATATTATCGGGGCTGTTTATTTTAGACAGCAAGCTCAACAAAAAACACTCCTTGTTTACTTTTGTGTTTTTTTACTTTTTGAATTAAAATTGATCCCGGTTATAAAGGATATAACATATAAGACTTTTCCGGATATAAAAACTACTTCTTCCGCATATGTTATGGCTACCCACTTGCTTAATGCTTTCCCGCCCACAGTAATTGCAGCAATCAATGCTGTTAATATCATGTTCAATGTGTTGGCACTAAATTCTTTCCAGTAAACCATTATCTGAAGTGCCAAAACAATACCTAACGCCCCGCTTACTGTCCCCGCAATGTCTCCTATCACGTCGGCGGTGATATTGGCAACCCGGTCGGCATTTCTAATCAAGAAGACACCTTCGGAAGCACCGGAGATTTTCTTGGCAGCTTTCGCATGCAATGGAGCTTCGTTTGCAGCAGTAACTGAAACCCCAATTATATCTGCCAAGATCCCGACAAGTATTATTATAACAAGAAACAGCATCGAACAAGCAATGCTTTGTATTCTTTCCGCCAGTATGCTGGAAATAGAAAAAAATATAATTGCCAGGATAAATGAAACAACACTAACCGTTATTATATAAAAAAAAGACAGGTTAG
>CAYUXS010000091.1:3888-6509 GCA_964448915.1 uncultured Peptococcaceae bacterium
AAACAACTTGCTGTTTGGCAAAACTTGTTTAACTACATCTTGATAGGACAAAATTAACAGTTTCTCTCAAAAAGTCGGCTTTTTTACCGTAATGCTCAAGGCAATTAATCGCTAAAGACGCTTCTCTTTTTGCTATTTTACAGGCTTCTTCCATTCCATACAGGGCTGGGAAAGTTGCTTTGTTATTCTTAAGATCACTGCCTATTGGTTTGCCCATCTCTTGTTCATTGCCGGTTATATCCAATATATCATCGGTAATTTGGAAAGCCATACCCAGGTGCGTGGCGTATTTATCCAACCTGTTTTGATCATCAACACCCGCACCTGATAAAATAGCGCCGGTTTTTACAGACACCCTGATTAGAGAACCTGTCTTTTTATTATGTATATAATCAAGTGTTTCTTTATCAATGTTGTCAGCAGAGGAAAAGGTATCGGCCACCTGGCCTCCTATTACCCCGTTTGTTCCAATAGCGGCGGCTATTTCCTTGATAACCGACAATACGCGTCTGGGAGGTATTTTCTCATTTTCACTGCAACTTGCAATCAACTCAAAAGCCAAGCTCTGCAGGGCATCACCCACCAAAATGGCAATATCTTCACCGTACTTTTTATGACAAGTTGGCAGTCCTCTTCTAAAGTCATCATTATCCATAGCGGGAAGATCATCATGCACCAGGGTATAAGTGTGAATCAGTTCCAAAGCACAAGCTGCCCGCATCATTTCATTAAGATCCCCGCCGAAAAGCTCTGCTGTGGCCAAAGCCAGTACCGGCCTGATACGCTTGCCCCCGGCAAACACACTATACCTGATAGCCTGGTGAATAATAGGCGGGTATGTATCCTCCATTGGCAGCAGTTCATCTAAAGCTTTATTAACCAGGTTGGCTTTTTTTTCGTATTCAGATAAAAAATGCAATCCCAGCACCTCATTTTATTATATATCATCATCTTTAATATCTACCAGCTTACCGCTTTCAGTAAGCATTTGAATTTGTTTTTCCGCATTTTCCAAAGAGGATTGGCAAAATTTGCTTAATTCAATGCCCTCAGAAAAAAGCTTAAGTGATTTTTCCAGGGTTATTTGCCCATCCTCAAGTTCTTTCACTATTTCCTCAAGCCTTTTAATTGCATCTTCAAATTCCATCTTATTTTTAGCCATTACAATGGCCTCCTTTTTCATGATCCAGGGTACCCTGCTTTTAGAAGGGCAGAACCGTTAAGGTAATTAAAATTTTTGCCTTGCCAGGTATTTCTCTGTTCCATTGTATCTTCAATCATTTGTTTGATTTTCCACCAGCTTGTTTTCCAGTTTGAAAAAAGGACGCTGTCTTTTGGGCCCTTGCCTACCAATCTTTGAATAACCACTTCCGGATCCAGGTACTCCAAAAACAAGATTACATTGTCGATATAGCTTTCAATTGGGGCTATTTGTATTTCCCCTTTTTTATATAGCTCGCCCAGTACTGTTCCTTCCACTATATATAATGAGTGCAGTTTCACATACCTAATTCCCAAGGCTGATAAAATTTTTGCATTTTCAATAACATCGTCTTCATTATCCCAAGGCAAATTAAGGATTAGATGAGTACATACTTCCATTCCCCGGTTGTGAATCCGGATAACAGCGTCAATAAATTCGGCTAAACCATGGCCCCGGTTTATTTTCTTTAAAGTGTGGTAATTAACTGACTGTAGGCCTAGTTCAATGTCAATTTGAACACCTTTGGCTTCCTTTAACTGTTGCAAAAAATCAAGGTAATCATCGTTCACGCAATCAGGCCTGGTGGAAATAGAAATGCCGACCACATCCTCCAAACAAGCGCTAATCATTATTTCCTTAAAAACCGACAGTGGCATGTATGTATTTGTAAATGCCTGAAAATAGACAATGAATTTTTCCGCTCCAAACCTTTTCTTAAAAAACGCCTTATTGGTTTCAATCTGGTTTGCTACCGACAATGAATTGGGCAAACATTGGAAACCCGAACCGGTTTCATCACAAAAAATACATCCGCCCCAGCCGAGGGTACCGTTTCTGTTGGGACATGTCCCCGGAAGGTTTACCGGCAATTTATATACTTTGCCGCCATATTTCTGATTAAGATATTGTGAGTAAATGCGATATCTCGGATGCTCCCCTGTCAATAAATCACATCCAAATCATACTTTAACATGATTATATACCAATAATAACTAATACGAACAGCACTTACAACGCAGTTATCAAATTATCCATTTTCCACACTGCTTACTACACATCGCAAGCTGCCTTTATATAAATCCACTTTAACCCTGTCCCCCGATGTTAAAGCACCGGCATTTCTTATTATCTGCCCATCTTTTTCTGAAATGCAGATGGAGTAACCTCTGGACATTGTGGCTAATGGACTTAATGCATCAAGCTTGCCTGCTATTTCGGCAAATTTGCTTTTCTTGTGTTTAATTAAATCGCTGAAAGTTTTTAAAAAATCCCTATTAAGAAGATCTAAAGACAATGATCTGGTGCCGCATATATTTTCAACCGGGCGGCGAAAGGCCGGGCTGCTGGTACAATTATCAAGTCTTAAGCGCATTTGCCCAATATTTTCACCTATTGCCCTGTTCATTCTTAATTTAAA
>CAYUXS010000092.1:0-2346 GCA_964448915.1 uncultured Peptococcaceae bacterium
GGCCGATTATATGATTAACTGCGGAATAATAGCCATTTTAAACTTCGCCCCACAATCATTAAATGTACCCAAACATATTGAATTAAGAAATGTTGACTTGTCTTTAAAGCTGGAATTATTGACATTTAACCTTACAAATAGTATATAAAGTAAAAATACCCGGAGGTAAACCATTGACCATCCACGTTTTGGATATTAAAACCAATCAAAGAGTTCAATTTCTGGATATTACTAAAGAAGTTCAACAGGTAGTAAACAAAAGTGGTATAAATGAAGGGGTAGCCTATATATTTACCCCTCATACCACAGCAGGCTTAACTATAAATGAGAATGCAGATCCGGATGTGACGAGGGATATTTCGGCAAGCCTGGAGAAGGTTTTTCCCTATATAGGAAATTACCTTCACGCCGAGGGAAATTCAGATGCACATATTAAAGCTTCACTTATGGGAAGTTCAGAAAATATTTTAATAAACAGCGGCAAGTTGATGCTTGGCACCTGGCAGGGCATTTATTTTTGTGAATTTGACGGCCCCCGGCGGAGATCGGTCTGGGTTAAAATAATCAGTGGTTAGCCGATCCTTTATAAGCTAAAATTGCAATGCAAGTTGATTTTTTAATACCCTCGTGCTATAATTCTCTTTGCCTGGAACCAACATAACACATGACAAGCGGCAGTGGCGGAATTGGCAGACGCGTAAGATTCAGGTTCTTATGCCCGCAAGGGTGTGGAGGTTCAAGTCCTCTCTGCCGCACCAGAAAATAGGGATTGTACAATGTACAATCCCTTATTTGCATTCAATGAAAATATTGTAAAAACAATACTATTAACAACTGCAATTAAGAGGGCATAGCTTATAATAGATGGATTTAAGATATATCAAACAGTTTTGAAAATGCCATAATTAAATAAAGTCCGGCAGCCTGGTGTGCTTATGTGACTGGTTTGCTTGAAGGAGGAATACTATGAAAATCGGTGACATTGTCACCCGTAGAATTTATGGTGAAGATATGCAATTTTGTATTTTAGGTTTTTATACTAATCAAGAGACCGGCGAAAGAGTAGCTATCCTTGCTTTGCTGGATCCCAGTTTAATAATGGAGGCTGAAGTCCAAGAATTGGCCCCGATATCAGCAAAGCATTTATTTGCATTGACAGCCTGTGAAACGTGTCTTCATTAAATTATTAAAGAAAAACTGCCATAGAGCAGTTTTTCTTTTTTTATCAAAGGAATAGGTATGCAAATATGGAATATTACCTATGATAATAGTGCTTGAATGAATGAAAATACAAATTATTGAGCGATAATAGTTTTTAACGGGTAAAACTTTTTTAATTCCGGTCACTGCTATTCCAAAAGGAGGCGGCTTATGAGCCAAAAAGTAATTGATATGAAATCAATTGGGGAAAAGGTATTGGACATTGCAGATCGAAAAGGTGCCGATATGGCCGAGGTGTATCTTAGCAATGACAGGGAACTGCACGTAGAAGTACGGGATGGCAAAGTTGATACAATGAAATTAGCCGGTGAACGCGGGCTTGGGATAAGAATAATGAAAGGCAGCCGGATTGGTTTTGCATATACCTCCGCTTTAAATCAAAACAACCTGGAAGAAGTAGTGGAGCAGGCTTTAGTTAATGCCTCATGTACTGCCGGTGATCCTTATTTGATTATGCCTGAACCGTCGGAACATTATCCCAGCTTGGATCTTTATGATCAGAGGATAAAAGATACTACGGTTGAAGAAAAAATAGAATTGGCCAAATATATGGAAAATGCCGCCAGGGAATATGACTCCAGGGTAAAAATTATTGAAGGCTCTATTTATACAGACAACGAAACTGAAATAACCTTGATGAACAGCCGTGGCATCAATTTAAGCCACCGGTCCGCATACTGCGGTATTTATATAGCATTGGTTGCAGTTCAAGGAGAGGAAAGCCAAACCGGCTTTGCTATAAAATACAGTCTAAAATATGAGGATCTCGATCCCTTTGCCACCGGGAAAGAAGCTGCCGGAAGGGCTGTCAGGATGTTGGGGGCCAGAATAGTGCCTTCCCAAAGCATTCCGGTAGTGCTCGAGCCCTATGTAGCCAATGGCTTTTTAGGTTTGCTGGCGCCATCTCTCACAGCTGAAGCTGTCCAAAAGGGCAGGTCCTTGTTTGCAGGAAAAATAAACATGGAGGTGGCATCACCCAAGATAACAATTGTTGATGACGGTACCCTGCCGGGAGGTATTGCATCGACTCCCTTTGACGGCGAAGGTGTGGCCACATCCCGTACCGAACTGATTACCGGCGGTTATCTTAAAGGGTTCTTGCATAATTCATACACTGCCCAAAAA
>CAYUXS010000092.1:2356-6451 GCA_964448915.1 uncultured Peptococcaceae bacterium
GGGGTAAAGTCTACAGGTAACGGCGTTCGTGGTTCTTTTAAGTCAACTCCGGAAGTTGGGGCAACAAATTTGTTTATAGAAAAAGGACAACTGTCTCCCAATCAGATAATATCCGGTTTGGATAAGGGTATTTATATTACCGAGGTTTTAGGTATGCATACAGCCAACCCAATATCAGGTGACTTTTCATTAGGCGTCACCGGGTTAATGATCGAAAACGGTAAGCTAACTTATCCTGTAAGGGGAGTTGCCCTGGCAGGAAATATTATCGATATGATGAAAAAAATAGAGGCAGTGGGCAGCGATTTAACTTTCTTTGGCGGGATGGGGGCGCCTACCCTATTAATTAGCGATATGACGTTAAGTGGGAATTAAAAATTAAATAGCATTCCCAAAATTCATTTACTATGCTAAAATATTCCCGGTATAGATAGAATGTGGTAATTGGGAGTACAATATGAAAATTTTAATATTAAACGGGCCCAACCTTAATTTACAAGGTAAAAGAGAACCGGGTATATATGGGGTTGCCAGCCAGAAAGATATCGAACAAAAAATTAAGGAATTAGCAACTGAACTTAAGGTTGAGGTAGAATTTAAGCAATCAAACCATGAGGGACAGTTGATCGACTGGATTCATCAAACCCCTGGTGAATTTGATGCTGTGGTTTTTAACCCAGGCGCTTTTGCTCATTACAGTATAGCCATTAGGGATGCGGTGTCTTCAGTAACCATTCCTGTTGTGGAAGTACATATTTCTAATGTCCATGCCAGGGAAGAATTTCGACGGCAGTTGGTAATAGCCCCTGTTGCATCAGGTTGTATTTCTGGATTTGGTGTATCCGGCTACCTGCTCGGGCTTAGAGCAGCTGTGGAAATAGCCGGTGAAAAGGCGTGAAGGACATGATCTGTTTTGTATAAAAGCCGTATTAAACGATTAAGGGAATTAATGAGGCAAAAAGCCATAAAGTCCTTTTTGATCACAAAACCTGAAAACAGGTATTATCTTACCGGATTTACAGGAACCAATGGATCAGTCCTCCTTACCCAGGAGGAAATTATGCTGATTACCGATTTTAGGTATGGTGAACAGGCTGCGGAGCAATCGCCACACACCAAAGTCTTAATTGCTGAAACCGGACTGGTAAATACTCTTGATAATTTAACCAAGAGTATGGACTTGGACGTTTTGGCAGTTGAAGGGGACTACGTCTCCAATCATTTTTTTCAAACTTTAACCGGAAAACTAAATATCAACATTAGCCCATTACTTGGGTTGGTTGAAAGTATACGGATAGTCAAAGACAGCAGTGAAATTGAAAAGCTTGCCGCTTCGGCAGCATTAGCCGATCGGGCTATGGAGCATATATTCCCATTCATAAAAGAAGGTGTCAGTGAAAAAGAGCTCTCACTGGAAATTGAATTCTTTTTTAAAAGGAATGGGGCTGATGGGCAGGCATTTAATATGATTATAGCCTCCGGGCCCAGATCTGCAATGCCTCATGGAACAGCATCTTTAAAAAAGCTGCAAAATGGGGAATTGCTGACCATGGATTTTGGCGCCCTGCTAAACGGCTATAACTCTGATATCACCAGGACAATAGCTGTAGGCGGCAAGGACAAAAAAATGGAAGATATATACAAAATTGTTTTGGAAGCACAGATGTCCGCCCTGGATTCAGTTCGTGAAGGAGTAATGGCTTCCGAAGTGGACAAAGCTGCCAGGGACGTAATTAAAAGCTATGGATATGGTGATAATTTTGGTCATAGCACAGGCCACGGTGTTGGGCTTGAAATTCATGAGCAACCGAGTTTGTCATCCAAGGATGATACAAAGCTGTTGCAGGGAATGGTGATAACTGTAGAACCTGGTATTTACTTGCCTGGATGGGGAGGAGTCAGGATAGAAGACACTGTGGTGGTAGAAAAAAAAGGGTGCCGGCTATTAACTTCAACAAGAAAAGACAGTTTAATGGTTTTAGGATAGCTACCGGCGACCAGTGATAATAAACCTGTTATAAGTTATATATTTTAAGTTTTACGTTAAATACAAGTCATAATCTGAAGAAAAAATTATGTAAAACTTATAACTTCTAATCGCTGGTAGCGGGAGCTAAAACTAATAAAACTTATAACTGCTATTTAAAAGGAGATGAGAAAATGATTTCAACCAACGATTTTAGAACTGGTTTAACTATTGAATTAGAAGGGGAAGTTTATCAAATCATTGATTTCCAACATGTTAAACCCGGTAAAGGCGCTGCTTTCGTTCGCTGTAAATTAAAAAATATGCATAGCGGGACTATTATTGAAAAAACCTTTTCTCCTGGCGACAAGTTCCCTAGAGGAAGAATAGACCGCAGGGAATATCAATATTTATATAATGACGGTTCCGATTATAATTTTATGGACATGGAAACTTATGACCAGGCTGTGTTGTCCTCGGAGCAATTGGGCGATGCAGTTAAGTACTTAAAAGAAAACATGGTAATTAACGTTTTAATCTTTCAAGGCAAACCTATCGGCGTAGACCTGCCGAATTATGTTGAACTGGAAGTAATTGATACAACTCCGGGTATTAAAGGTGACACCGCCAGTGGAGGCTCCAAACCTGCTACATTGGAAACCGGCTATGTTATTCAAGTACCATTTTTTATAAATACTGGCGATATCCTTCAAATAGATACCAGGACCGGCCAGTACATAAAAAGGGCATAAATTCATTGAAATTGTTTGCAGGCTGCAGGATCTTTCAATGAATTCAGGACTATAAAAGGTTATTGGTATAAAAATCAATAACCTTTTTTAATTGGCTTTCATTTCCCATTAAAAAGCGGTTATTGGTTTTATTTAGAGCCTGCAGGTTAATGTTTAAAATTCCAGCCCGGGAGAGATACTAGTAAAACAATAATGCTGCTGCTTTTAAAATTGCGGCAACAATAAGGGGGGGGCTCGGAATGAAAGACTTAAAGTCAAAGGTTGCGTATCTGCAGGGCCTTTCTGCAGGCATGGATATTTCCTCGGATTCAAAAGAAGGACGGGTTCTTAACGGTATTATTGAGGTTTTAGATGATATGGCTCAAAACTTCGCAGAACTTGAAGATGCCCATAACCAACTTGAGGATTACCTGGAAAGTATGGATGAAGATCTTGTTAATCTGGAAGAAGACATTTATAACCCCACTGATGAAGATTACATGGAAGTGATTTGCCCTGAATGCGGGGAAACAGTTTGTTTTGATGCTGATATCCTCGACGATGAAGATGTTGTAGAAGTCACTTGCCCAAATTGTGACGAGGTTGTGTTTATTAATGAAGAAGATTATCAAGCCGCTGATGAGCCTGAAGAGATCACCGGGCAAGTTGTAGATGATGATTTATAATGGTTTGGCCGCCTCAAAACTGCAGGGTTAGCCTGCAGTTTATTTTATTTATTGGAAGTGCACCCCACAATACCTATGCCGCATAGTATTAGGTAAAGAGGTGGGGAAAAATAAATGGCTTTTATAAATATTATTCTCTTTGCTGTTGCTTTGAATATGGATGCTTTGGGAGTGGGTATCGCATATGGAATTAAACGTATTAAAGTACCTTTGACATCCGTATTAATAATCAGCTCGATTTCTGTTGTCTCCATAATGGTGTCCATGACAGCGGGCCAGTTGATATCTAATCATTTCCCAATGATCATTACCCAGCGTGCAGGCGGCGGTGTTATGATCTTAATCGGTTTATGGAGTTTTTTTCAATACTTCCGGAAGCAAAAAGTTATTGAAGAAGGAGAACAATATTTAACGGCAGCAAATGATTACAAAGAACCACAACCATTGCCGGTAGTAAAAATAAATATTTTCGGATTGATTATTCAAATACTTAAAAAACCTCATAAAGCCGATTTGGATATGTCCGGGGTGATAACCCACGGGGAAGCTTTTTTGCTGGGGATTGCTTTGTCAATGGATTCTTTTGCGGCAGGTCTGGCAATATCCCTGCTTGGCTATAGTAAGGTTGTTACTGCGTTGTTTGTTGGAATTAACTATATTCTGTTTACATATTTGGGTCTATATGCAGGAAGAAAGCTTGGCTTAAGCTCAG
>CAYUXS010000093.1:0-2899 GCA_964448915.1 uncultured Peptococcaceae bacterium
ATTGGTACCCCCGGCGCAGGATTTGGAGCAAGCGGGGAAGGCTACATAAGGCTTTCGGCTTTTGGTACCAGGGAAAATATTGTTGAGGCAATAAGAAGAATAACCAGTATAAATTTGTAGCTACTTGCAACCGGATATGTTTTTTGATAGAATATCACTTGTGGTTTTCCAAAGGAGGTGTAACAATGGCAAGGAAATGCGCCATCTGCGGTAAAGGGGTACGGATCGGCATGCAAGTCAGTCACTCCCATATCCGCAGTAAAAGGACCTGGATGCCTAACCTGCAGAGAGTTAAGGCATTGATAGAAGGCACACCCCGTAGAATTTTAGTTTGTACCAGATGTTTGAGGAGCGGAAAAGTGAAAAGAGCTATTTAATATATTGATAAAAACGGCTTAGGCCGTTTTTTTAATTTCGCTTTTATTGCTGCCTATAAGAAATACCGTCAAGCATTGACAGTTAATTATTGGTACCTATATAATTCTTTTTACTTTAGAGCCTTAGTGGGGGTATTATCTTGAATAACTGCGAGGTTTGGAGTCGTGGACTGCAGGATATAAAAAGCATAGGGCCTAAAAGAGCCCAATTGTTTAAAAAAATGGGAATAAGTACGGTAGGTGATCTTCTTTATCATTTTCCAAGGGAATATGATGATCGCAGTAAAAGTGTATTTATAATGGAATGCGCTGACGGGGAACAGGCTACAATAAGAGGCATTGTTTTAGGGGCCGAAGAAAGAAGGCCACGACGGGGCCTTGTTATAACCAGGATTTACCTGAATGACGGTAATACCCGTTTTGTTGCGGTATGGTACAACCAGCCGTATATAAAACGGCAGTTTCCGGTTGGAGCAGGTGCGATTCTAACAGGAAAAGTTAGATATTATCAAAATGAAGTTCAACTCCAGGTAAGTGATTACGAAGTAGTAATATCCAATAAGTTGAATTTTACAGGAAGTATAACCCCTATTTACCCGCTTACTGAAGGGATTACCCAGCGAATTACCAGAGCCGCGGTAAAAAAGGCGTTAGATGAATGGGGAAACAAGATAAGAGAATTTATCCCGGATAAAATATTAAGCAAATATATCCTGCCGGAGATTGGACCGGCTTTGTATGCAATGCATTTTCCGGGTTCTTTCAAAGAATTGAAAATGGCTCGAAGAAGGTTTATATTTGAAGAGTTTTTTTTGCATCAAATAGTCCTCTCGATAATGAGAAGAAAATCAAGGTCCCTGCCAAAAGCCCATAAATACCGGGATAGCCATGCTCTTGAAGAAGCCTTTGAAAAACATCTGCCCTTTAAACTGACTGCCGGGCAAAAAAAGGCATGGGAAGAAATACGGGGCGAAATGTTGTCAAATTATTCAATGAACCGCCTCCTGCAAGGTGATACCGGTTCCGGAAAAACTGTAATTTCTGCAATGGCCATGATGTTGGCGGCAAGCAGTGGATACCAGGCAGTAATGATGGTGCCTACTGAAATTTTGGCGGAACAGCATTATTATTCTCTAAAAAATTTGCTTTCACCCATGGGGATAAAGGTGGAACTGATGACAAGCGGGATAAAGAAAAGTAACCGGGAATCCCTTTTAAAAAGATTGAAGAGCGGTGAAGCAAGCGTTATAGTTGGCACTCATGCCGTTATCCAAAGTGATGTAAAATTCAAGAACCTTTCACTGGTAGTTATCGACGAACAGCACCGGTTTGGTGTAAAGCATAGGGCATTACTGAGGCAGAAAGGCGGCAATCCCGATGTACTGGTGATGACTGCGACGCCGATACCAAGAACTTTGGCTATGACCTTGTACAATGACTTAGACGTTAGTATAATCAGCGAAATGCCCCAGGGCAGGAAACCGGTAAAAACAGTGATTTGCAGTAAAGGCCAGTCTGATTTGGTTTATGGTGAAATAAAAAAAGAATTGATTATGGGGCGGCAGGCTTATATCGTGTGCCCTTTGGTTGAAGAATCGGAAAAGTCAGATCTCCAGGCGGCTGTAGAAGTAAAAAACTTTCTTGAAAACGGCCCTTTAAGCGATTTTACTGTTGCCCTATTGCATGGGCGTATGAGAAGCGATGAGCAAGAAAATATAATGTTACAGTTTAAAAAGGGTTTAATTGATGTTTTGGTTAGTACAACAGTAATCGAGGTTGGGGTTGATAACCCTAATGCCACAATTATGGCGGTAATAGACGCAGATAGGTTTGGCATAGCTCAATTGCACCAGTTGCGCGGCAGGGTCGGCCGCGGCAATTATAATTCAAGTTGTTTTTTAATCTCCGATACCAAAAACCCGTTAGCGTTATCCCGGCTGGAAGCTTTAAAAAATATTTCCGACGGTTTTATTTTAGCGGAGAAAGATTTGGAATTAAGGGGCCCCGGCGAATTATACGGTACCAAGCAATGGGGGGAATTGCCATATAAAGTGGCGGATCCCGTTAGTGACTCAAAAGCGTTAAATTATGCTTCTTTTGAAGCCAGGCAAATAATAGAGTCTGATCCCGATTTAGAAGCTCCCGAGCACAAGTGTTTGGCCCAGTTAATAAAGCAAAACTATGAGATCAACTTAACATTTGATTAAAATTTTTCCAAAATCAAAACTAAGTTGATAAAATGTGCATATTGTAAAGAAACTAATAATAATATAACAGGAATTAAATACCTCCAAAATCCCAAAGCATTAAAAAATTTCAATCTATTCCATTAAATACTATGAATTAATCAAATTTAACGGGACAAAATACTAGCATATTAAATATAAAGGAGGTATATAAACTATGGCACGTAACAGTAATTCACGTGTTGTTCCTCAAGCCGGAAGCGCATTAGATGCTATGAAAAATGAAATTGCCAGCGAACTGGGCCTTACCAACTATGCTCAAATTGACAAAGGCCA
>CAYUXS010000093.1:2923-6432 GCA_964448915.1 uncultured Peptococcaceae bacterium
GACCTCCAGACAAAACGGTTATGTTGGTGGTAACATCACCAAGCGTTTGGTTGCTTTGGGAGAAGCTGCTCTTGCTCAAGGTAATGCCGGAATGGGCGCTTCTGCTTCTGTTGGCTTAGAAAGACCTCAACAGTAATCCGGACAGAACATAGAAACCGGGTGTCCTCTAAAGAGGCACCCGGTTATTACTTTATGTAAAAATGTATTAATGCAGGTAATATTCATAGTCATCATCTGTTAAATTGGGGTGTATAGCTTTGGTTAAGCCCCCGGCTATAACTTTGGAAGCCCTTCTAATTAAATCATCAATTTCTTTTGGTGTTACCATCAAGCGCCCTCCAAAAGGTTCAAGTACTTTTTGAATAATATCTTTTGAGATATCAGGATTCAGCATTTCATAAAGTTTGAAAAGGGTTGGGTTATTTTTTAGCTGGAGCAAAAATTGCTCTATTGTATCTTGAGCTATGACAGCACCGTGCACAACTGTCGGGACTCCAATGGCAATTACAGGGACACCCAAGCTTTCCTGGTTTATGCCCAGCCTTTGGTTTCCGACTCCGGAGCCGGGTTTAATCCCGGTATTGGCAATTTGAATGGTTGTGCCTATTCTTGAAACATTACGGGCTGCCAGAGAATCAATTGCTATGACAAGATCCGGTTTTATTTTTTCTACCACGCCTTTAATAATTTCTGCAGTTTCTATGCCTGTAATACCCAATACTCCAGGCGCAATGGCACTGACCGGGCGCATTCCTACTTTTAGCTCCTGGGGCGCAAAATTAAAAATGTGCCTGGTAACCATTGTAGAACTAACTACTTTAGGCCCCAACGCATCAGGGGTGGCATTCCAATTGCCAAGCCCGACAATTAAAATATGGGTTTTTTCTTCTATTTTTACTAACCTGCCCAGCATTTCAGCTACTACTAACCCTATATTGTGGTGGAGTTTGGGATCTCTCCCGCTAATTGCCGGGGCATCGATGGTAATGTAAGTACCCACCGGTTTGCCCATTATTGTTTCGGCTGATTTGTCTTCAATAGAAACGATGGTAACATCGGCGCTGTCATAGCTCTCTTTGTCCACTCTCACTCCCGGTATTTCCTGCCCGGTTTTGCCTTGGATAATTTCCCGGGCTTCCAAGGCCAAATCAACATCGATGTTAAAATGATTTAAAAATTGAAGATCCAAATTATTTCCCCCCAAAAAGTTAGGTTTTGTTTATGATTCCCCGTTTGGCAAATATAATTACATGATTTAAAAAGGATGCTTAAACAACAATCTTAAATTTAACAAAAAAGGGCTATTAAACCCTTATTAGTTTATTTTTGTATTTATAAAACCTTTATGCTATAATTATAGACAAAAAATTTGTTATTTAAGGAAGGCAGTGGCAAATTGCGCATAATTGCCGGGTGCGCTAAAAAAAAGCTTTTGAAAGTATATCCGGGTTGGAAGGGCAGGCCTACTGCCGACAGGGTTAAAGAAGCACTGTTTAGTATTCTTGGAGACTTGGTCCCGGATGCTGTTTTTTTAGATCTTTTTGCAGGAACCGGCAGTATTGGGATTGAGGCCCTTAGCAGGGGTGCACAAAGTGCTATTTTTATTGAAAAAGATCCCCGGGCTGTAAGGAGCATAATTCATAACCTGAAGGCGGCAAAGCTGGATGACAATGCCAGGATATTGGGCATGGATATTTTTAAAGCTTTGCCCCGGTTGCCTAAGGGGGCATTTGATATCATATTTCTTGATCCACCTTATGCCCAAGGATATGAACTGCCGGTTATAAAAAAAATTATTGAGCTGGACCTGCCTTCCCAAGAGGGGGTAATTATCGCGGAAAGCAGTAAGAGGGAGGAACTTCCTGATAACATTCTAGGGTATACCCTCTATAAACTGCAGAAGTACGGGGATACAAAATTATCGTTTTTCAAAAAATAAAAGCTAATAGAAAAGTGGAGGGTAACCATTGCGAATAGGCCTATACCCGGGTAGTTTTGATCCGGTAACATATGGACACCTGGACATTATAGAAAGAGCTGTAGACCTTTTTGATCAGGTGATAGTTTCGGTTTCAAGGAATCAAAAAAAGACTCCTGTTTTTTCAGTTCAAGAACGGGAAGATATGTTGAAAGAAATTCTTAGCATCTATAAAAATGTATCTGTTGTCAGCTTTGACGGTTTAACGGTGAACTTTGCCAAGGAAATGGGTGCTAATGTAATAATAAGGGGTTTAAGAGCAATATCCGATTTTGAAAATGAGTTTATGATGGCTCTTACCAATAGAAAACTGGCGCCGTCGATTGAAACTGTTTTTCTTATGACCGGGCCTGAATATTCATTCATTAGTTCCAGTGCGGTTAAGGAAATTGCAATGTTTGGCGGTTGTGTGAAAAGACTGGTTCCACCCCTGGTGGAAAAACGGCTTAAGGAAAAGTATAAATCTCTTTAGATTACTGGGAGGTATAAGTAGTGGAGCTGTTAAACGCCTTGAATGAAATGGAAGAAATTATTGAAAGCGGTTTCAAAATTCCTATGACCAAAAAAGTAATGGTGGATGAAGAGCTTTTATTGGATATGATGGACAGGATAAGGACCACCTTGCCGGAAGAAATTCGTCAAGCCAAGTGGATTATTCAAGAGCGTGAAAGGGTTCTGTCAGATACAAAAAGGGAAGCCGGCAAATTGATTGAGGATGCTCAAAAACAAATGGAAAGACAAATTGATGAAAATGAGATAACCAGGTTGGCCAGGTTAAAGGCCGATGAAATCATTGAAAAGGCAGAGCTTATTGCCCAGGAGATTAAGCAGGGCGCCAGGGATTATGCTGATGAAATTCTAAATAGTTTGGAAAAAAGAATTGAGGTAATTATTGAGGAAGTTCAAGGCGGCAGGATGGAATTACAAAGTTTTAAAAACAGCTAATTAGTTGTTTGCTGATCCAACGTTATCAGCCAAAATAATCAGGGGCAGCTGGCATGCAGTTCGCCCCTAGAATTTGTGGCAGCTTTTTACAGGATTCAATCCAGCTATTTAGTTTTTATTGTTAAATCAAGATCAAATACATTGCCAAATTCAATTAACAGTTTCCAGTTAGGGCGGTTTTTCGTCTCCTCAATCAGTGTTTTTACAGACGTTCTTATTTTTTCAGGAATTTCAGCACCACAGCTGGGGCACAAGGGCCTATCAAACTTACTTGGGATTACCTGGTATTTCCCCCCGCATATTCCACATTCAATAATAATCACCATTTTTCACCACCTTTTTGTATTTATTTCAACAAAAAGATGGTAAATCCTGTTACCCTGTAAATTTATTTTGCCATAAAATGCCGGTTTACCCTTGGCTCTTTTCTTGCCTTTTACCTGCCTTAAGCTTGTTAGAATACAGGGCATTGCAGTACCAACGAGCCAATTCCCGTTTTAATGCCTTATGAAAATTGGCATACCCGGTCAATTTATCATTTTCTTTATCCTTTTTAACAGCCATAAAAACTCCCTCCCATGAATAT
>CAYUXS010000094.1:0-6398 GCA_964448915.1 uncultured Peptococcaceae bacterium
TTTTGATAACAGCGATTCATTTAAAAATATTGTTTCATCAATGCTAAAATCATTTTCCACCTTAACCGTAACCAAAACCTTGGCATTAAACTTCTTGGCCAAGGACAGGTCGTCCAAGCCCCAACTTTTGTATATATAAGGCTTGACGGCGCCGTCAATGATAACAATATCCGCATCTTTCGAAACCTTTTTATAGGCGTTTTCAATAGACTCGGTTAATTCATTTTTCTTACCTGCGGACAAGTACGAACGGCCTGCCCTACAGGGTACAATGTCACTAATTGAACTGTCCATTCCTAAAACTTCTTTCATTAAAACAGCATCATCATCTTCCTGGCCGCTTTTCCTTGGAGGGATACCAACCGGCTTGAAATAAGAAACCTTTTTGCCCATTTGTTGAAAAACCAGTGCCAAACCTAAGGCGGTCATGGTTTTGCCGCTTCCGGGATAACCCATAATAAACAAGTTTTTCATACAAACTCACCTCGCTAAACCGAAATTGTAATTTTCACATCCAGGGCGCTTAAACCTTGTTCGTATACAAAAACCGGGTTAACATCAATTTCCATGATTTCCGGGAAATCCACTGCCAAGCGGGAAATTCGCCCGACAGCATCAACCAATGCATTCCAATCTCCCGGGCTGCTGCCCCGGTAACCCCTCAGCAAAGTACATGCTTTGGTTTCCTCAATCATTTTTTCAATCTCTGGCTTTGACAAACCTTGAGCCAAACGGAAAGAAACATCTTTAATCAGATTTACATAAATACCCCCCAAGCCGATTGCAATCATCGGGCCGAACTGCACATCTTTTGTCATGCCTATTATCAGCTCTATTCCTTTTGGCATCATTTTCTGCACTTCAACCCCATAAACTACAGCGTGGGGCAAGTAACGTGATGTATTATCCAATATCTCAATAAAAGCATTGTAAACTTCATCTGCGGAGGAAAGGCCCACCTTCACCCCGCCAACATCTGTCTTATGCATTATTTTTGGCGAAGAGACTTTAAGCACTACAGGATAACCGTACTTTTCAGCAATTTGGACTGCTTCCTCCGGTGTTGAAGCCAATGAAATAGGAGCTGCAGCTATTCCATATGCTTCGGCAACCGCTGCAGCCTCATTGCCCAGTAAAACCAACCTGTTATCATCCTTGACACGCTTAAATATTTCCTTTACTTTTTCCCGGTCTATATCATCAAAATCCAATTGCTTGGAACTCAGAGCCGAGTTTTTATAATTATTATACTTGACCATGTCCTTAATAGAAGCAATCACCGGTTCAGGAAAAGTAAAACATGGTATTCCGGATTCATTTAGGAGTTCCCTGCCTTCTTCCAAAGTGGCTCCTCCTATAAATGCCCCGTAAAATGCTTTATCCCGGTAAATATCTTTAAGCTCAATCATCACTTTCGCTATCTCAACAGGGTTGTTGGTAGCAGTGGGGCAGAAAATAACCAGCACACAATCTACATTTGGATCCAAACACACCTGTTCTATAGCAAAACGATAGCGATCAGCCATCGCATCCCCAAGCACATCTATAGGGTTGTATATCCCTGCTTCCGCAGGCAGCCCTTTTCTTAAATTATCCAGTGTTTCCTTGGTAAAACGTGCAATCGATAAGTTATGTAACTCTATATTATCAGACGAAATAATGCCGGGCCCCCCTGAATTGGTCACAATTGCAACTCTTGGCCCATTGGGAACCCGTGATTTTGTAAAAGCAATAGCCAAATCAAATAATTCGGTTATAGTTTTAGCCCTGATTACCCCGCATTGTTTAAAAGCAACATCATAGGCCAAATCACTTCCTGCCAATGCGCCTGTATGGGATGATGCCGCCTGTGCCCCTGCCTGGCTTGAGCCGGACTTATAAATAATTACCGGTTTTTTGCGGACTGCCCGGCCCACCACATCAAGAAATTTTGGGCCGTCTGCAACATCTTCTATATAACAAAGGATAACCCGGGTATAAGGATCCTCGGCAGCCTCTTGAATGAATTCTATTTCAGATAAGTCTGCCTTGTTGCCTAAGCTGACTATTTTTGAAAATCCCAAACCGACCTGAAAACTCCAATCCAATATAGACACCAGCATTGCTCCGCTTTGTGAAAAAAAAGCTATATCCCCTTTTAAGGGAAACCCTTTTGCAAACGATGTATTGATCGGAACGTGGGTATCCATCATGCCTGCACAGTTGGGTCCCAACATACGCATTCCATATTGCCGGCAAACATTCAAGAGCTTTTTTTCAATCTCCAATCCTTCTTTTCCTATTTCCTTGAAACCCGCGCTGACTACGATGATATTTCTAATCCCACTTTCCCCGCACTCTTTAGCCACATCCAATACCCGGACTGAGGGTACTGCGATAACAGCCAAATCAATCCTTTCAGGTACCAGGGCTACCGACGGGTAAGCCTGCAAGCCTTCTATCTCTTTTTCCTTGGGATTAATAGGGTATATTTTTCCTTGATAACCTGAAGCAATCAAATTCTTAATAATAGCGTTGCTTATTTTCCCCGGGGTCCGGGATGCCCCAACAACAGCTACTGATGATGCGTCAAAAAAATTTTTAATACTCATAGGCTCACCCCTTTGGAACGTTCAATGAAATAAAACCGGAATACAAGCTTTATATCCTTTTTAAATAACTGATTCTTTGTTCCTGTGGCAATGCTTTGGGCCATAGGTTTTTTAAGTCTGCGCTCTTTAATGCTGCCAGTACTTTTTCCCTTAAATCCGGATAATTAATTCTTAAGTTCTCAACCAGTTTCTTTATTTCCTCGCGTTTGGTTTTACCATTTGCCGGACACGGGTTTTTTATTATTGGTATGCTTTCTGAAACCGCCAACTCCTTAACACTCTCCTGCCCAAGATAAACCAACGGCCTTATCATGTGCAAGTTTACCTTGCTTAAATAAGTATTTGGTGAAAAAGTCTGAAACTGCCCTGCATAAAAAAGGCTCAGAAAAAAAGTGTCTACCAAATCATCCAAGTGATGGCCCAATGCAACTTTATTGCAACCAAGCTCTACAGCCAAATTGTTAAGCGCGCCTCTTCTTAATTTTGAACACAATGAACAAGGGTTTTTTTCTTTCCTGATTTCAAAAATTATTTCTCCAATGTCGGTAACTTTATGAATAAAAGGGATATTAAGCCTCTTGCAAAATTTTTCTAAAGGAAGGGTATCTATACCAAATCCCAAATCCAAAAAAATACCTGTTATTTCATAATTAAAAGGCACCGACCTTCTGATTGCATCCAGCGCATAAAGCAACACCCCACTGTCCTTGCCGCCAGAGAGCCCCACAGCGACCCGATCACCATCAGACAGCATACCGTAATCAATCATTGCCCTTTTTACTTTTGCCAAAAGCCACCTGTTAGCATTATTTTTTGCCATCTTCCAGCTCCTAGATATTGTATTATTTGATATTTATCTCCTTCTTTACATAATTAATAAATTACCGCAAAGAATGAAAAAACACAACAATATTTCGCTACTTATTATACTTGTATTTTATGTTATAATTCGATAGTACATTTAAGATTTAATTAGGGGTGAGGCATTGGACTGGAAGGATCTGCTGCAACAAGCAAAAATAAACCTTAAAGGTTATTGTAAAGTGTGCCCTGTATGCGACGGAAAAGCCTGTGCGGGCCAGGTTCCGGGTATGGGGGGAATCGGCACAGGTTCTGCATTTATGGCAAATATTCAAGCCTTGGATAATTACAGGGTCAACCTTAGAACCCTTCATAATTCAAAAGAACCCGATATCCAAACACAAGTATTTGGCCATAATATTGATTTTCCGATACTGGCTGCCCCATTAACCGGTGCATCTTATAATATGGGAGGGAAACTGACTGAAAAAGAATTCATCAGCTCAGTGATCAGCGGAAGTAAAATGGCCGGTACCTTAGGCATGTGTGGTGACGGAGGGGACCCCTCTTTCTTTAATTGCGGATTGGAAGCCATAAGTGAAGAAAACGGCCATGGAATAGCCATAATAAAACCAAGATCAAATGATGCTGTTATTGATAGGATAAGAAAAGCGGAGCAAGCCGGTGCGGCAGCTGTTGGTATTGACATAGACGGGGCCGGCCTTCTTGTTATGGCATTGAACAACCAGCCTGTCGGCACTAAAACCAAAGAAGAACTAAAGGAACTTGTGTCCTCAACCAAGCTGCCGTTCATTGTAAAGGGCATTATGACACTGGATGAAGCAATGATAGCAGCTGAAGCAGGTGCTGCTGCCATTGTGGTTTCCAATCACGGCGGCAGGATTCTTGATCATACCCCCGGGGCAGCCGAGGTTTTACCTGAGATATCGGCTGAACTTAAGGGTTCCCTGACAATTTTTGTTGATGGCGGTGTACGCTTCGGAGTTGATGTTCTCAAGTTATTGGCATTGGGGGCTGATGCAGTCCTCATCGGCCGGCCGGTTATTATCGGAGCCTTCGGTGGTGGTCCTGAAGGAGTAAAAACCGTTCTTGAAAAAATGGCCGGAGAGTTGAAACAGGCAATGATACTTACGGGTTGTTCCAGAATAAAAGATATTAACCGCCGGGTACTGGTAAAAAGGGCTGCGTACTAACTACACAGCCCTTTGCCGATCCTGGATTTAAACTTTTGACAAGCCTGAAAGATTTATTTCCTTTCCTCAATAGTTACAGTGAAATTAATATTTTTTCCGCTTCTGTTTACGACCAGCGGAATTTTTTCACCGGGTTTGATCTTGCTCATTGCCGAGGTTAAATCATCAGCACTGGCTACTTTGTTGTTGTTAATCTCCACAACGATATCCCCTTGGATTATACCGGCTTTATGAGCCGGCCCGCCTTCAACTACCGAAGTAACAAGAGCACCGGTGTCTATGGAAAGGCCATATCTCTGGGCTATTTCCTTGCTCATTGACTGGATATAGACACCAAGCCAGGGACGTGTAATTTTACCGTTTTTTATAAGGGTATCCAGTACCGGCTTAACTGTACTTGTCGGTATGGCAAAACCGATGCCCTGGGCAGACGAGCTAACCGCCGTATTTATGCCGACAACCTTACCGGCAGTATTAAGAAGGGGCCCCCCGCTGTTGCCCGGGTTAATCGAGGCATCAGTTTGTAAAAGGTTTTTATACTGCCTGTTACCAACGGTAATCGGACGCCCTTTGGCGCTGATAACTCCAACTGTTACCGTATGATCCAGCCCTTGAGGGTTACCTATGGCAATTGCCCACTCCCCTACTCTCACTGCATCTGAATCACCCAACTCAAGATAAGGAAGATCCCTATTCAGGTTTATTTTCAATACAGCCAGATCCAATTCATAGTCAGAACCTACCAATTTAGCAGGAATTGGATCCTCACTGCCACTCATGTAAATATCGATTTTGGATGCGCCGTTGATAACGTGTTCATTGGTGAGTATATATCCATCTTTGCTGATGATAAACCCGGAGCCCATCCCTTCGCTGTACCTTGGCTGGGTTTCCCACCGGTTTCCGAAAAACTGCCTAAAAAATGGATCGTTAAAAAATGGATTTTCACTGCTTTCTGAGCGAACCTGTGTCCGGACCATCACCACTGCGGGACTAGTCTTACTAACTACATTGGCAATTAAGTTTGTTCCCGCAGGATTACTTACAACAGTGTTATTTTGTTCAGAAGCACCGGAAAAACCTATAGGAAAAAAATAAAATGCAATACCTGACACCAGTACTCCAATTACAAATGCAGCAATTATCCATAGGGCTTTTCTAGCACCATATTTAGAATACATGTACCAAACCTCCCAGTTGTCAATAATTCGCCCGTTTACTTGCTAACACTAAAAAAATATATAGTTATTTTATCAAAGAATTTAATAAATATCATTACCCTTGCATATGTTGATTAACATATAGACATCTCCACCCTATTTTCTTTATTGTAAAAAATATTTGCTATGGCAAGCTAGAAGAAGCTAGCCTAAGAAAGCAAACAATTATTTGTTTCATAACAAACCCTGCCTAAAAAGCGAGAAATATTGACCTTTTTTGATTATCATAGGAGTTTTACAAATAATAAGGAGGCTGTTAAAATTAATTAAGGAAACAGTTAAATAGTCAGTGATGCAGTATCCTAGTCGGGCATCCTTTTATGAAGGCGGGGCTAAAAATCCGCCAAGGGCACATCGATGAAGTTCCTGGTGCTTGCTTTCGACGCCATCGGGGGTTGGTGCTGGGAGTTAAGGTTTTAGGGCTAAATACAAAGGCATGTATGACGTCCCTAATTCCGTGGAGACCCGGTCTGTAGGCGAAACAACAGCTTACGTCCGGGGCGTAACCTGCATGTGGTAGAAGCTGCGTGCAGTGTAGCCCGCCTTGAAGTGGCTACAGGGGATGAAACAGG
>CAYUXS010000095.1:0-6309 GCA_964448915.1 uncultured Peptococcaceae bacterium
GCTCCTAAAGGATCATGCAGTTCTTTTCCCAGCATTTGAAAGCCGCCGCATATTCCCATTACTATCGCACCGGCATTTTTGCATTTTTTAATCTCTTCAGCCAGCCCGCTTTGTTTAAGATAAGCCAAGTCCTCAATGGTGTTTTTACTTCCGGGGATAATAATTAAATCCGGATTCCCAAAGCGGGTACCCTTGCCTATATACCTGACATTGACATCCGGCTCGCCTTCTAAAGGATCAAAATCGGTAAAATTAGAAATATGGGGAAGATGTATTACTGCGATCTCAATATCATGCCCCATACTCTCATATCTTTGGGATCTTTCAATTGCCTCTTCAGGAACGGTATCCTCTTCCTGAATCCTGAATCCCTGGAAATAAGGGACAACTCCAAGCACAGGAATTCCCGTCTTTTTTTCTAAAAAATCTATAGCCGGCTGGAACAGGGCCAAATCCCCTCTAAATTTGTTGATTATTATCCCTGCAACCCTTTCCCTGTCCTGGGGCTGCAGGAGTTCCAATGTTCCTACGACAGCAGCTAAGGCTCCGCCCTTGTCTATATCACAAACAAGTAAAACAGGAGCATCCGCCTCCCTGGCTACTCTCATGTTTACTATTTCTGTTGCCTGGAGGTTTACTTCAGCAGGGCTGCCTGCTCCTTCAATAATTACCAAATCATTATCTTCCTTAAGCCTTTGAAGAGCCTCGCAAATTGTCTTCCAGACCACTGTGGCATAATTATTGTGATATTCCCATGCAGAATAATTGCCTATTGGTTTTCCCAATACAATGATTTGAGAAGAAGCTTGTCCGGTAGGTTTTAATAAGACCGGGTTCATATCTACTTCCGGCTGCCGGCCGGCAGCCTCGGCCTGGACCACCTGAGCCCTGCCCATTTCTCCCCCGTTCTTGGTCACAAATGAATTTAGTGCCATATTTTGGGATTTAAACGGGGCTACCCGGTAACCATCCCTATAAAATATACGGCATAGAGCCGCTACCAATACGCTTTTCCCAACATGAGAAGCAGTTCCTTGAATCATTATTGCTTTTGCCGTCATTTAACACACCTAACTTTACAAAATCTTGACAGGTATACCGCAAAAATCACGCCCGTTAAGTGCCAAACTGTGTCGAACCGGCTGGATCAATCCTCTTTTAATAAGTTTACTGCCATTGACTTTATTTCTATAGCTATACCCGCTGTTACCAGGTATACTTCGTCCGCTGCTGAAGCCAAATGCCTGTTTGCCAGCCCGGATATGTCACAGAAAGCCCTGCCTAACGGGTAATCTGAAACCAAGCCCAGACCAACTTCATTAGATACCACAAGCACGTCAGCCTTTGCTTGGCTTGCAGCCAAGGTAAAATCAGTCAACCTTTTCATTATGTAATCCTCTTTATCGGGAAGTCCCGCACCTTTATAGGGTAATTCCTCAGATAATAAGAGATTCGACAGCCATCCCGTTAGACAGTCAATTAATAAAACACCGGGTTCTTTCCCTAGTTCAGCCACCTTTTGTGGAATATTAACAGGTTCTTCCACAGTTACCCAATGCAGCGGCCTTCTTTTACGATGAATATCAACCCGGCGGCCCATTTCATCATCAGCCACAACAAGCGTAGCTATATAAGTTACCGGGCCGTCATTTTTTCCGGCAAGTTGTTCTGCAAATTCGCTCTTGCCGCTCCGGTTGCCGCCCAGAATTAAAACCAGCTTATTGTTTTTCATTTCCTCACCTGAATATATAATAATAAATCCCCGGACAAGACCGGGGAAAATTCCCTGGCAAAGCCCTCTTCTTACACACAGGGGGCTTAAGCCCTAAATAAAAGACCATATTTTTTCCAATTATCCGATTATCCGATAATGACCTGGGAAATACAATGTTATTGTAACTCAGCTAGGTATTTGTATTCCCCGCATACCAAACTTTAACCTTGTTAACCAGCTCTTCTATTAGGTGAGGCAGCGGTTCCTGCTTAATGCCAACCAACTCGATTCCCCCGCGCATCAAAGGCAATAAAAACTTTGGTGCCGGGCTTGAACATATGGCTTGAGCCATTGACGGAGTCATTTCCCCCGACATTGAATTGGCAAACATAATACTTATCGGACCTAAAATTAAATCAACCCTGGGCGAATTATATATTACCGCATTTTCTCCGGTAGCGCCCTCATTAGCCCCCGCCTTCAACATAACAGAAGTAGCAAGGGCATTGGTCCCCAATGCCAATATTTCGACTTCAGTAAGTTCTCGTCTTACTTTCTCAACAATATGCTTGCCTATTCCCCCGCCTTGGCCGTCAATGACAGCAACTCTCATAGAATTCATCACCATTCATTAATTATATCATAAAAAATGCAATTAAAAAGAGCAGGCTAAAAAAGCTGCTCTAATATATGTTGTCGGATTATTAAAGCTGGAATGAATGTAAAATATTATTTTAAGTCGGTATTTATATAAACAGAACAAAAATTGTCATAATTTACTACATATTACCATTATCCCCAGACTGTGTATATCTTTGTGGATAAAAAATAATTTTGCCGGAATTAGTTATTGATCTGCTGTAATTTAGACTCCAATTCGACTATTTGGCGGTTCTTGCTTAGTAGCCACTTTGCGTATCGATAATTAGCATGTAATAGCTTTTTATTTTCTTTTTCCATAGTAATTTGTAAATCCAGCTTTTCCTTTTCCAATTTTTCTATAAGGTTCATCAAAACTCTTCGTCCTAACCTCAATTGATCAACCTTTTCTTCTAATTCCTTAATTTTATTTTGCATAGAAATTATATCTTCTTTTTGACCCAACCAATTTTCACCCCTGCTTGCTTAATTGGCATTTATCCGTTGTAGGTTTTATGTGTTAGTATATGCATTAAACAGCGGGTTTAGTACATAAGGCAGGGGTTAAGTGCAAAAGAGCCACAATTATGAACTAAAATTGTAAGCCTTCGATATTCTTTCTACAGCTTCTTTTAATATTTCTTCCTCCTGGACCAAGGCAATTCTTACATAACCTTCTCCCATATTTCCAAAAGCTGTACCCGGTATAACCAGTACACCTGTCTTACCCAACAATTCCATTGTGAAATCAAAAGAAGAAGTATATCCGGAAGGCAATGGCGCCCATACAAACATTGAAGCTTTAGGCTTAGGCATGTCCCAACCGATAGCCCTTAAACCGTCAACCAGGATATCCCTTCTCCTCTGGTAGGCCATGGCGTTTTCCTCGACACATGCCTGATTACCTTCCAATGCAGCTATCCCGGCATCTTGTACTACACAAAAAACACCATAGTCGATGTTTGATTTCAGTTTTTCCAAATCCGCGACTACCTGACGGTTACCTACCATAAAACCAATCCTGCAGCCTGCCATATTATATGTCTTGGAAAGCGAATAAAACTCAACGCCTACTTCTTTTGCCCCTTCTACTTCCAGCAAACTGCACGGCTTAAACCCATCGTAGCATAACTCCGAATAAGCAATATCATGGCAAACCAAAATATTATACTTTTTGGCAAAATCAACAACCTTTTCAAAAAACTCTTTATTGGCCACTGCAGCTACCGGGTTATTAGGGTAATTCAGCCACATCATTTTGGCTTTTCGAGCAATTTCTTCCGGTATTTCGGATAGATCCGGAAGAAAGTCATTCTCCTTCCTCAAAGGCATGGGGTATATTTTTCCCCCGGCCAACTGGATCCCAAAGGAATAAATTGGGTAACCCGGATCAGGGACCAAAGCTATATCACCCGGATTCAAATAAACCAAAGGCAAATGGGCCAATCCATCCTGAGAACCCATTAATACCAATATTTCACTTTCAGGATCCAAATCAACACCAAACCTGTTCTTGTACCATTTAACAGCGGAATTATATAATTCCTGTTTGCCAACCAGCGGGTAACGATAATTACCTCTCTTGTCCAATGCTTTATGCATTGCCGCAATAACATGAGGGGCCGGTGGGCGATCCGGGGTACCTACCCCTAAGTTAATTACTGTTATTCCTCTTGCTTCCACTTCTGCCTTGCGTATTTCCATTTCATTGAAAATACCGGATTCTTGACCTTTCATGCGATCGGCCAGTTCCATAGAATTTTACCTCCTGAATTACAAAATAAAACAGCCTATAAGCTGAAAAATTTGCTATATTTTTTATTGTTTACCACTTTTGGCCAAGCTCTTAAGCCTGTCGACAGTTTGCCCGTCCACAGTGCAGGAGCCCAAAAAATTACTGTTCCTGCCTTCACCATGGTAATCAGAACCGCCGGTAGCTACCAGCCCATATGATTTACATATTTTAACATACAATTCACTTGTTTCCGGTTTATGAGAAGGGTGGTGGGCTTCTATCCCCTGCACCCCCTCCTTAATAAGGCTGGAAATCAATTTTTCATCAAAACTATCCCCCGGGTGTGCCAGGACTGCAACTCCACCTGCATTTCTTATTATTTTAACAGCTTGGGCGGTTGATAACTTATATCTTGGGATAAAACCGGGTTTGCCTTCGCCTATATAGAGGCCAAAAGCTTCGTCCAGCGTACTGACAATACCCTGTTCAATCATTGCCATGGCGATATGCGGCCTGCCTATTGAACCGCCTCCGGCTATTTCACTGACCCTGTCAAAATCCAAATCTATATTAATTTTCTTAAGGGATCTGAGAATATCGTAAATCCTGTTTTCTCTGGCCGTACATAAAAAAGACAGCTTGGAATTTAATGCTTGGTTTTCAACATCAATCATATAACCAAGAATATGTGTTTCTTTGCCGTCATATTCAGCACTAAGTTCTACTGCTGGAATAATCTCAACTTTATATTTTTTCCCGGCTTCAATGGCCGGTTTTATGCCTTTTATAGTATCATGATCAGTAATAGCCAAACAACCAAGCCCGATTGAAGCCGCCTTTGCCACCACTTCTTCAGGACTGTCCGTGCCGTCCGAGGCTGTGGTATGTACATGCAGATCGGCTTTCACTTTATTCTTCCTCTCAAAAAAATTGGCTATAAAAAAGCAACTTGTTAGCTTTCGACATTTGTTTTCTTATTCCTCCATATTTTTTACTGGAATAATTACCTGATGTTTAATTGGAATAAAAAATGCCTTGAGTTAAAATATGAACATGCGAATTATTAGAGCTTTTTTGGCATACATTCCGAATGAAATTAGAATTCCAAAACGCATAAAATAATGACCAATGATTGCCCGGATAGAATTGGGCATCAAATTTTAAGGAGGAAAAACATGCAAATAAACCCAAACATTTTTAGAGAATACGATGTCCGGGGTATTGCTGATCGTGATCTCACCGACGAAACGGTAAACCTTCTCGGCAAGGCCTTTGGAACCATGGCCAGGAGAAAAGGCCTACGGGATGTTATCATAGGCATGGATAACCGGCCAAGTTCATCAAGGCTAAAAAAATCCCTCTCCATGGGTATTATGTCTACAGGATGCAAAGTATTGGATATCGGCACTGTAGTTACCCCTATTTTATACTATTCCCGTATATACTATAACACTGAAGCCGCCGTAATGATTACCGGCAGCCATAACCCGCCTGAAGACAACGGTTTTAAAATAGCCCTTGGACCGGGTACTATCTACGGGGAAACAATCCAAGAACTCCGGCGTCTCATTGAATCAAATGATTTTGAACAAGGGAGTGCAGGGTTAGAGATGGCTGATCCCGTGCCGGCTTATATGTCAATGATTCGCGAAAAAATTAAACTTGGCCCTAAAAAACTAAAAGTAGCAGTGGATTGCGGTAACGGCACCGCTTCATATTTTGCTGTAGAACTTTTATCGTCTTTAGGCTGTGAAGTACTGGATTTATTCTGTGAACCTGATCCAACCTTTCCAAACCATCACCCTGACCCGGTTAAAAGGAAAAACCTTACCGCTTTAATTAATCTCGTTAAAGGGCAAAAGGCTGATCTGGGAATAGCTTTTGATGGTGATGCCGATCGCATCGGTGTAGTTGATGATCAAGGGAATGTAATCTGGGGTGATCAACTTATGGCTATCCTATGGAGTGAAATTTTAAAAAAATACCCCGGTGCACCAGCCATTATAGAGGTTAAATGCTCCCAGTCATTGGTGGATGAAGTAATCCGTTTGGGCGGCAGGCCTGTGTTTTACAAAACCGGCCACTCCCTTATAAAAGCAAAAATGAAAGAACTTAACGCACCTTTTACCGGTGAAATGTCCGGCCATATATTTTTCGCAGACGAGTACTTTGGCTTTGATGACGCCTTTTATGCTGCAGGCAGGCTATTAAGGCATTTATC
>CAYUXS010000096.1:0-6296 GCA_964448915.1 uncultured Peptococcaceae bacterium
GCGGGTAACTTTCCGCATATTCTGGAAACCGTTCAACGTTAAACGAGCTATTAAACATTTCCGGCAAAACCACCAGATCAGCCCCGGCATTGGCGGCTTCTTTTATCATATTGCAGGCAGATTCAAGGTTTGCCGCTTTATCCTCCACCACCGTCATCTGGCATACAGCAGCTTTAAAACTGTTCAGGTCTAACGCCTCCTTCTTAGTCCCTTTCTATGGCCTAAGATTTCCGACATTACCAGCCCGGAATATATACCCTCGGGTGTAAGTAATTTCTGCAAAAAACCTGTTCTATCCCGGCGCTTTCCGGCTGCATCAGAAGCTTTGAATACCCCCGGCTCCGGGAGATGCTGTTTTTCGTTAACATCCAAATCTTTTTCCTTTTGAGCTTCATTATACTCATTATATTCTTGATAGGCTGTGGGCGGATCTTGTGGCGGTATTTCAAGCTCAAAAAATCCGGTATTATCCTTTTGATCATTTTCACCTAAAGATTCCGGTGATTCTTCAGGAAGGCCGCCGGTCCCGGGACGGTCCCAAGGCCCCGATATTGGTTTGTCATCATACCCGCCTTCAATAATTTTCACAACCACACCACCTTAGCCTTCACCATTTGTTTCTTCAGGGGTGCCACCTAATTGGCTTGAAATGCCCTCCCGCATTTTAGTATCCGATATTAAATTCTGCATATTGTAGTAATCCATAAAACCAATATTCCCCTGGCGCAATGCGTCGGCTATGCCTTTTGGCACCTCTGCCTCGGCTTCAACAACTTTTGCCCTCATTTCCACTACAAAAGCTTTCATTTCCTGTTCTTTGGCCACTGCCATAGCCCTTCTTTCCTCAGCCTTGGCCTGGGCAATACGTTTATCGGCCTCTGCTTGATCAGTCTGGAGTTGAGCGCCAATGTTCCGGCCCACATCAACATCCGCAATATCTATAGACAAAATCTCAAAAGCCGTACCTGAATCAAGCCCTTTTTCAAGAACTGTGCGGGAAATCGAATCCGGGTTTTCCAGCACTTGTTTATGGGAATCGGAACTACCCACCGTAGTTACCACACCTTCACCGACCCTGGCAAGTATTGTTTCTTCACCGGCCCCGCCCACCAAGCGATCAATATTGGCCCGCACGGTAACCCTGGCAACAACCTTAACCTCAATGCCGTCTTTGGCCACTGCAGATATTAAAGGTGTTTGAATAACCTTGGGGTTTACGCTCATTTGTACAGCTTCCAGCACATCCCTTCCAGCCAGATCAATAGCAGCCGAACGCTCAAAAGCAAGGGGAATGTTAGCCCTTTCTGCAGCAATCAAAGAGTTAACCACCCGGTCTACATTACCGCCGGCTAAGTAGTGCGCTTCCAACTGGTTAACAGATATATCCAACCCTGCTTTAACCGCTTTTATTAAAGGGTTTACAATCTGTGCCGGAGGAACCCTCCGCAGTCTCATACCGATCAGGGTAAAAATACCTATACGGACACCTGCGGCTAAAGCGGATATCCAAAGCCCAACCGGAATAAAACTAAATAATACAACTACGATAATAAATATTAGTACTAAAAAGATCACGGAACTTAAAAATGCCGCCATTAAAACACCACCCTTTTTTTATAATTAGGTATTCATCACAGGCTAGAATTCAGAAGTCAGAAGTCAGAATTCAGAATCCAGAAGTTTGGGTATTTCTCTTGGATTGCTTTTAGCTGCCAGCCAAGCATTAAATTACTTATATGGACAATAAATTCCTGCCAGTAAACTTAAAGCTAAAAGCTGTCAGCTAGCACCTACAACTTAAAACTCAAAACCTATAACCTACAACCTACAACCTATAACCCATAACTTATAACCTACAACTTACAACCTACAACCAATAACCCATAACCTACAACCTATAACTTATAACTTATAACCTACAACCTATAACTTATAACCTATAACCTATAACTATCTATAGCTTGTTACCCTAAATTCATCAGCTGTTATCATTTACCGCCTTAACTACCACCCTGGCTCCTTCAACCCCGGATAACCTGAATTGATGTTCCTGCAGGTATATATTCCCCACCCGTAACCACATCCAGCCTTTGCCCGGATACCTCTACAGTTCCCGCAGGCCTTAAGGGTGTCAATGCCACGCCTATGCTACCCTGGTATTGAGCAAGGTCGGGGTAGGAAGCAGTGTACCCCAAATCTTTTGCCTGCTTTGTATTCAGCGTCATTTTTTGCCAGATCTTAAATTTTGTTGACAGTTTTACACCAATAATAAACACAGCCAATGTAGCTATCAGAGCCAATACCAGTGACATGGTAGTCTGGGCAATATCAACGGATAATAATATTATCCCCCAGCCGATAAATATGATGCCAGCTATACCCGGCACGCCAAAACCCGGCACTATAAATATTTTCCAGCAACAGTGCAAGAAAGCCCATTATGAATAGCAGAACCGACAACCAGATATATAACTCAGGATTCACCGGAAAATACCTCCTAAGCACTGTAGTTATTAACAATGCCCGGCGCATACCGCCGGGCATCCCCTGCCAAACATAACCGCCCGTTGGGCAGCTTAACGTGATTATGTTTTATACTTACGCTTTCTTGCTGCTTCTGATTTCTTCTTACGTTTTACGCTTGGTTTTTCATAGTGTTCATGCTTCCTGGCCTCCGCCAACACACCGGCCTTTTGACAGTTGCGTTTAAAACGTCGGAGGGCGCTATCTAATGTTTCGTTCTTACCGACACGTACTTCTGCCATTCATTATCCCTCCCTCCGCCAGGCTTACAGCAAACTTATCAACCATTAAAACACCCCGTTGAAAAATTGCAGACTTAATGATTATAACATTGGCATCCAATAACAGTCAACTAACCCGGAGGCCAGCCGAACTCCCTGCCTGCCAACAAATGATAGTGTATGTGAAAGACCACTTGGCCGGCATCTTTATTGCAGTTGCCTACCAATCTGAAGCCATTTTGTAAGCCCAGATCTTTAGCTATATTGGCCGCAGCCAACTGTACTTCGCCCATTATATCAACATCAGGCTCTTTTATATCCATTATAGTTGGAATGTGTTTTTTAGGAATTACCAGCAGGTGGACCGGAGCAGCAGGATTAATATCTTTAAAGGCAATTACCTTATCATTCTCATATATTATTTCTGCCGGGATTTCTTTGTTAACAATCTTGCAAAAAATACAGTCCTGCAACTGGACACCTCCTCCCACCGGGGCGTAACTTCTGTCGTTTATTGTTGATACTATTCAACAAAAAGCCATTAAATCCTTCAATTTCCTTGAATAATTCTGCCAAACAAAATATCCTCGTCCAACCCACTCACTCTCACCTTTAATATCCGGCCCCTTAAATCGTCCTCCCCGGGAAATGCAACAGGCAAGTAATTTAATGTATGCCCCCTGACCATCCCGGGCTTTTTAGGAAACCTGTCTTCTACCAGCACTTCTACATCCCTGCCGAGGTATTGATTGCTGAAATCTGAAAAAAGCCTCTTCCCTAAACTTATTAACAAATTACTGCGTTTGTCTTTTATTTCCGAGGGCACCTGGCCTCTATACATTGCGGCTGGGGTGCCTTTTCGCGGTGAATATTTAAAAACATGCAAAAAAGAAAACTTTAAATCATTAATTAAATTATATGTGTTTAAAAACTGTTCCTCATTTTCGCCGGGAAAACCAACAATTACATCTGTACTAATCGACAAATCCCTTATTTTATCCCTTAATTTATAAACCAGTGCCCTTATATCTCCGGATTGATATCCCCTGTTCATCGCTTTCAGGATCTTATCATCACCGCTTTGGATAGGTATATGCAAATGGGGGCAAAATGGAGCTCCCCGGGCTAAAAGAGATATCAGGTCGTCAGTTATATCCATAGGTTCAACCGAACTAAGCCTTAACCTGGCGAGGCCTTTAATTTGGCTAATCTTCTCAAGCAGGGAAGACAGGCTCAGGCCGTCTTTTCTGTCCTTGCCATATGCACCGGTATGGATTCCTGTCAGGACCAGTTCACGATAACCTGATGCAACCAGTTTCTCAGCTTCTTCAAGTATGTTTTCAGGATTCCTGCTTTTTAAAGGCCCCCTGGTATACGGTACTATGCAATATGAACAAAAATTGTCGCATCCTTCTTGAATTTTCAGGTAAGCCCTAACCCTTTCTGTAGAGGCTACTACCGGGAGTTCTTCATACTGCGTATACAGGTTTGAATCCCGGACAGCATTAACTTTGCTGCCTTTTTGCAAATCCTCCACCAAATCTACCAACTTCATCCTGTCCCCGGTACCTGTAACCAAATCCACACCGGGAATGCCAAGTACCTCACCTGGAGCGGCCTGAGGATAACAGCCGGTCACCACAATCAAGCCCTCGGGATTGGTTTTGGCCGCCCTGCGAATGAGCTGCCTGGATTTACGGTCTCCCAAGTGAGTGACAGTACAAGTATTAATGATATAAACATCAGCCTTTTCTTTATAGTCAACCACTTCATAGCCCCTGGCCTTGAACATTTCTGTCAAAGAAGAAGATTCATACTGGTTAACCTTGCAGCCTAAAGTTGCAATAGCTACTTTTCTGCCTTTTCCGGAACCGGAATTGTGTGTGTCCATTTCGGCAACCTCTCTTTAATGTACTTGTATGTATGTACAGCCTTATTTTAAGTCGCCCCACTGAAACATTACTATAGCCAGGCAGGCCAAGCCGGCTGTTTCAGTCCTCAGTATTCTTCTGCCGAGAGTTACAGTGGATACTCCTTTGTTAACAGCATGTTCAACTTCAAAAGGTTCAAAACCGCCTTCAGGACCGATGAATATATAAAGGTTATCCGTTTTTTCCCCGCTCAATACGTGCTCCAGGGTATTCTTCTTTTCGCCTTCCCATGGCATGATGGCCGTGGGTTCTTGGGGAATACCCGACAGCACCTGGGCCAGGCTCTGGGGCATATGAACTTTAGGTATTATAGACCTGCGGCATTGTTTTGCTGCTTCCATAGCCACTCGCTGCCACCGCTCCTGCTTCCGGTAGGATTTATCTCCGTCCAAGCGGGCCACTGAGCGATGGCAAATCGCCGGAATTATAGCTGAAGCCCCCAGTTCTGTCGCTTTTTGCACAATTAAATCCATCTTTTCACCTTTACTTAATCCTTGAACCAGGGTGACTTCCAGCGGAGGTTCCCCTCCAGGGTTGAATTCCTCAATAATTTTTAAGATTACCTCTTGTTTATTGATAGTTTCTATACCGGCTATGGCTGCCCGTCCGTTTCCGTCTAAAATTTCTATTTGATCCCCGGGTCGCAATCTCAATACCCTGGATATGTGGTTTACATCCGAACCGTAAATTACCGGATTTTCCCGATCAAATTGTTCCGGTTCAACGAAAAAGCGATGCAACAATCTCACCTACCCCTGCAGGGGCGGCCGTCTACAGCCGCCGGCTTATAGAGGCAATAAGTTATATCTTATGGGTAAAATACCAAAACAAATCAACAGCACCACAGGAGTTGGTATTAACCTCTAACCTATAACCTATTACCTATTACCTTTTACCGCAATCAAAAATATGTTTAAACTGTAGCAAGAATTGCAGTCCACTCACCTTGGCTGGATACCTTGGCAATTTGCAGCCCATGATCAATTATGGCTTGGACAATTTCCCCCTGCCTGCTTGAAATGATGCCTGAAGCAATAAATTTCCCTCCATCATTAAGTAAAGGCATTACCGATGGAAGCAATATCTTTATTGTATCGGTAACAATGTTCGCCACAATAATATCAGATTTTCCAGTGATTCCATTTAATAAATCACCTTCCCGGACATTAATGCGATCATCAAGCCCGTTGGACAAAACATTTTCCCTGGCCACACGAACAGCTACCGGATCAACATCTACAGCCAACACCTGTGATGCTCCCAGTTTCGCAGCAATTATGGAAAGTATCCCGGAACCAGTGCCCACATCTACAACTTTTTCACCGCCCCGGATAATTTCTTCAAGCATCTCAGCACACATAGAAGTTGTAGGATGATTGCCGCAGCCAAATGCCATCCCGGGATCCATTTCAATAACCAACAAGTCGTTCTCTTCCGCGCCTTGCAGCCAGGAAGGCCTGATTAACAGCTTTTTACCCAATCTTAATGGCTTGTAATACTCTTTCCATTTTTCCGACCAGGAACTTTCTTCTATTTCCCTTAAAGCTATTTTATCAGAATAAATTTTATTTATCCTGATTAGACTTTCCCGGAATTTTTCCAGCTTCATTGATAATAATTC
>CAYUXS010000097.1:0-4691 GCA_964448915.1 uncultured Peptococcaceae bacterium
ATTGAATTGTTTAAAGTCAAAGCGGCAAAGAAAATATTTAAAAGATCTTAATTAATTGATGCCGGGGATGCACTATTACTGTATCTATTGGCTTAAAGCGAGTGAGATATGAGATATAGCAGGATAAAGAAAGGGACGTTTATAGACCGGCCAAACCGTTTTATGGCTCACGTCAAAATTGAAGGCAAAATAGAGCCCTGCCATGTAAAAAATACAGGGCGCTGCAGGGAGTTGCTGGTTGAAGGAGCAAAGGTCCTGGTCCAGGAGGGCAACCATCCCGGCAGGAAAACCAAATATGACTTGATAAGCGTATGGAAAGGGGAGCGGCTTGTCAATATTGACAGCCAAGCCCCCAATATCATTTTCAGGGAATGGCTGGATGAAGGTATTTTTTTCCCGGTTCTTGAGACGATTAAAGCCGAGCAGAAATACAACAACTCGCGGTTTGACTATTATCTTGAAACAGCGGGAAAAAGAATTTATGTGGAAGTTAAGGGCGTAACCCTTGAAAAGGATGGAGTGGCACTGTTCCCGGATGCGCCAACTGAACGCGGCGTAAAGCACCTGAAAGATCTGGTTGCCTGTATAGATGAAGGCTATGAAGCGATGGTTGTTTTTATTATTCAAATGAAGGGCGTACGGTATATGAGGCCAAATGACGAGATGCACCCTGAATTTGGGTACGCCCTTAGGGAACTTGCCCAAAAAGGTGCAGGGGTTATAGCTATAGACTGTTTGGTCAGTGAGGATACTATTCTTCCCGGGACACTTGTAGATGTCAGGCTGGATTAAAACCAATTATTAATGATAATGAAGCCGGAAGGTGGAAGTTGTGGAGCTATTCCCAGCATGGTATTACAATGAATTTCAACAAATTGGTGTAGATTATTCTAAAACTGGAGAAGTGCAGGCATATGATCGAAACATGGGGCAAATTAGGGACATTGCAGGAGAAATAGAAGATGTCAAAGCTTCTGTTAATATAGATCGGAGCAGCGTGCTGCTTGAAATTGGAACAGGAACCGGCGAACTTGCCATAGGTCTTTCCAGGTATTGCAAGATGGTTTATGCCATAGACATTTCACCGGCAATGCTTAAGATTGCCCGTAATAAGGCTGGATTTCAAAAGCGGGATAATATTAATTTTTATCAAGGCGGGTTTTTAACTTATTGCCATCAAGGCGAGCCAATTGATATTGTGGTGTCGCAGCTGGCATTGCATCATCTTCCGGATTTCTGGAAGTTTATTGCTTTAAGGAGAATCTATGAGCTATTAAATAAGGGGGGGAAATTTTACCTGCGGGACGTAGTGTTTCCCACAATCGATGATTATCTTAGTTTTTTTAATGATTTAATTGAAAAAATCAAATCATCAGCAGGCGAAAAAGTTGCAGAAGAGGTAAAAATCCATATTAAAGAAGAGTATTCCACTTTGGATTGGATAATGGAAAAGCTATTAATAAAAGCAGGTTTTAAGATAGAAAAAGCGGATTATTTCAATGGATTTCTTGCCAGATATGTTTGTACCAAATAACCCGGACGTTATAACGGCCGGATATTCCCACAGTGATAATAACTTAGTCAGGCTTGCTTGACAAGTTACATACCGGTTTGGCTGTAGGATATCCGGGCCGTTTAGATGATTATTGTTCCTCGACAGTAAAACCAGCAGATTAGCCTACATTTTTAAATGAACCGGATGGAGTACCGCAAATCGGGCATTTATCGGGAGCATTGTTTTCATGGATATAGCCGCATACAGGGCAAAGGTAATATTGTGTATCCGGCTTGCTTTCCAAAGATGCCAAAGCTTTTTTATATAATTCCGCATGAACTTTTTCTGCTTCATTGGCCAAGTAAAATGCTCTTTTTGCATCGGGCCGGCCTTCCTGTTCGGCTTCTTTAATGAAGGCGGGATACATATGAGTAAACTCGTACTCTTCGCCGTCAATAGCCGCCTGTAAATTTTCGGCGGTAGATTTAATGCCGCCCATAGCTTTTAATTCGTAATTGGCATGAATAGCCTCAGCTTCGGCGGTAGCTCTGAACAGCCTGGCTACGGCCGTATACCCTTCTTCTTCAGCCTTTTTGGCAAAAGCCGTGTATTTCCTGTTGGCTTGGGATTCACCTGCAAAAGCGCTTTGCAAATTTTTTTCAGTGCTCATTTTATTACCCCCTCTTTATGTTTTTCAAACAGCAGTTTAGTACTAGGTTATTTTAATTGGGATTAATTGTCAATAGATTGGCAAAAATAGGCCGTAAATGTTAAAATTAACTATATGATACTTTTTTATTTGGTAATAATAATTAAATATTATTATTAGTATTAGGGGGTTTTTATATGCCGAAGAACCTAACCATTGAGTATTGTACTTCGTGAGGTTATCAAGCCAAAGCGGCCAGTTTGGCCAGTAAACTTAAAGGGCTTCCGGGCATTAAAAATACCGAGCTAGTCCCTTCAAGCGGTGGAGTTTTTGAGATTAAAGTTGATGGAGAATTAGTTTTCTCCAAACTTCAAGAGAAACGCTTTCCCAACGAAGGTGAGATAGAGGCAAAACTCCTTAAAATGGCAGATTAAGAAAATTCAGTATAAAAGCTGCTACGGCAGCTTTTTATATTGCCTTAACAAGGAATTAATATTATTCTGGTAATGTGGTTTTTAGTTGTATAATATATGTATGTCTTTAAGGATATTTTTTATAGGTTGTACTAGAAGAGGTGTGGATCGTGGATAGAAGCAAATTAAATAATATAGAAAGCAATAAGTTGAAACAATTAACTGATATTGTTGTGCGGAACAATTATATTGATCCGGAATTATTCAATAAATACCAGGTAAAAAGAGGCTTGCGGGATATTGACGGCAGGGGTGTTTTGGTAGGCCTGACGGAGATTGGTGATGTTCACTCATATATTGTGGATGAAAATGATATTATTCCGGTTCCCGGCAGGTTAATGTACAGGGGCATTGATATTAGAGATCTAGTTAACGGTTTTACGAAAAGCGGGCGGTTTGGGTTTGAGGAAACGGCTTATTTGCTTATATTCGGTCGTTTGCCCAATAAGCGGGAGTTGGAGGATTTTGAAGCTCTCCTTTGCGAGTTCCGTAAACTGCCGGAGAATTTTGTCAGGGATATGATCTTAAAAATACCCAGCAAAGATATTATGAACTTGTTGGCAAGGGGTGTATTGGGTTTATACTGCTATGATGACAAAGCGGACGATACTTCAGTAGGGAATGTTTTACAGCAATGTATCAGGCTTATCGCCTGTTTCCCGACCATAGCAGTTTATGGGTACCAGGCGTTAGCCCATTATCATAATGATCAAAGCCTGTATATTCACAGTCCACAACCCGGTCTTAGTACGGCAGAAAATATCCTTTATATGATCAGGCCTGACAGTACTTATACGAAACTGGAAGCGGCACTTTTGGATTTGGCTTTGGTGCTGCATGCCGAGCACGGCGGGGGAAATAATTCGGCTTTTGTTACCCATGTGGTTACCTCTTCAGGCACGGACACGTATTCAGTTATTGCAGCCGCTTTAGGCTCTCTTAAAGGGCCAAGGCACGGCGGCGCTAACATTAAAGTTATCCAGATGTTTGAGGATTTGAAGAAAAACGTTAAGGATTGGGAAGACGAGGATGAAATCGAAAACTACCTTAACAGGATTTTAAGCCGGGACGCTTTTGACCGATCAGGGTTGATATATGGTATTGGACATGCTGTGTATTCCATATCTGATCCCAGAGCGGAAATATTTAAAGAATCAATAGCAATGCTGGCAAAGGAAAAGAATTTTGAAGAGGAATACAACCTTTATACAAGGGTGGAAAAAATTGCTCCCAGGTTAATTGCCGAACAAAGAAAGATGTATAAAGGTGTAAGCGCCAATATTGATTTTTATTCCGGGTTTGTATACAAAATGCTGGGTATCCCGACGGAAATGTATACACCGATATTTGCAATTTCCAGGATTTCAGGATGGAGCGCCCACAGGATCGAGGAACTGGTAAACGCCGGCAGGATTATTAGACCTGCCTACAAGTGTGTGGCAAAAAGGAGCAACTACATTCCTTTGGAAGAAAGGGAATAAAGGGAATAAAGGGAATAAACGGAATAAACGGAATAAACGGAGTTTGGTTATAGACCGACGGGCGGACAGGGGTGTCCGCCCTTACACCGTCCGGTCAAAATAAATATTTTTACTGGTGAATGAAATAGGTATCCCGACTACAAAAGGGCTGTCTGTCAAGCCAATTTTTTTGGCAATAACCCCTACAGAGTACATGACCCTGTTATCAGCATTTAAGTTGCTTGCTGTTTTTACCGCTGAACCTATAGCAATGCCTATATCTACCAGCCTCCAGGCGCAAAAAGGCCCCGGATATTCCTTGCTGTTTTTTTGAGGCGGCAAATCCGCACATGATTCGTATCCACAAGCACCGCAATTAAGCCCGGTTGTTTTGTTTTCTTTAATGGTAATTAAAACAAGTGCTTCAGAATTTTTTATGTTTTCAGCATCACGGGCAAAAAACCTCTTACCCTTCTCATTTGAATAAAGTTTCATTTCTTCCGCTAATCGCTTTAAATCTTCTCCGGTGATTATTTTATATGATATACAATCCTGACCCCGTGCTTTCGGGGCTGTTTGTGCTGAAACGGCCATAAGTTTGGCAACAGTTAAGG
>CAYUXS010000097.1:4701-6007 GCA_964448915.1 uncultured Peptococcaceae bacterium
CCCTCCTAAACATAATAATTATAGCTTATTCCATTTTTTAACGCCAGCATTCTGTGCTATAGGTGAATAGTATACAATTAATAGTACTTTATTAAAGCGGCGGCAGATAGGGGTGGTCTTTTGAAAAAAACAATTAAAGGCGCACCGGCTATTAAAGAGGGGGATATTGTCACCAGGCACAGCTATAACCATGATATTTATTTTAAAGTAATTTCAATAAATGTCGAAGATAATGGAAAAATCTATGTAAAACTTAAGGGGTTGGATGTAAGATTGGAGGCTACCGCCTCATTGGATGATTTAATGGCAAGGGATCCAATAGAAGTTTGTTTGTTTTGTTATAAACTAAACCTGTGCCATAAAGAGAGAATAAATAAAATATTGAAAGAACGTGTTAGCTGTATACTAGAAAAATAACCTTTAACAAGGAAAAATTGTCATATTTGTTTTTTATTACTTTTTTGAAGGTTTTTTGGCAAAAAACATAGAAAAAAGTGTACTTATTGTAGTTATTTATATACAGGTGGGTTTTATGAGAAGGATACCCTCAATTTTTCTAAGAGCAGGTATGGAATTAGCAAACCATATCTACACTTCTGATGGAAGAGTGCTTCTTGCAAAAGGGGTGAAGCTTACCGAGTCTTATATCAGAAAGTTAATTGATAGAGGTATTCCTTATGTTTATATAGAAGATGATATATCGAAAGATATTGTTATATCTGATGTAATATTAGATGAAACCAGGCTGCAGGCCAGAAACCATATTGTTAAAGCAATTAATAATTACGCTAATATAGATTATAATGAAACTAAATTTATCGTTAATGATATAATCCACCAAATAATAGCAAATAAAAAGATTATTTATGATTTGGAAGATATTCGTTCAGTTGATGATTACCTTTTCAGCCATAGTGTCAATGTTTGTGTTTTATCCGTTATGATAGGCGTATCAATGAACTATACTCTTGAACAGTTGGAGAACCTTGCTATCGGGGCAATACTGCATGATGTTGGAAAATGCTTGGTCCCGTCTCAAATCCTTCATAAACCGGGAAGATTGACACCGGAAGAATTTGAAGAAATGAAGAAACATCCTAAATATTCTTTGGACATACTTAGGTTAAATGATAATGTGCACAGTATCTCCAGGATAATAGCATACCAACACCATGAAAGGTATAATGGAGAGGGTTACCCATTAGGGTTAAGTGGGAACAGTATACTGGAAATGTCTCAAATAGTTGGCATGGCGGATATGTACGATGCGATAACATCCAAAAGATGCTATAGGGATGCCATGCCG
>CAYUXS010000098.1:0-5929 GCA_964448915.1 uncultured Peptococcaceae bacterium
CATCCAGAGTCGGGTTCACCCATGGATACCCAAACGTCGGTGTAGATGAAATCTACGCCCTTAACACCTTCGTCAATATTGTCGGTGATCATAATACGAGCACCGGTTTTTGCTGCATACTCCTGGGCAATTTTAACCAGTTCAGGGTTAGGCTGGAGCCCTTTCGGCGCTACTGAACGGAATTCCATACCAAGCATTGCTGCACCGATAAGCAATGAGTTACCCACGTTATTCCTGGCATCTCCAACGTAAGCAAAGATAATCTCGCTTAAATTCTTCTCAGTATTTTCCATCATAGTCAAAACGTCTGCCAACATCTGGGTTGGGTGCCAGTCATCGGTAAGCCCGTTCCATACAGGAACTCCGGCATATTCGCCCAACTCATCGCAGTATGACTGTTTTGAACCACGATATTCAATACCGTCGTACATCCTGCCAAGAACCCGTGCGGTATCCTTAATGGACTCTTTTTTACCCATCTGAGAGCTGGTAGGATCAAGGTATGTAACGCCTGCACCCTGATCATATGCTGCTACTTCGAAAGCACACCTGGTTCTGGTTGAAGTCTTTTCAAAGATCAAAGCAATGTTTTTGCCCTTCAACAATTGCTGCTCAGTACCAGCATATTTTGCCCTTTTCAGGTCCCTGGACAGGTCCAAAAGGAAGCGAAGTTCCTGGGGTGTAAAATCCAGTTCCTTAATGTAGTTTCTGTTCCTTAAATTGAATGCCATCGTGAAACTCCTCCTTATATCATTATCATTGGCTTATTTAAAGAATGCTTTTTAATTAAGGGATAATACGTGTACCGGTTTTCCCTTCAATAGCTTCATCAACTTTATCCAGCGATGTAATAATGGCCTCTTTGCCGGTGTTCTTTACAAAACGCAGGCATGCCTTTACTTTGGGGCCCATTGAACCTTTCAGGAAATGGCCCTCTTCATAGTATTTCTCCATTTCAGCCAAAGTAACGGTACCAAGTTCTTTTTGATCAGGCTTGCCGTAATTCAAGCAGGCTTTTTCAACGTCTGTTAAAATTACAAATTTGTCTGCGTTTACAACCTTGGAAAGGACAAACCCGCCAAGGTCTTTATCAATAACCGCATCTACACCAACAATGTTGCCACTTTCATCTTCTCTTACGGGGATACCGCCACCACCGTCAGCTATGACTACAACCCCGCTCTTAACTAATGCAGCTATTGCTTCGCTTTCGATAATTTCAATCGGATCCGGTGAAGGTACAACCCTTCTCCAGGACTTTTCTGCACCCGGCTTAACCTCTTTTACGGTATAGCCCATTTCTTCCTTAAGCCTCATAGCCTCTTCCTTGGTATAGAATACTCCTACAGGCTTGGACGGATCTTTAAAATCAGGGTCGTCATTGCTAACCAACATTTGTGTAACAACTGCTGCAACCGGTTTTTTAATATTCATTTTTTTAAGATGATGCTGTAACCTATTGGCCATCATCCAACCAATCTGTCCCTGGGTCATAGCACCGCACACATACATGGTTTGTGCAGGGACCAGATCCTTTCCAGCTTCCATTTGAACCATCAGGTCACCGACCTGCGGCCCATTACCATGGGTTACTACTACTTCATTGCCGGCCTTGATCAGCTTCGCAATTTGTGATGCAGTTACATCAACATTTTCAAGCTGTTCCTGTGTGGTACCTTTTTGGTGGGCCTGGCAAATGGCGTTACCGCCAAGAGCTACTACAATTACCTCTCCGGCCATTTCTTCCTCTCCTTTTTTTTTAATTTATTGAAAAAATTTAATTTTTTTACCTTATGTATAATCAAAATTTTATCCAAATAATAATTGATATGTATTTTCCTTAAACATAGTTTTAAGAAGCTCTTTCAAAGCTTCTAATACTTTAATATTATTGCCATATTTTTAGTTTTTTAAAGTTCGGGTTTAAGCTTTTTAGCTTAAACCCGAACCTTTAATTATAGTTCCGAGTCTAATCTAAAACGACAATAGCAAAATTAGTGTGTACCTGCAAGCACTTGCTCATCGGTAGGTGTTTCAAAGTTAACATGGTGCATAGGAGGTGATTGCTTTTGGGTCATTAATGAAACCGGTACCATTGCGATTAAGGACAATACCGGCGGTACAAAGGTATCCAGACCTGCAAGGTGTTCCGGTACTGTAAAGAACATCACAATTCTTGAAATTCCGCCAACTATAATAGCGGCTATTGCACCATAAGCATTTGCTTTAGGCCAATAGATACCCAATGTCAAGGGAACAAGGCAGGTTGCAAATACCACGTCAAAAGCCAGCACCAACATAATACCGGGTTCGGGTTTGTAATAGGCCAGTAATGTAGCTATAGCCATAACCGGCACACCCATCCAGCGGGTAGCAATAAGCAGCCACCTGTCGTGCTTTTCTTTCTCTTTGGGATCCAAGGTAGCGATTTTTTTCGCCAAAATATTTCTTTGCAGGATATTTCTAGCCATAACAGCACAGATCCCAAGCAAGCCTCCGTTTGCGGTAGACAGTCCGGCACCGATAACCCCACCCATTATAAAGAGTCCGACGATATACGGCAAGTGATTCATTGCAATTGTCGGCAATAACTCTTGAGGGGTTTCAATACCCGGCAACAATACCAATCCTGTCAAACCAATCATTGATGCAGCGAGACCGATAATCAAAGTAAAGAAAGCACCGTAGAAAAGTCCTTTTTGTGCAACTTCCGGGCTTTCTGAAGAAAAAACCCTTTCCATAAAGTCCAAGGCAACTACATCACCAAGGCCAAGCCCGATAAGACCGGCCCAGTTCAAAAGGGCTCCATGTTCAATGCTGGTAAGCCCGCTTAGGTCCATAAATTCGGGGGCAATGTCGGTCATCATGGTGCCCCAGCCAACTTTGCCAATCATAATAATTGCACCGGCAACGAATGCAATAATTGCAGGATACAACTGTACTATGTCGGTAGCAGCACAGGAGAACAATCCACCAGCCAAAGTATAGGTGAAAACTGCTACAACCATGATTAACATTCCGGTAACAAGCGGAATATCAAAAACATTTGCCATGATATAACCGCAGCCAGCGATGTTACCAGCAACAAGTATTATGAAGCTGGTAGCCATTAACAAGGTAACCAGTACTTCCACAACATTACCATATCTTCTAAAATAGTAGTCCGGAAGAGTAATCAAATTCATCCTGTGCAAATGTTTTGCATAAAACAACGCAGTAATAACCATACATAAGGCCAAACCACCGGGGAATTGGAATCCTGCCCAGAAACCACCGGTAAAAACGTTAGCTGCGTTTCCTAAAGTAGAGTTCGCGTCGGTTGCCTGAGCCATAAACATGGTACCTACAATAAAGAACGGCATACTTCTACCGGCAATGATGAAACGCCTACCACTGCCTCTTACAAGAATAAAAGTACTTACACCTACTATGACGAAGAAAATAACTAGTAGCGCTAATCCTATTTGATACTTATCCAATAATAACACCTCTTTTCTTTAAATTTGGTGTTTAACACCCTTAAGCATTTTCTCTCTATAACCTATTATAAAGCTTTAGCATTTAAATAGGTAGCCTGAATTAAAATCTGCACTTATTGCTGATAACCCGGTATCAACAAAGAGCTTGATGCCTAAAGCTTTTATCTTTTTGCATTATTATTATATATATTATTACATTTAATAACTAATTATCTATAATAATTTCGTTATATTTACAAGGGCATCAATTGTCTAAGGCAAAAGGGCCTAGTCAAATATGCATATCCTAAAAGGGGCAGTTGAAAACGGTTATCTCAAAGGTAAGCTTTCCAATTTTACCTGAAACAAATTGCGGGTATAATCCGGCAACATCCTAACCGCCTTCAACTGCCCCTTTAGGGCCCTTATCAAGCTCAAGCATTAGTAGCCTAACCTGTTGAACCTACTTAACCTGCAAATTTATATTTTTATGCAGATTTACTACATAACTTGGCTTTCTGCCGGGAGCCAATTTTTTGACTCCCGGCTGAAAGGCCCTTTAGCCGTCTGCAATGCAAACAGCCTTTGATTTTTTTAGAAACCTTCAACTTGCTTGGGGAAGTAATCTGTAAGTTCTTCTTCCCGATAGATGTCCAGAGTGGTGCAGTGCAGAGCGCCACCGAACGGAATAACTTTTTCGTAAGGAATGGGTATGCAGTTTACACCCAACTTATCAAGCTGATCAAGATATGCAGTTTCGTGAGCTTCTACGCACATATACTTGTCGCTGATGTTGAAGGTGTTCATTGAAATCCAGGACTTACCTTCATACAGACCTGTGAGATATACCTTGTTCTTATGGACATACTCAGGTCTTGCAGCAGGTACCAGTTCCCAACCGTTCTGTTCGAACAGCTTGAAGAACTCAGGATCGCGAGGCTTCCAGTCTGGGTTGTAGAGAGCCAAACCTGCACGAGGTACAGTCAGGTTAACGTCGATGTGCCATGGATGGAAGTTGTCAGGCTTGTTGGGATCCATTGGGCTGTCGAACTGTACCATGTGTACACGGAAGCCCAGAGCACCAAACATACGCTTCAGCCAGTCAATACCGGACTTGTTGGATACGCAGGAAAGCTGTACAAACAGGTCTTTACCAAAGCGGAAAATGTCTGCTGCGTCCCAGAGAGGCTCTTTTTCAGTGAGCTGGAATCTACCTTCGAGGAGGCGCTGATGCTTCTCTTCGTCGGTCCATACGTTGTTAAAGTAATAGTAATAGTTTTTCTCATAGGACTCATCGGTCAGCATTGGCTTGGGAGCTGCAAAGTGAACAACTTCCGGGTCCTCTTTAAAGTATCTTTCAAAAATGGGACGGAAGTTGAGGTACTCATACCAACGTGAACGACGGCAGGTAGTAGCCTCTACAATGTAGTTACCATGAACCAGGATGACGTCACGGACGTTGTTAACACCGTGGCAGTTAAGCTGGGTCCACAGAGGAGTGGAAACCGGCTTATTCTTCATGAAGTCCATGATTTCAATGCGCTCAACGATAGCACCATGCTTTTCGATTTGAGCTTGGAAATAATTCATTTGCTCGTTGGCAGCATCAACCATTTCCTGAGGGAAAGGACCCCAGCTACCCAGAGGGTATCCACCCAGGGGCAGGTCATACCACCAAGCAGGTTCCGGAGCCGGCACGTTGGTACCTTCAGGACGGCCGATAATAACGCGCTTCAGTTGGCTCCATTCGTTCCATGACTTAACAACTTTAGCCATTTAAAAATCCTCCCTTGTAAATAAAATTAATTAGATGGCCTATTCAGAATAAATCTTTTCGACCAAAATTGTTTTTCTAAGTGAGTAGTTTGTCCTAGCCACCCGGCATAATTAATTTATGCCGGGTGTGCTTGGCTAATGACTTTTAATTACTTGATAAGGTTTTTCTTCTTCAAGAAATCATTGATGATATCATCAAAGGTCGGTGCACCGATTTCTTGAGAATCGTAGTATACCCTTGTATGAGGCTTTTTCAAGTTAATGAGTCTTGAAATATCGATAGGAGTTGCAGATACTATAGCATCACAGTCAACACTGTTGATTGTATCTTCGGAATCTTTAAGCTGTGCAGGGTTGTAACCAATAGCCGGTAACACTGCACCAATTTGAGGATAGAGTTTGAGAATTTCAGCAATCCTGCCTTTGGCATGGGGCTTGGGATCTACAATTTCAGCAGCACCATAGCGCTTGGCGGCAAGATAACCTACGCCGAATTCCATTTCACCGTGGGTAAGGGTCGGGCCGTCTTCAATGACCAATACTCTCTTACCTTTAATTATTGAGGGATCGTCAACTCTGAAGGGAGAAGCTGTTTCAACAATAGTAGCATTGGGATTTATTTTTTCAACGTTGTCGCGAACTACCTGGATGTTTTCTGCACTTGCGGAGTCAATCTTGTTGATTACAATTACATC
>CAYUXS010000099.1:0-5908 GCA_964448915.1 uncultured Peptococcaceae bacterium
CTGCTAATGCAATTCCACAGGTATATGTTATTCCCGGAGGGCATTCCATTGGAATTGTAATGCACTCAAAAGGTGTTATGGTAGTCGGCATGTCCAACATAACTGATAAAAATGGAAAGGTTATTAATCCGGCTAAAGAGGCGGGTATTAAAATAGGTGATTTAATTATTGGCATTAACGGTATAAAACCTGTCGACGAGCAAATATTAAAAAAAGAAATAATTCGAAGCGGACTGGAGAACAAGGAGATTTTATTAACGGTTAAAAGAGACAACAAAATTATAGAATTAAAAATAAAAGCAGTTATGTGTGCTGAAACCGGGCGGCCAAGATTAGGGCTTTTTGTCAGGGATAGAGCTTCGGGAATAGGAACGATAAGTTTTTATCACCCTGAAAGTAAAATCTACGGCGCCTTAGGTCATATGATAACCGACATTGATACTGCAGAAGCGATAAATATAAGCAGCGGAAAAATTATTGAAGCCAGTATCAAAGGAATTCACAAAGGTATGAAAGGGCGCCCCGGAGAAAAAATAGGGATGTTTTCAGAAGGCAGTGTTTTAAGCGGCAACATACAAAAAAATTCTAAATATGGAGTTTTCGGCAAACTTGACAATAATCTTGAAAACCCATATTACCAAAGGCCGGTCCCAGTAGCCATGAGCTATCAAATTAAAAAAGGGCCCGCAGAAATGATGACAGTAATTGACGGTACTGAAATAAAAAAATATTCCATTGAAATAAAAGAAATTTTTTATCCATGGAATCATAAAGGAAAAGGGATGGTTATAGAAATAACGGATCCTGAACTAATCAACAAAACCGGGGGAATAATTCAAGGTATGAGTGGCAGCCCTATAATGCAAGACGGCATGCTTGTTGGAGTGCTTACTCATGTTTTTATAAATGATCCTTTACGAGGCTATGGAGTACCGGCAGAATGGATGTTAAAAGAAACAGGTATTCTTAGCAGCAATCTACAAAAAATATCATAAATTATAAAAATATATCATAAATTATCAAAATATATCGTAAAATATCAAAAAATGAGGCATTGATGCCTCTTTTTTTTATTTTAAAATGTTTTTATTAAATCTTTTCACCTAAAATATTAATAAAACAGCGAAAATGCTCATAATACAGAACAAAACCAAAGATTATCTTCCTAATTCATTTGAAGGAGATTATTTCCTGTTGTCGAATAAATCTTTGATAATACATTTATATTTTTGGGGGGGCACAAATAAATGTCTAGAAATCTAATTAAACTTGTAATTGCTGATGATAACAGAGAATTTTGTGAATTATTAAAAGAATATATCAGCAAGCAAGATGATTTTAAACTGGTAGGTATAGCCTATAATGGCTTGGAAGCTCTGGAGCTAATAGAAAAAGAAAGCCCAGATGTGCTGGTACTGGATGTCATCATGCCGCATCTGGATGGCATAGGTGTTTTAGAGAAATTGTCAGGTGGATATGCAACCAAAAAACCAAAAGTTATAATGCTGACAGCCTTTGGACAGGAAACCGTCACACAAAGGGCTGTTGAGTTGGGAGCAGACTATTACATTTTAAAACCATTTGATTTTTCTGTCCTGGGTTCAAGAGTCAGGCAGTTAGCTGATGGAGTTACCACCAACCAGTATATTAATACCGTGAAACCCAAAAATCTTGATGTCGCTGTTACAAATATCATACATGAGATGGGTGTACCCGCCCATATTAAAGGATATCATTATTTAAGAGACGCAATTTTAATGGTAATTGATGATATTGGCCTGCTTGGTGCAGTTACCAAAGAATTGTATCCAATGATAGCACAAAAATACCAGACCACCTCCAGCAGGGTTGAAAGAGCTATCAGGCATGCCATCGAACTGGCTTGGGATCGTGGAAATATAGACATGATGACAAAATTCTTTGGTTACACCATTAACCTGGAAAGAGGCAAGCCTACCAATTCTGAATTCATAGCAATGGTTGCAGATAAATTGAGGATTGAAACAAAAGCCGGTTAATTATTCCTCCCGGATTTGTTTTAACATTATAATACAGCAAAAGGAGAGGCTTAACCTCTTCTTTTGTTGTATATAATGGAGAGTACATTTGATTTCAATAGGGAGGTTTTAATTATGTTTGGGCAGGAAAACCCCAATATCTATATTAACTCCCTTAATCGAATACTTAGATTTTTCCTTACTAAAAAAACCAGGTATGATTATATTCAAAGCGTCTTAAAAGAATTAATTAAGATTACCAAGTTCCAATGTGCCGGCATAAGAATTTTAGGTGAGGAAGGCCAAATCCCATATGAATCATATATTGGTTTCAGCCGTGATTTTTGGGAAAAAGAAAATTGTTTGTCAATAGTGTCAGACAATTGTCTTTGTGTAAGAGTTTTAACCGGTAATCATAAGGCTCATGACTTACCAATGTTAACGTTAAACGGTTCTTTTTGTTGCAACAATGCCAGTAACTTTGTTTCCAGTTTGGCCGAAGCCGATTTGCAAAATTTCAGGGGGACATGTATTAAATACGGTTATCAATCCATAGCTCTTGTCCCAATTTTTGGCGATAACCGTATTCTGGGCTTGATACATACTGCAGATGAAAGACCCGGTTTATTATCTGACGATATTATAGAATACTTGGAGTCAATTGCCAGCACAATAGGCAAAATCATATATCGTTTTAATCTGGAAGACAGGTTAAGAAAAAAACAACTATTGCTGAAAAACAACGTCAAAAAGCTGAAATTGGAAATACAGGAAAGGCTTAAAGTAGAAAAACAGTTATTACAATCAAATGAAAGATTCAAAATTTTTATGAACAACACTCCTGCAGTTGTATTTATTATCGATCATGATTATCGAATTGTTTACGTAAATAGAAGGTGTGAGAAATATTTTCAATTAAGCCATGAAGATATTTGCGGCAAAACAATTTTTGAATTGTTGCCTTTAGCCAACGCAGATAAAATTCGAAAATCAATTGATTCTGTTTTAAAAAACGGGACAACCATTGATGTCCTTCATCTAATGGAAAGGCCCGACGGTACTGAACGTGATTGGTTGTTTATACTATTCCCTTTTAAAGGGGATAACGATAGAGTGTTAATAGGCGGTATATCTGCCGACATTACCGACATAAATAAAATAAGGCATGAAATGTTACAGCTGGACCGCTTAAAACTTTTCGGCCAGATGGCTGCAGGTTTGGGGCATGAAATAAGGAACCCGTTAACCAGTGCCAGGGGTTTTTTGCAAATTATTCGCAGTAAAAAAGAATATGAAAAAGATCTTGACTATTTCGATTTAATTATTGACGAGCTTGACAGGGTCAATATTATTATCACAGAATTTTTATCTCTGGCTAAGAGTAGCTCAAAAGAAATGAGAAAGCATAACTTAAACCATATTATTAATAATATAGCGCCACTGTTGTTCGCAGATGCAAGGAATTTCAATGTTGATATATTAACGGAACTTGGGGAAATTCCTGAAATATTGGTCGATCATCGTGAAATCAAGCAGCTCATTATCAACCTGGTAAGAAACGGATTAGAAGCAATGGACAGCGGCAAGCTATTGGAAATTAAAACATATTTGGATGGTGAAGAAGTGGTTCTCCTGATTAAGGACCAGGGCCATGGAATTAAGAAAGACATTTTAGCCAATCTGGGTACGCCGTTTTTAACTACCAAAAGCGACGGAACCGGATTGGGTCTGGCTATTTGCTATAGTATAGCCCATAGGCATAATGCAACGATAAGTGTTGAAACAAGTAATAAAGGGACGGCTTTTTATGTTCGTTTTAAGTGCCCGCAGGAAACAAGAGCATTAAAAAATATTAACTAAAGGTAAAATCTTCTTCAACAGCTTTAATTTTTTGTAGCTATAAGGCGGGTATATAAATTTTGGATCAAATTTCGTGTTTCTCTTAAGAATGCTTTTTTGATACGAAAAGGTTTCAAAACTGCTCTTGCCGTGGTATGAACCGATCCCTGAGGCTCCTACGCCACCGAAAGGGAGGTAGGGGGAAACAATATGGCTGACCGTGTCATTAACGCAGCCACCGCCAAAGGATAAGTTTTCGATTACTTTTGCCTCAACTTCTTTATCTTCAGTAAATACATACAGTGACAGCGGCTTGGGCCGGCTATTAATTATACGTATTATTTCATCTAAATTGTCGTATTCAATAACAGGAAGAAGCGGGCCAAAAATCTCATCTTGCATTATTTCATCATGCCAGGACACATTATCAAGAATAGTGGGCGCTATATACAGGGATTCCAGTTCATATTCACCGCCATAGGCAATCTTTTCTTCATTAATTAAATTCTTTAACCTTTCAAAATGTCTTTTATTAACTATACGTCCGTAGTCGGGGCTCAGCTTGGGATTGCTCCCATAAAACTCATTTATACTGCCGGCTATGGCTTTAATAAGCTCACTTTTTATTTTATGGTGGGCAACCAGGTAATCAGGGGCGACACATGTTTGCCCCGCATTTAAAAACTTTCCCCAAGCTATTCTCCTGGCTGCTGTTTCAATATTTGTGTTTTTATCAACAATGCAAGGGCTTTTTCCCCCAAGCTCCAATGTAACCGGGATCAGATTTTTAGAGGCCGCTTCCATAACTTTTTTCCCGGCAGTCACGCTTCCAGTGAAAAAAATATAATCAAACTCTGAGTTGATCAACAATGAATTTACTTCTTTATCGCCTTCGATAACCCTTATATATCTTTTATCAAAATAATTGCTGATAATAGATGATATCAATTTTGAAGTATGCGGGGCGTATTCGGAAGGTTTCGCAATAACGCAGTTGCCGGCAGCCATTGCTCCTATTAGAGGTTCAATAACCAATTGGAAAGGATAGTTATAAGGGCCTATTATTAAAACAAGGCCATAAGGCTCCGGGTATATATAACTCTTTGAACCAAGATATATTTTCGGTGTTTTTACTTTTTTTATTTTCGCCCAACTTTTTAATTTCCTGATAAATAAATCAATACTGCTTAGCACATAACCAATTTCAGTGGCAAAAGACTCAAAAGCAGGCTTGTGAAGATCATTATAAAGTGCCTCAGTTATAGCCTGTTGGTTTTCGATGATTGCTTGTCTTAATGTTTTCAATTGTTTTAGCCGGTAATCTATATTTTTAGTGAGGCCGGTATTAAAAAATTCTTTATGCTCATAAATAACCTGGCGCAATTCATCCATTTCATATAACCCCTTTTTAAAAAACCTTTATTAATTAGTGTTTGGTTATTAAATTGATAATCTTAGATATAACCCGTATAATTAGTATAGCTTAAAGCATTATCAATATTAAATATCAGGAAAGCCATTAAAAATAAAATTTTGTTTAAGGAGCTGGTAACGGTGCCGGTTGCAAATGTTAGCCTTCAGGTTATTCCGATAACTAAAGGCAATTCTTATAAAATTGTGGACAAGGTCATTGATTTAATTGATTCCTACGGGGTTAAATACATTGTAGGACCGATGGAAACCACAATGGAAGGCGAGTTTGAAGTGCTTCTTGAGATTGTTAATAAAGCCCAGGAGGTTTGCATTCAAGAAGGAGCCTCAAGAGTTCTTTCAATGGTTAAGATTGATTACCGCCCGGATGGCATAACCATGGACGAAAAAATAGCCAAGTACGGGTAATTGTTGAGGTGATAAGTTTGGCTGTCTTTGATCTTGAAGCTGATAAATATGATTCCTGGTATAAAAGTAAACTGGGCAGTTTTGTTGATCTGGTCGAAACCAACCTGGCTTTTGATCTATTCAAAGCCAAAAAAGGCCAAAAAGTCTTGGATGTTGGCTGTGGCACAGGAAACTTCAGTATTAAATTGGCCCAAAAGGGCTGTATGGTAACCGGCATAGACATATCAGAAAAA
>CAYUXS010000100.1:0-5210 GCA_964448915.1 uncultured Peptococcaceae bacterium
ACCCCGGCAGATTAGCGGTTTTTAACCGTGTCCAGTGGTTTCCCACGGGGCCTTCATAAACTTCTCCAACGCCAACACCGGTGTTTTGCCGGCAAATGCCTGGATGGCTTCTGATTCAAGTTCTTTCTTTACGCAGGTAAATATAATGTCTATGCCAAGAAATTTGGAAACTTCGGTTATTATTTTATCCCCATTGATAACCGTATCCAATGTTGTTTCACGGCCGAGATTAGTGTTGTTGACCAGGCCGGTAACCTTCATCCCCGAAGCATTCTCAATGCTTTTGAGGTATTTTATTATACCCTTGGGCTCACCGGTAAAAGGGCGGCAACAATTAATTACAAAGAGTAAATGGTAATCCCCACTGGGGAAATGATCCCGGTATTGCCCTAAAACCAGCGCCCCTATGTCGTCACCGCCTATGTCAAACACACCGGATATCCCACTGTTTAACAGGATCCCCCTAACGGCAGGCGACATTGCAGGTTGGTCGGAAAACAAATATTTGGTGTCCGGAGATACAACATGAAGCCCCATGCTTTCCAGCTTGTCCTTTACAAGCCTGGTCCTAAAAAACGGGTTTATAATATCCAGATCTACCAAAGCTGTTTTTTTTCCCTGTATCATTAAGCCCAATGCGGTGTTGACCGCTATCTCGGTTTTCCCGCTTCCAAGGTTGCCGGTATATATAGTGACTCTTTTTAACCGGTTATACAATAATATCACCAATCTTTATAAAATAGCAAAGCCGGTTATACCGGCTTTTTTCAATTTATTATTTTTCTACAAGGGTTTAATAAAAACCTTCTAAATTAAATTATTACATTACGTTTTCGTTCCTAACCGGTCCAGGTAATTTAATATCCTGTTTCCGGCAATTATTTTGCTAAACGAGTACTTTTCTGCCAACAGGTGGAGAAAAACCAGCACTGCCAGGTAAAACAATTTTAACCATAAATCCATAAGCCATACCGCCGATAAACCCAATACGGCCCCCAGGGCATTTGAACCTGTATCCCCCATCATACCTCTTGCTTTTAAATCTACAGGAAGATATGCCGTCAAGCTTCCGGCAGCGGTTGCTATGAAAACCAGTTCAGGTTGGCCGGGAAAAGCCAATAAAAAAAGCAGGGATAAAATCAGGAATACTTTTCCAGCCCTGCCCGGCCTTAAATCCAGTAGATTGATTATATTTACGGATAAAGTTATGATTAAGACGTTTAGGGGTACTAAAACATAATCGCCTGTCAGTGAGGAGATTATGATTGCCATACCTGTCCCTGCGAATGCTTTGACTGCACCTGTGGTTAACTCTCCCTTAAGCAAGCTGTTAAAGTGGCCTATAAAGCCGCGTGACTGGTGGGAACCCCAGAAGTCATCCACTAAGCCCAGCAGGGTGAAAGCTGACATAGCCAGTAAAAAGTAGACGGTTTTTTGTTTTAATGTCAAGGGTATGATAAAAACAGTTATGGCAAATACAAGCAGTGAAGCCAGAAAGAATACAATGCCTAAAGCCAAGGGTATCTTATTGTAGCAATAATTAAATGCCAGGCAGCCGTTTTTACAAGCCAATTTATAAATGCCGGGCAAAATAATTTTTGCAGCCGCCCATCCCAATAAGAAAAACAGTATAACTTGCAAAAGGTTATTAATCATGACTACACCCCGGTTTCACTGTGTGAAAACTTTGATTACATGCCAAAATTGTTTTCCCCGGTGAATAAAACCTTCAATATCCCTGCCTGTAAAACGATGCACCATGTTAACAGGAACCTCGACGATACGGAATCCCTTTTTTGCAGCTTTTATGGTAAGGTCTACCTCCATGCCGTATCCATAAGCGATCGGAAGGCACTGGCATAATACTTCACGCCGGACAGCCCTTTGGCCGGATAAAGGGGCTTCAAAGCGCAATCCCGTTTTTAATTTTATCCCTGCTCGAGCCAATCCCTTTACGAAACCAAAACCTCCTTTTATGCCTGTCTTGGGGAATATTGCTATTGCCATATCTGCCGTACCGTTTATTAACGGCTTTAACAGCTTTTCTGATCCTGCCGCGCTTTTCCCCAAATCACCGTCCAATAACAACACAATGCTGCCTTTTAGATTGGCTGCCCCGGCATTAACAGCGCCTCCTTTGCCTGTGTTTTTACCTAATGAAACAACTTCAGCACCATGTTCCAGGGCAACCAGGGCAGTCCGATCAGTAGAACCGTCATCCACCACCAATACCTGCGTTACACCGGGAATATTTTTTGAAGTTTTTACGGTTTCGCCTATTTTTTCTTCTTCATTAAATGCCGGGATTAAAACGCTGATATTTATGTTACCTTCCATTAACGGGCACCCCGCTGTCCAATAGAGGCATAAATACCTTTGCGGTTGGCTTGGTCCCATACTGCCCAGGGTTTCCGGAAATTGCGTAAACAAGAGCGACTTGGCCTGGAATTGTATCGATATTGTCCACCGTAGACAGTCGTTTTTTCTGGTATGCCTTTATGTAAGAATATTTGGCGTTGCTTTCTTCCGCCCCGTAAACATCGAGATCATTAACTTTAAAATATTCAATTATTGGGTAATCCAAAAGGGTGAAGTTAACCATTTCCTTGTCGTTTGTTCCACCAATCACCAATACTGCGTCCAAGGGTTGCCCGTAATTTCCCGACACATGGATTATCCCATATTTAATCAAAATATCCGAGGTTGCATTGTTGCCGCTTAAAATAGCTTTGGCAACATCCCCGGCTATTTTTTTAACCAGCGGCCCTTTATCATTGCCGTCAATTGATAATTTCCCTGAGAATTTTAGGCTGTCTAAACCTTTTATATTTAAAAAGTTTGTTATGGAACAAACTTCAGCCCCTGCCGATTGCAGCAATTGAGATACCTGTTCCAAAGGCCGTCCTGTAGTACCGATAACAGCAATACGATGTCCGGATAATTTACCGGAAATTAAAGAAGGCAGGATTAATTTTTCAAACTCTTTTTGAATTTTTTGTTCAGATTCCATATTTTTGATTTGGGACGTTAAACGGCTATTTAATTGTTTTTGTGCAATCAATTGCATTTCTAAAGAAGCGGTTAGTTTTTGATGCTGTTTGGTTAAAGCGTTATTAAAAGGCATGGCAATGCCTATTAACATACCCAACCCCAAGGCCAGGAAAACTGCCGCAAGTGATGCTATATGGTATTTATGGCTAAAGAACATATGCCACCATCCGGTTAGAAACTATAAATTATTCTTAAATAAATCAGTTTTATTATTTGTTTTAAAGATGGAGATAATGTAGCTATCAAAACAGCCGGAATAAGTGCCGCCAGTATGATTTGAAACAAATGGCGGCTGCGAAAATTACTACGATATAATTTGCTTACACCTTTGGCGTCTACCAACACCGGCCCTACTTTCAGCCTGACCAGAAAAGTACTGGCCATCCCCTTCCTTCCTTTCCCCAAAAAATCCTGTAGATTGGTATGGGATCCAACCATAACGATAAGCTCGGCACCTTTTTCATAAGCCATAAGCAAAGCTATGTCTTCACTGGTCCCCGGGGCGGCAAAAACAGAACAGGAAAGACCTAATCTCTTAAGCCTCAGAAGAGCTGGGCAATGGCCGTCACTATAGGCATGGGCCACAAGTTCGCTCCCTTTATACAAGGTTTCGTCAGAAACACTATCCATATCACCCACAATCAAATCCGGTTTATAACCTGCTTCCACCAGTGCGTCCGCTCCTCCATCAACCCCTACAAGCACAGGCTTTACTTCATCTATATAAGATTTGATGGCATACAGGTCTTCTTTATAATTGCTGCCCCTGGCAACAATCAAAGCATGCCTTTTCTTAAAATCAGTTTTTAACCCTGGAAGTTGGTATTGGCCATTAATTAAACCAATTTCCTGGCGTGCATAGTCCAAAGTATTTGAGACAAAATCACCAAATAAATCTTTAAATTTGGTTTGAGCCTTGTTCATTTGCTTTATGATTTTATCTTTTGTAAGGTATTCTCCCGTTGCCAGCAGCTTGTTGCTGCAAAATATTTTTCCCCCTTTGATCTCTAACAATTGCCCTTCTTTTACCAGTCCCATCAATTCACTGCCTGCATTGTCAATCAGGGGTATCCCCGAGGTCACCAGGATTAGTGGCCCTTCATTAGGATACCTGCTGCTGACAGAAGGTGCGGCATTAATTACTGCCTTAACCCTGGTTTCCAGTAAAGACCTGGCTGCTACATCATCCAATTCGGGATGGTTTATTACGGCAATATCACCTGCCCGCAACCTCTTTACCAATACTTTGGTTTTTATGTCAACCCTTGCTGTCCCCTTGATAACCAATTTGCTCACCTAACTTTAAACTCCGCAACCTTCAGGAAATTAGTATAACCTATATAAGGCGGTTGGATTCCTCTTCCTCATTTATTGACATAGTTCGACCTTGGCAGTATAATAATGGCAAAATAGGAATTAATTTCCCAGGTTTTGACAAAGTTTTTGCCAATTTTTCTTTTCCTAATATCACTTCCTTAATATCACTTCATTTCCAGACAGGCTTTTCCTGACGCATATTTCCAACAACAAGTAGGACAGTTTTAATGAGATCTAAGAATGACTGACCAATAAACAAATAAATTATATAAAAAGGGTAAAAGGAGGTGAAACAATGAATTTATCCGACGTCATTGCCGCTTTGGCAACATTGGCTGATGTTATCGGAGAAGGCTTTGTAGGGCTTACTATGGGATGGGCAGTGATGCCTGCAGGAATAGGATTTCTTTTTGGTGCTGTGCTTGTATACTTGTTTGGTTCAGTAGCGCCGGTTTCATTTGAGGTAATTTCGTTGACAGTTGTGTCAAAACTGGCAAACCGGGACTGGAAAAAAATGGCCTACATTGTAATAGTTGCAGGTATCTTAGGTGCATTGCTCGGGATCTTGGGTGTATATGGCGCTATTGTCAGTTTTATTGAAGGCCCGATCTTGTCGGGTATGATGACTGGTGTGGGTATAATTCTTTGTTTTGTTGCTATTGACTTTTTTAAGGAAAACAAGATTATTGGCGGTACTTCTATCGCAGTTGCAATTATTACTTTCTTTGCACTTAGTGATAACCCAAATAATTTAATTTATGCCTTGGGTGCCAGTGTATTTGTATCTTTAATTGTCAGCCGCTTTGTCCCCTTTGAACCCGTCCCCTTTGATAAGGAAAGAG
>CAYUXS010000100.1:5229-5803 GCA_964448915.1 uncultured Peptococcaceae bacterium
TTTTAAAAGACATCGGGGTTATCAGGGGCGCACTTGCACTGCTGGCCTTACGTACCGGTTCAAGCATTACTTGTACAGGGATTGACGGGCAAATGGCCGGTGTTACCCCAAACTTTGATCATGTAAATATCATTGCCGGATTAAGCGGAGCGGTGTCGGCCCTTTTTGGAGGGACCAACCTGGAACCAATTATTTCCGGTACTGCGGCAGCCCCCCATCCTGTGAATTCGGCCGTATTACTCATGACAATTGCCGGAGTACTGCTTTTAATCGGATTGCTGCCCTGGTTAACCAAATATGTTCCCGGTGCGGCTGTAGCAGGCTTCCTTATAATAATTGGGGCTGCATTGGCAATACCCGACAATATTGTTGGGGTGGTGACCCCTACCGATGCTATTAGTGGTCCGATAACAGTTGCGGTTACCATAGCCACATTCGATCCGTTTTTAGGTATGGTTGCAGGTATTGTTGTCCGGTTTATCAGCGCCTTATTCCTGGGTGCATAATTTTTAAATAAGAAGGGGGGATTTTAAATGATCAAGGGAAGGGCTGCATTACTGGTTATTGACATGCA
>CAYUXS010000101.1:0-2336 GCA_964448915.1 uncultured Peptococcaceae bacterium
ACCGACCCCCAATCGTTAGATTTTAGGTCTAACTTTTGGGGGTCAGTACAGTTATTTGGCTAAATGCACTTTTTTAATAGTTTGTATTTTTTAATAGTATTTATTACTACTCATGTTTTACTTTATTAATTCTGGGGCTGTTCTTTTAAAGTCCCAAAACTTTCGAAAGTTTTCGTACCGATTCAATTGATTTGGCCATCGCTTCCAGTTCATCCCCGTTTAAATCTACTTCGATAATTTTTTCAACGCCGCCTTTGCCCAGTATTACAGGAACCCCGAAGTATATGTCATTTTGGTTGTATTCGCCTTGCAGGTAGGCGGCCACCGGTAAAATCCGCTTTTTGTCTTTTAGTATGGCTTCGGCCATTTGGATTACTGAGGCTGCAGGCGCGTAGTAGGCGCTGCCTGTTTTCAGGTAATCAATGATTTCAGCGCCGCCTTTCCTGGTCCTTTCTACTATCGCTTTAATTCTTTCTCCAGGGATTAGTTTCTCGATGGGGATTCCTCCTGCATAGCTGTATCTTACCAGTGGCACCATATTATCGCCATGCCCGCCCAGCACAAAAGCGCTTACATCTTCAAAAGAAACCCCTAATTCCAAAGCAATAAAAGTACGGAACCTTGCGGAATCCAGCACTCCTGCCATGCCCATAACCCGGTTGGGTGGCAGGCCGCTGGCTTTAAGTGCCACATGGGCCATTACATCCAATGGGTTGGTAACTACAATAATTGTTGTTTCCGGCGAATATTTGACAGCTTGCTGGGCACAGGAAGACACAATTTTAGCATTGGTATTCAATAAATCATCCCTGCTCATTCCCGGTTTCCGGGCAACACCGGCTGTAATGATTACCAAATCCGAGCCTGCTGTATCCCGGTAGTCATTAGTTCCGGTGATAATACAGTCGAAACCTTCGACCGGCGCTGCTTCCATAAGATCCAGCGCTTTTCCTTGCGGGACTCCTTCCACTACATCGATCAGGACAATATCACCAAGTTCTTTGGATGCTGCCCAATGGGCACAAGTTGCACCCACATTTCCGGAGCCGATAATAGTTATTTTGTTTCTTTTCATTTGAACCTCCCAAACCCAGCCGGCTTACGGCGGCCAGTTTCTTAAAGCAAAATAATTTATTGAATTCTTTAAAGAGGTATATTTCCATGTTTTTTATATGGAGACGATTCTTTTTTTGTAGCCAGCAAACTTAAGGCCGTTATAATTTTCGACCTGGTTTCCCTGGGATCTATAACGTCGTCGATATAACCACGGGCACTTGCAACAAATGGGCTGGCAAACTTATCGCGGTACTCCATGGTTAATTTTGCCCGCATCTCATCAGGATTGCTGGCTTGTGCTATCTCCTTTTTATTAATGATGTTTACAGCCCCTTCCGGGCCCATTACAGCAATTTCTGCAGAAGGCCACGCTAGAACGGTATCCGCCCTCAAGCTGCTGCTGCACATAGCGATATATGCGCCGCCGTATGCTTTTCGCAGGATGATTGTCACTTTTGGCACGGTAGCTTCAGAATAAGCATAAAGCATTTTGGCCCCATGCCGTATTATACCGCCATATTCCTGGTCCGTACCCGGTAAAAAACCTGGCACGTCCATAAAGGTAACCAGGGGCAAGTTAAAGCAGTCGCAAAATCTAACGAACCGTGCGATTTTGTCTGAAGCGTTAATATCAAGACAACCTGCCAGGTAATCCGGTTGGTTGGCTACGATACCTACCGGCTGGCCGTTAATTCGGGCAAAGCCTACTACAGCATTCATAGCATAATAGGGATGGACTTCCAAAAAGTCGCTGTTGTCCACTATGGAAGTAATAACTTTTTTTATATTGTAAGGCAAATGCGGGCTGTCAGGAATAATGCCCAAAAGTTCTTCTCCGGAAACCAGTGGTTCAGCGGCTTTAACCTTGGGCGCGCATTCGTTGTTATTTTGAGGCATGAAACTTAATAGTTTACGAATTAATTCCATGCATTCCTGTTCGTTTTCCGCAGCAAAATGGGCGACCCCGCTGGTTTGATTATGGGTCATGGCGCCACCAAGGGTCTCCATGGTAACTTCTTCACCGGTGACGGCTTTTATTACCTGGGGCCCGGTTATAAACATCTGGCTGGTATTTTTTACCATAATGATAAAATCGGTAATAGCGGGAGAGTAAACTGCACCCCCGGCACAAGGGCCCATTATAACCGATATTTGCGGGATTACACCGGAGGCTTTGGTATTCCTGTAAAAAATTTCACCGAAACCGTTTAAGGCGTCTACGCCTTCTTGAATTCTAGCCCCGCCTGAATCATTAAGCCCAATCATAGGCGCCCCTACTT
>CAYUXS010000101.1:2346-5410 GCA_964448915.1 uncultured Peptococcaceae bacterium
CCAATGAACCCCCGGCTACGGTAAAGTCCTGGGAGTAAACAAAAACAGTGCGCCCGTTGATTTTTCCATGCCCTACTACGACGCCTTCACCGGGATATTTGAGGTTTTCAATGTTTTCATCGCCGGCAAAGGTTACCATTTCATTGAATGTCCCTGGGTCGAACAACATGTCAATGCGCTCCCTGGCCGTATTTTTACCGGCATTATGCTGTTTTTCAATTTTTTCCAAGCCGCCCCCGGATTTGATGGTTTCCCGGAGTGCGTTGAGGCGGTTAAGCTTTTCCTGAATACTCATTATTTTAATCTACTTCCTTTCACAGACCTCGATCAATGTCCCAAAGGTTGCTTTGGGGTGAATAAAAGCTATTTTAACCCCACCTGCCCCATCCCTGGGGGTTTCGTCGATCAAAGGAATGCCTTTGTGTTTGAAATCACTTAATACCTGTTCCAGGTTATCCACCATAAAAGCAATGTGATGTACTCCTTCACCTTTTTTTTCAATGAATCGTGCTACCGGACCGTCTGCCGAGGTGGATTCAAGCAATTCAATTTTTGTGTCCCCAACCGGCAAAAAAGCCACTTTTACCTTTTGTTCCGGGACCTCTTCTATTCCTGTTACTTTTAAACCAAACTCTTCCTCATAGAATTTAACGGCTTGTTCAAGATTTTTTACTGCAATACCGATATGGGCAATTTTTTTAACCATTGTTCACACCTCCGGCAATTTATCAACATGGTCTTTTATATATTTGATTATTGTACCGGTAGGCGTACCGGGCCCAAATATCTCAGATATTCCTGCTTTTTTAAGGCTGGGAATATCTTCATCAGGGATTACCCCTCCCCCTATTACAAGAATATCCCCTGCGCCGTTCTTGTTTAAACCATCTACAATGGCAGGAAAGAGGTGCATGTGAGCTCCGGATAGGATACTAAGAGCCACCACATCCACGTCTTCTTGGAGGGCAGCTTGAATAATTTGTTCCGGTGTCTGCCGCAGCCCTGTATATATTACTTCCATACCGGCATCACGCATAGCTTGGGCAATTACCTTTGCCCCCCGGTCATGCCCATCCAACCCCGGTTTTGCTACCAAAACCCTGATAGGTCTATTATTCATAATTCACCCTCCTTATTAAAATACGATATGCTGTTTATATTCACCAAAAACTTCTCGCAGGGCATTGCAAATTTCACCCAGGGTGGCATAATTTTTAACTGCCTCAATAAAGTAATACATCAAGTTGTCGTTGCCACGGGCCGCTTCCTGTATTTTTTTTAGTATTTTTTCAACAGCAAGGTTATCCCTTTCCGCTTTTAAAGTTTTTAACTTTTTTAGCTGCCGCTCCTGGACACCCGGGTCAACCCGTAAAAGGCCGGAAGGTTTTTTTGTTTCAGCGGTGAATTTGTTCACTCCAATTACTATTTTACGTCCGCTTTCGATTTCCATCTGGTAGCGGTAAGCACTGTCTTTAATTTCTTTTTGCATAAAGTCAATTGCTTTTGGGGCGCCCCCCATCCTGTCAATTTCTTCAATATACTTAAGCGCCCTTTTTTCGATCTCACCGGTAAGGCTTTCTATGAGATATGAACCGCCTAAGGGATCAACCGAATTAGTTACACCAGTTTCATATCCGATAACTTGTTGCGTACGCAAGGCGATCAGCACGGAATCCTCATTGGGTAAAGCAAGGGCTTCTTCCCTTGAATTGGTGTGCAAGGACTGGGTACCTCCCAATACAGCACTAAGTGCCTGGTAGGCAACCCTTATTATGTTAACATCAGGTTGTTGAGCTGTTAGTGTACAGCCTGCAGTCTGGGTATGGAACCGCAGCATCATAGATCTCTGGTTTTTTGCGCCAAATCTCTCTTTCATTATTTTGGCCCAGAGCCTCCTGGCAGCTCTAAATTTGGCTATTTCTTCAAAAAAATCAAGGTGGGCATTAAAAAAGAATGAGATCCGGGGAGCAAATTCGTCAACATCCAACCCGGCATCAATGGCTGCGTTAACATAGGCGATACCGTTGGCCAGGGTAAATGCCACCTCTTGCACAGCCGTGGCACCGGCCTCTCTAATATGGTAACCGCTGATACTAATTGTGTTCCAATTTGGTATTTCCCTGGCGCAATATGAAAAAATGTCTGTAATGAGCCTCATTGAGGGTGCAGGCGGGAATATATATGTGCCCCTGGCAATATATTCTTTTAAAATATCGTTTTGAATGGTGCCCTTTAATGTATCAGGCTTGACTCCTTGTTTTTCAGCTACTGCAATATACATGGCCAGAAGTATCGCAGCCGGGGAATTAATTGTCATTGAGGTGCTTACCTGTTCCAGGGGGATTCCATTAAAAAGGGTTTCTACGTCCACAATAGAGTCTATGGCAACCCCTACCTTGCCTACCTCCCCTGCCGCTAATGGGTGATCAGAGTCATAACCTATTTGTGTCGGTAGGTCAAAGGCTACCGAAAGCCCGGTTTGGCCTTGTTTTAACAAATAATGAAAGCGCTTGTTGGTTTCTTCAGCAGTCCCAAAGCCCGCATATTGCCTTATAGTCCATAACCGGCCGCGGTACATATTGGGCTGAATGCCCCTGGTAAAAGGGTATTCGCCGGGAAGTTCAGTGTCCGGATAGCATTCGCCGGTATCGGCAGCGGTGTACACAGTTTCTATTTTAATTCCCGAGTCTGTAGTAAAATCGCTTTGCCTTTCCGGCCTGGTTTGCTTTAATTGCTCCAACTTTTTTTCCCATTGGTTTTTTTTCTTTTTTAATTCATTCAGGGTTTCATTATCCGGCAAGGTATTCACCTCCAACAGTATAACTTTATGGTTCCGCCTGTAACAAACTTTAAAGTATATCTTTTAGCAGTTTGGGAACCTCAAAGGGAAGGGTTGCGACTAAAACGCCGGCTTTTTTTAAGGCTTTGATTTTTCCTTCATATGTACCTTTGCCCCGTTCAATGATTGCACCGGCATGGCCCATTCTTTTGCCCGGAGGTGCGCTTTTCCCGGCTATATATGCTACAACAGGTTTAGTCATATTATTTTTAATGTACCGGGAAG
>CAYUXS010000101.1:5420-5791 GCA_964448915.1 uncultured Peptococcaceae bacterium
GGAAGCAATTTCTTCCTGTTCCCCTCCAATTTCGCCAACCAGTACTACAGCCTTGGTTTCATCATCCTCTTCAAATTCTTTTAATACATCAATGAAGGACAACCCAACTACCCGGTCGCCCCCAAGGCCAATTACTGTAGATTGACCGATACAACTGGCGGAAAGGTTGGCTGTTATTTCGTAAGTAAGTGTGCCGCTGCGTGCTGCCACCCCAACCGGACCCGGGATAAAAAATTGGTTTGGGGGAATGCCTATTTTGCATTTTCCCGGGGACACTATACCGAAAGTATTGGGCCCGATTATGATCGTACCTCTCATCCTGGCAAAGTTTATAATGTCTATTTCATCATTTAAAGGTATGTGTTCGGTAA
>CAYUXS010000102.1:0-2648 GCA_964448915.1 uncultured Peptococcaceae bacterium
AACAGGAGGTACTCTTTTTTTCAAAGCTCATTTTTGTTTGCTACAGGAATGCTCCAAGGAGCACCCACGAGAGTATCACCACTTATTTCCCGCATCAACCCTGGAAGATGCAAAAATACCACACGAGCAAATCTTCCTTGCATTAAATTGCGCTCTCGTTACATGGCGAACCAACCGTACCATTTCGAATAAAGATCCCATTTCATATCTTAGAGAGCGTGCAGACAACGCTACCCTCGGGGTTGAGGAACTAAAGTGGCGTTTGAAGACGCACCTCATACCATATGAAAGTCTGGCTGTTGGTTACGAAGGTTTGCCCGAGATTGAACGGCAAGCCCGGGTCAAGAATGATTATAATGCGTTTCTGTCTGCCAGAGCTGAAATTTTAGCAAAAGCGGCAAAGTGGGCATGTCAAGGCAAAGTTTTGGATCCGGAAAAATTGATTACCGTATAAGCTAACATAGCATCACCCCATTGGAGACGATTTGGCAAGTGTGAGTTCCTTTACTTTGGTTTTTTATTCATATGTTTACTCAACAACAACTATTTCTGGTTCTTCATATTTTATGGCCAACTAATCTACCATATTATATGCATGCTTAAAATACATACTCCAGTGATTAGAGAGGAGTTTCATGATTTTGGGTTGCTTATTTAAAAGATTGCATTCACTATTAAGAATAGGGCAAAATAGCATGCATGAAGATCTTTTGACAGAGGTATTTGCTGAAATATTTAAGGATACACAAATATTGATAGATTTTATTAATAAATTCATTCACACTGAATTAAATAACCCACAAAGCATTAACATAACTACACAAAAAACTTTTTTGAGATTAAATGAACATGAGACAAATAGTCGGCCTGACCTTGTTATTCAGCTATCTGATTCCGACAAGAAATATATATTCTTTTTTGAAAACAAGCTTAATTCAGGTGAAGGTCATACTCAGTTAAAAAGGTATGCAGAGCATCTTGAGGTATATAAATATGAGGAATATTTTACTTTCTTAATTTATATAACCAAGTATGACGATCCAAAGAAACCAGCAGAAATTTTTATAAACGATGTGACAGCTAAATTTATACGGTTAAGATGGTATAAAATTTACAACTGGTTGAAAAATGACTATTTAAAAGGAAATCGTGATACATATGTTTACAAAGTAATAGAATTTATGGAGGAGATGGGTTTGAACGGTAGTAGAAGGTTCCTACCACAGGATATGTATGCTATACAGGAAATGAACAGGTTGCAGCACATGATGGATGAATGTTTAGATGGTATTGTTGATCAAGTTATGTCAAGTAAATTTGGTCGTGCTACTGGTTGGTCAAATAGAAGTGTTCAACTAAGAGACCATCAGCGGTATTTCAAGGCTAACGACCAAGGTAATTGTTCTTGGGTAGGCTGTGGATTCAAAATTACCCAGGATGAATACCCTTTAGTAAGTGTGCTATATGAAATAGCACCTAATTGTCAAAGAGAACTAAGAATAGAGCTGATCGATGCTATTCACGATTTTATAAAAAATAGCGATGATTGGAAAGAGTACAATCTAGATGTTGACAACTCATGGGCAGGAGTAGTATGTGAAAAATACTTATTAGATTTCTTAACAGAAGAAGATCACATTATAGCAATTCAGAGCTTTTTTGTTGATAAATTAAAAGAACTCTCTCGGATTAAAGAGAAACACCCAGGTTAAATAATTATATTTAGTCTAGATGGAACAAATACATACAGAAAAACACATACCAGTCAAAATTTATAATATTTTTAGAGGGTGACTAATGGCAAATCAGATATTTTAAAAGCCTCGTGTTTAGACCACCCGGGGTCTTTATCTAGATTCATATTCAACCTATGGTTAGTAATTTTGCTTTAGAATGCAGTTAAAGTATAAGCAACTGGCAATTTCCTTTTTTGGCTGTATAAGCCATAATATAGATTCTATTGATTGATAACTACAAGGGAGGGGATGAAGTGTTTAAGTCATACAATAAATATTTTAAAATAATTTTATTAACCCTTATTATATCAACATGCATATTTAATATCTCCTGCAACAACAAATCTCAAAAAAATAGCAACCCTAATGAATCACTCTTGCTATTTGTTGGTAGTTCATCAGAAAGAGGCATAGGTGATTTATATGTAAACTATTTAGGAATGGAAAAAGAAAAAATATCCTCCTATGTCAAAGAAAATTCATTTATTAGTTACTCTAACGGTGACGTAGTATTATATTTAGACAGCACAAACAAATCTATACATTAAGGAAAAAGATAAAGAAAAATCAAACGTGTCGAGCGAAATTTACCCAAATGATTATGAATATGTTAATAGCAAGGTGTACTTTAAAAGCAAATCCAGCTTATATTCTAAAGAAGACCTCGGCGAGAAGATAAAAATTGGTTCAAACGTTACCAGTTTTGAGGTGCTAAATAATGATGACACAATTTACAAAACTTTAGATGGGCAACTATATACTTCCAGTTCAAACGAGAAAGAAAAAATAGCCAGTGATGTACTTACATTTGGTTCCTCCTCGGATAATAACACAATAGTATACTTAACAAAAGAAAATGTTTTATATGTGATAGAAGATTTAAATCAAAAAGAAAGAATAAGTACAGATAAA
>CAYUXS010000102.1:2658-5771 GCA_964448915.1 uncultured Peptococcaceae bacterium
ATTGGCGAACTCTATGTTAAATATAAGAGTGAACAAAAGACAAGAATTGCATCAGATGTGAAAAAATATTATTTATCACCTAATGAAAAAACTCTCTTCTACATAAATGAAGAAGACCAGTTGTTTTTAAGAAACCTATTTGCCAGAGAAAGCCAGCTTATTACAGAAAATGTCATAAATTTTGAGGTGCATGATGACTTAGTCTTATATAATGACAAATATAATGATATCTATCTGCAAAAAGTAGGGACTAATGACAAAGAATTAATCGGAAACTACATATCGCCCTATTGTTTTACAAGTGATGGCGCTATAGTTTTTAGAAATAGTGACGGTGATTTATATATTAAAGATATTGGAAAAGAGAAGAGTAAAATAGCATCTGATGTTGTAAATTTCAGCATGTCTAACGATGTTATTGCATATTACACAAAGTCAAATGAACTTTACTTTGGGCCTCTTAATAACATACAACGAACAATTGATTATGTAGGGGAATATAGTTTGATTCGTTTAGGCAATAACACTATATATCAAAATAAAGTTTCATATGAAGATATAGTTGGGATATGGAAAAATGAAAACCAACGTGATTATTATAAGTTTATTGAGTTCACCGCAGATAAGAGGGTTATTATTAACTCAGATAAACCAAGATATGCCGATGTATCCATTATCAGAAATGATACGGAGATCAGTTTGAAGGTGGAGTCAGAGGGCTCTTTTGTAGTTACTCCATATTTCAATAGTAAACTTATAGATATAAGTATAGCTGAAATGGGCACATGGAAGTTCAGTCCTTCAACATATGAGGAAAGATATGATGCAATTACTATGGAAAACGACAAAAAGAGGGCGGATTATTTCATTGGTCGTTACTTAAACATAAATTCTGAAAAAGCTCAAATTTATAATAACCCATCCATAAATTCTGATTATCTTGGTTACTTAATATACGGGGATGATGTCTTTGTTGAAAGTTACACTTTTGATAATGATAATGTGTGGCTAAAAGTGAGGTATTTAAATAAAACAGACAATAAATATTACCCGGCTTGGATAAACACAAAGGAAATACATTAGCTTAAGCGAGAATAGGAAAGCTTGTTATGTAAAATCCCGGCAGAATCGTGAGTAGGAATTAAAACCCAGTCAGAAATAACCTGGCTGGGTTTATTTATATTGAAAGGAGGAGATTCTAAACTTTTAAAGATTCATGGTGACATTTAACAGGCTATTAGTGTTGTGCCCAGGCAAAAACATGTCTGGGCTATTTTTATGCCCAAAATCAAAGGAGGTAACAGTAATGAAAGAATTTCGTGCCACTCACCCAAAGTACGGAGAAGTAACGGTACAGAGGATTCTACCACAGAGGATGCCAGTAACTCTCAAGGAGGCTCCCCCGCCTTACTCATCATGGCCAGCTGAAAGCCCTATGACTGATGAGCTTTATTACCGCAAAGCCATCGTTACAGACGGAAATGGTGGTGAGAAAATCGTAATGCTCCGGGGTCTGCTGCTTAATAATAAGCCACTGGTAGAGCGGGTCATCGAATATGAAGCAGTTCAGAGGTTCAAGGAAGAGATGGCTGAAACCGGAGGGCAACGATACCTCCACCGTCACTACGGTGTTGTTGAAGTTATGGTCAAATACAATGAAGATTACTGGCATTGCAGAATCGTATCCAGTGTGGATGCCATATCCGAGGCCAAGTACAATATCGACTTCAATGAAATTTCCGCACGTAAAAGATCGCCTAAAAGTGTAGTTAAGGAATTCACATGCCACCCGAGCGAGCTGCTCCCCTTTAAAGAATTCAAACCTAAGGACGAGCACCTCTACGCTGCGTATGCAGATGTTGGAGCTGTTGCAGAAACAAAGCCACTGTACAAGGTTAAGCGCAAGACCCCAACCGCTCCCCCGGATGAATATGTGTTTAAGCCATCGGCTCCCATTACCCAGCCTTCGGCTGCCAGCTCCCCTATCAGGCGGGATGACGTTACCATGAAAGGCATTGACGAGTTCCTGGTGGTGCTGGCTGACTTGCCGAGGGTACCCAAGACCAAGCAGATCGGCGGTACCGACGGACCGTTGCGAAAAGTCACATACCGTGAGACTCCCCGTGTCCTGGCACGGGGCGAAACGACCGGACGACTGTACATTACCCCTGCCTGGTGGTTATGGCGTGTGACCGGCACCTTCAAGCAAGACCTGTATAAAGCAGATAGCATTAGTGAAGGCGGCAAGGTAGCCGAGCGATACCAGTGGCATAATCCACTAACGAAGGATGCTCCCCCTCCTCCACCCACCTGGTACTCCTACGATCCTGAAAGTGAGAATAACCCCCTCTACGATGGCTTCCTGATGGACCTCCCTGAAATAATCCAGCAGAACCGGACAGCATGGTACTGGCAGCTCCCGCCCAGATCGGCGCGGGAGTTTTCTATTTCCCGGATATCAATTCACTGGATGCAGCCTCCTTACCGGGTGGGACATACCCTGGCAATCCTTACACTCATATATAAAGAGAGGGAGTACCACATTCCCGTCAATATAGCCAGCAAACATGAGCTTTCGGTAAAGGTGAAATCGAAGGAGATCGGTGCATATCTATGCCGTTATACCGCCAATAAGTTTGCCGAGCTGCTGAAGGCTCAATAGGTGCCATACGGGCGGTCGTCTCTTACGAGACCGCCCTCTGGCGGGATACATAATTCAAAGGAGGAATTGCGATGAGTGAGAAGTTTAATCCGGCGGATTACCTGCGAACCCTGACCAAGAAGAGAAAAGTCAGGGATGGACGTGGCAATGAGTCATGGCTCGAAGAGAACCACCAGTACCTGGATGTGAAATACCGGCTGTTGTGGTTCAGGCAGGTTTACCCGGAAGGATTCATCGACACCATTGAGGTTGAGGTAAATGAATCTTTTGCTCGTATTGAAGCGATAGTATTCGATCGGGATCCCGCAGATGGCGGAAAGCGGTTGGGCAAAGGCAGGCGCCAAGTACTGGCTACGGATTTCCGGGATTACGTAGAGAAGTGCGAAACCCAGGCAATCGGCAGAGCTTTAGCGGTAGCTGGCTTTGGTACCCAGTTCTGTGATGAGCTTGA
>CAYUXS010000103.1:0-1693 GCA_964448915.1 uncultured Peptococcaceae bacterium
ATAACCATGGCTGGTTAAAGCTACATCAAGCAACCTGCGAATCGAAGCTTCATCATCAATGGTGAGAATTTTGGTTCCCTTCTTATCGATATAAGTCACCCCCAAGAAAACAGTATTATTTAATGGGTAATAAAAAACCAATGCTTAAATTGTCCGGAGCATTGCTTGCTGCCCATATTTTACCGCCGTGAGCTTCCACCAGCCCCTTACAAATCGACAAGCCCATGCCTGTGCCGCTAACTTGAAAAGGTGTGTCCAGCCGGTAGAATTTATCAAATATTTTATTAATATCCAAATTATTTATATGGTGAGAATGATTTGATACCACCACTTCTACAAAATCATTGCTTTTTTTGGCAACAACTGATATTTCACTTCCGGGATAAGAGTATTTCTGGGCATTATCCAGCAAATTTACAATAACTTGCTCCAATAGTATGAAGTCAGCCTTAATCATTGGCAAGCCGGCTTCTATGTCTATTTTGATCACCCGGTTTTCAAGTGCGTTTTCTAATGTGGAAACAGCTACCCCAATTATATCCTGTAAATCACACCATTCTTTTTTAAGCTTCAACATCCCGCTTTCCAGTCTTGCCGTCTCCAGTAAGTTTTCTACAAACCTCATCATTCGTAATGCACCTTGGTGTATGGATTTAAGTAAATCATTCCGGGCATCCGAATCGTATATTTCTTTTCCTTCCAGCAAGCAAGTGACAGCTCCAATTATTGATGACAGGGGTGTTTTTAAGTCATGGGAAAGTGAATTGAATAATGCTGTCCTTAACCTTTCAGATTCTGCAATAGTCTTGGCTTTACCTGCTTGTTCTGCCAAAATCGCCCTGTTTATTGCCATAGCGGCAAGTCCGGAGAATGCTTCCAATAAACTTAATTGTTCATAGCTAAATTGTGCCGTCTTTTTGTCCGGTTTTATTACCAGTACTCCATGCACTCCTTGACCTGTTTTTAGTGGGATGTATGTAGCGTTAACATCACTTCTCACATCAGTACCTTTACCTGCCTTAATTTCATTGTCAAAGACCCATTGTGCAACTTCCATATCTTCTGCGGTCAATAAAAAGTCTTCTGAGGAGGTCGAAACAAGTTTTAGCTGGTTATCATTATCTTGAGGTAAAAAAACAGCGACTTTGCATTCCAATGTGTTTGCAACCTTGCTTGTTATACTTGATAATATTGCTTTCATATCTGCAACTGCCGCGATTTCCCTGCTTAGAGAATAAAGAGCGGCTGTTTTGCCGGCACGGTGTTTCGAAGCGGATACCTCTTTTTTCAACTGGTTTGACAGGGTACCTGTTATCAAGCCTATGATCATACAAATAAAAAAGGTAATTAAGTAGTTGACAGCTGGAAAAGCAAAAGAGAAAACCGGAGGAAAAAAAAGATAATCAAACATAATAAAACCTAAGGCGGCAGCCAAAATGGAAGATGATACCCCCCAGTTAACAGCGCATATTAAGACGGGAATCAAATAGAGCGTTGCAATGTTTAAAGTGCCCAAGGTATATTGGAAAGGCTCAATAAAAACAGACAGCATTAACACCATTGACAAGCTCCAGAAATAAGGTATAAAAGAAGAAAACTGTATATTGGGAAATGACGGTAGTTTTATGCCTTTTTCCTTTTTGGGTTTATTGATTTTGGGGTCTATCTTTTTATTTTCTTCTTCAGTAAGGAC
>CAYUXS010000103.1:1703-5730 GCA_964448915.1 uncultured Peptococcaceae bacterium
ATGCTGATTTCTTGTTTTTCATGCAGCAGGTAATTGGCCAGGGAATTATATATAGAATCCTGGGATGACGGTTTGACAGGTTTTCCAATAACTATGTGGTTAACATTATATTTGGCGGCAGTATTGATGAATTCTTTAATAATATTGACCCCTGCAATGGTTACTGTTTCTGCCCCTAGTTCTTCTGCAAGCAAAATATTTTTAAACATTTGTTCTTTGGCAGCCTTGCTTACAAAGAAACTTTTAGATGTATCCATGTATATGGCAATTAATTCGGCATTAAAAGCATCGGCGATATTTCTTGCCGATCGCAACAGTTCCTGGGTGAAAAGGTTTGAGCTTAAACAAACCATTACTCTTTTGGCCGGGATAAAACCTTCACTGTTTTTATTGTTATAGGCCTCCACTTTAATTATCACTTCCCATAAAACATAATAAGTTGGAAAGTTCAATTTTTATTATTATATTAAAAATAGCAAATGTATCAAAATTATCAATAAAAAAGCCCTGCAATATTGCAGGGCTTTTTTGGCAGGGGAGACAGGACTCGAACCTGCAGCCTACGGTTTTGGAGACCGCCACTCTACCAATTGAGCTACTCCCCTACAGGTAATATAAATGCAAGATTTATTATAACAGAAAGGATGCCAATGTCAAGGAATAGGTGAGTTTAATTATAATTACAGGATTTAGGTGCAGGAAACAACGGTATCTTTGAAGAATTAATCAACTATCAGCGATTGGGAGGAATGATTTTGATGCAATACTGCATGGTTTGCGGCAGGCGTATAGAAATAGAGGAGCATAAACCCGATCTTTTTGACGAAGATGAAGATGAACTACCGGTAAAAAAAATGGTGATGTTTTGCCAGGTTTGTGAAGCTAAGATCAAAGATGAGTCTGATAAGAAGCAAAAAGAACCTAAACCCATGTAAAATGACTTGATTGCTTAGGTAAGCATATTGCCTAAGATTAAAAAACTGGAGGTTATTATGTTAATCAGGCGCAGGATTGCAACTATTCTTATTGGCATCGTTATATTGGCACTGGTTTTGGCTCGCTGGACTGCAAATTTATATGTTGATTGGCTGTGGTTTCAATCCCTTAACTACCAAAAAACTTTCCTGACTATTATTTTTTCAGAACTTGGTTTAAAGGTAGTTGTGGGTTCATTGTTTTTCATTGCCTTATTCCTTAATCTTTTACCAATCAAGTCAAAGATTATCAATGCCGTTAACCGGACCAGGTTTGTTGAAGATGATGAAAATGTTGTAAATATATACACCTCACCGCTAAGCAGGTATGCAAAGCCGGGCCCCATCCTAGCCATTTTTGCTTTGATTAGCTTATTTATGGCTTTCTTTATGGGGACAATGATAACCGGAGATTGGGTTGTTTTCCAGCAATTCCTAAACCCAACGGATTTTGGCCAGGTAGATCCGATATTTAATAAAGATATTGGGTTTTATGTTTTTAAACTTCCTTTTTACAAGTTTTTATACAAGCTTTTTATCTGGTCGATTATTCTTATTGCTTTCTGGGTTGCACTTGCTTATTTCGTTACCGAAAGCGCCAGTGGAAGATTAAGCGGTTTTTTAAAAACCGATGCCGCAAGATATCACCTTTCTTTTTTAGCCGCAGTGTTTTTTGTTGGCAGGGCTGCTGGTTATAGATTGGCACAATTTGACCTGCTCCATAGGCCAAGTCACATTATCTACGGGCCGGGTTATACAGATATACATGCCAGCCTACTGGCATATAAAATTTTGTTTGTCCTGTCCATAGTTGTTGCAATTGCCATAATTATTAATATTTTTCTTAGAAGGTTTAAACTGGTCGTATATTCCATAGTCGGTTTAGTAATAGTATCTGTTTTAATCGGGGGAATTTACCCGGTTGTTATGCAGAAATTCGTTGTGCTGCCAAACGAGTTGAATAAAGAAAAGCCGTATATAGCAAACAGCATAAAGTTTACTAGAATGGCCTACAACCTTGATAAAGTTGAGAAAAAACCTTTTCCCGCAGGTAAAATCTTAACTGCTCAGGATATTCAACAAAACAGGGATACCGTGGATAGCATTCGTTTATGGGATTACCGGCCCCTGCAGCAGACATATGCGCAGATCCAGGAAATGAGGACCTATTATGAAATAAAAAATATTGATGTGGATAGGTATTATGTAAACGGGAAGTACCGGCAGCTGATGATTGCGCCTCGTGAAATGAATCAAGCCCAGCTTTCAGATGAAGCAAAAACGTGGGTAAACCAAAAGCTTAAGTATACTCATGGGTATGGTGTTGTAGCAAGCCCGGTTAACGAGGTTACTGCCGAAGGATTGCCCAAGTTATTTATTAAAGACATACCTCCTGATTCAAATGTTGATATTAACGTTACCCGTCCTGAAATTTACTTTGGCGAGCTTACGGACAATTATGTTATTGTCAATACAAAAGAAGAAGAGTTTGATTATCCCAAGGGTGAGGAAAACGCATATACCCGTTTTAAGGGTGACACAGGCGTTCGCCTGGGTAATATTGCCAGGAGGGTGATGTTTGCCATTGCCCTGGCAGATTACAAATTGCTTTTATCCAGTGAGATTAATAATGACAGCCAGGTTTTGTATTACCGCAACATTGGTGAAAGGGTTCGAAAAATTGCCCCGTTTTTAAGGTACGACGGCGATCCTTATATAATAATTGATGATAAGGGAAAATTGTACTGGATCTGGGACGCTTATACCACAACCAATATGTTTCCATATTCGGAGCCTTTTGATTCAGGGTTTAACTATATAAGAAACTCTGTAAAGGTTACTATTGACGCCTATGACGGAAGCGTGAAATTTTATGTGGCCGATGAAGACGACCCGATTATCAAGAGCTTTGAGAAAATATTTGAAGGGATGTTTCTGCCTCTTTCAGAAATGCCCTCCGGAATTAAGGACCATATTAGGTATCCTGAAGACATCTTTATGATCCAAGCGTCCAAATACCAAGTATATCACATGACCGATCCGGAAGTATTTTACAATAAAGAGGATAAATATAGCTTGCCCCTTGAACTGGTGGACGGGCAGGAACAGTACATGGAAGCATATTATACAATTGTTGAGCTGCCCGGCGAAGAAAACCCTGGGTTTATACAAATAATACCTTTTACCCCGCATAACAAAATTAATATGATTTCATGGTTGGCCGGGCGTTCTGATGGTGAAAACTATGGAAAGCTTTTATTGTATGAATTCCCTAAACAAGAATTGCTTTATGGTCCAAGGCAGATTGATACCAGGATTAACCAGGATTCTTATATATCGCAGCAGATAAGCTTGTGGAACCAGAAAGGCTCCCAGGTTATCAGGGGCAATTTACTGGTAATACCGATTAAGGACGCGTTGATTTATGTGGAGCCTTTATACCTCCAGGCGGAGCAAAGCAAGATGCCGGAATTAAGGAGAGTAATCGTTGCCCACGGTGATAAAATTGTTATGGAGCCAACATTGGATAAAGCTCTACAGAGTATATTCGGTGAAGGTGTTGGTTCGGATAGGTCGGTTTCTCCCGGGGCGGAGCCTGGCGGTGAAGACATACCGCAGTCTATACAATCCCTGGCCTCCGAGGCAATCAGGGTTTATGAAGAAGGCCTAAACAGGCTTAAAGCAGGTGATTGGGCCGGATACGGAGAGTCCAACAAAAAGTTGAAGGAAATATTGGATAAAATCTCAAGTCAATCGCAATAAAACCTGATAAGGATGGTTTGAATGGGGTTTGCAACTTGGTGGCAAGGACTTGTTTTTGGTTTTATTAATATCGCGGCACTTTGTGTTTTAGGTATTGCGCTAACTTCAATGTGGAAAAAATATGAAAGATAAAATTTAATCAAAAGGGCGGTTATATGGCCGGGAAGAAGAAATTATCAAGGATAGGAATCCTCACCGGTGGGGGAGATGCCCCCGGGCTTAATGCGGTTATCAGGGCTGTAGTTAATACTGCCGTTTTGGATCATGGTTTGTCTGTAGTTGGGTTTCTT
>CAYUXS010000104.1:0-4883 GCA_964448915.1 uncultured Peptococcaceae bacterium
CAGTATTATGTATTTTTATTTATGTATTATTGTATTATATTGATTATATTTTTACTTAGTTATTATATTTATAGGCCCTTCTATTAAACAAAAAATTTCTTTTTAAATGCCGGTTTACTAATGCATTACTGATATATATACCCCTTATAAAGCCCTATATTTTTGTTCCGATAATAGATATTATGTAAACTTATCTGATCAAAAGTGGCCACCGGTACGCTTTTCTGCCTTTTACCTTTTAGTTGTATTTTTCTTTTACCGGCGCGGAGCATTTGTTTTCTTCGCCCGCACGGTAGGTCCTGGCTGGCAGTCTACTATGCAGGTTTACAGGAATATCTCTCTTTTGGTTAAACCCCTAAAACACATTTCCGAAGGGATTCATACCAGCCTTAATATTTTCGTGTCTTAAAATGGCTGCTATGGCTTCGTTAAATCGGGCGGGCTTACCGTTTCCAAGGCACTCTCAATCGATTTACCTCTTGATCAATGCTACTGCCTCTATTTCTATTAGTGCGCCTTTAGGCAAGGCAGAGACTTCCACACAGGCCCTGGCAGGGTAATCCACTTTAAAGTAACTACCGTAAATTTCATTTATTACGTTAAAAAATATTACGTTAAAATCATCCATGTTTTTTAGATAAATTGTGGTCTTTACAACATGATCCAAGTCACTGCCGCCAACGTTCAATACATTTTTCAGATTTTGCAAAGCTTGCTCTGTTTGAACCCCTATTCCCGGAGATACTATTTCTCCAGTATCCGGGTTTAATGGAATTTGCCCAGAAGTGAATATCAAGTCTCCCGCTTTATCCCTTGCGAGTACGTTCCTATAGCTGCAGGCGCCTGTTCAGAAATAAACGCAGTCTTTGATAACCAATTGGCGGTATCTCTGGTAGTTATTTACCCTTCCCCTTGGGCAGGACCTCGGGCCACAAATATTTTTGATCAAATGTTTTGAGGGCTGTGAGAAAGCGAGCCTTGAAATCCGGAAAGCGCTTGACCATGTCAGCAAGAAATTTTTTCACTACCTCCCTGTTCGTAAAACCGTTAGCCGGACAGGGGTTGGTGATAAACGGCAAATTCTCCGTTTCCACAAAGGAAACTATTTCCTCCACATGATGGTATACTAGAGGTCTGATCATGGTCAAACCGGTTCGATCAAGAAAGGTAGTAGGTGAAAAAACACGCATTTGCCCGGTGTAGATCATACTCATAAAGAATGTTTCAATAACATCATCAAGGTGATGGCCTAAGGCAATTTTTTTACAACCAAGTTCAAGGGCCCTGCTATGTAAAGCGCCGCGACGCAAGTGTGAACAAATAGCGCAGGGATTATCATCCTCCCTGTCTTCAAAGACGATCTTGGCAATTTCTGTTTCCACCACGTGAAAAGATATATTTAAAGAACGGCAGAATTCCTCTAATACTGGTAAATCCATCGGCCAACCGGTTTTAATAAAAACTGCTTCCAGTTCAAACTTTACAGGAAGTGAACGTTTTAAAAGGTAAAGAGCATACAACAGGGTTACACTATCCTTGCCGCCGGAGAAACCCACGGCTACCCGGTCTCCATTTTCAATCATACCGTAGTCGTAGATAGCCCGTTTCACTTTTGTTAAAAACTTCTGCCGATAGTTTTTGGCCATGCCTCAAGCCCCTTTTTCTAAAACAAAATTTTAAATATTGCCAAATATATAATAATAGGCTTTGCTGGTTTAAACAAGCCAGCCAGTAACTGTACAAATATTAAAATTATAGCATTAAAGCCCTATATATACAAAGAATCTAAAAGGATGGCCTGGGGCAACCCCAAACCATCCTATTGACATCAGTACATAAAATGTTATACGGGACTTTTCTATTGCTGTAGAGACCGCTTTAATCTAATTAGCAGAATCTGGTATTCTAATTGTCCAGGCAACTGTTAAATCCGGATCAGTAACAACTTCACCAGTCTTATTATTACGATACTCACCTTTTGGAGCTTCTGTAAAAGCTTCAACAACAGGCGGCAAAGTCATTTCATTACCTGCATTCTTAATTCTAACTACACAAACTCTTTCATTAAAATTAATTATTTCGCCATATAATTGGTCTTGGTCAATCAAATTATCATCTTTGTCAATGTATGAAAAACCAATTAATACACTCTTTCCGATAAGCGATTTAGCTTTAGCAGCATCAAATTCTGTTTTCATTTTATCAACTCTTTCAATTTATTTTTTTTATTTTTTTGTGCAAATTCCCAAAATTAACCTGACCGCTTATTATTTTTATTGTTACAACCTTCTATTGTATCCAATCAAACCGAAACAATTCTCCTATAATATATACTACCAAAAACATTGATAATTAACAAACATTAAATTGCATAGAGAAACCATGACAAGAAGAGATTGATGTATATACTTACCAAAATAGTAACAACCTGATACTGCCAAGATGAATACTTATTTAATGTTAATTTATGCTGCTTAAGAATCCAATTCTGGTTCCTGCCCCCTATATTCATTGACTTATAAAAGGTATCATGTTATAATTACTTGGTTCTAATGGTTAGGTTATGAATTTTCCCTCTCTCGTCAAATTGGTTAGGGAATAAATTTTGTTATCTCCTATACCAATGGAGCAAAAAAATCCGAGGGAGTGTTTTTTTATGTATCAAGATCGCTATCTGACTTGCCGTGACTGTGGCGCTGAATTTGTATTTTCTGCTTCAGAACAAGAATTTTTTGCAGAAAAAGGATTTACTAATGACCCCGGACGTTGCCCGGATTGCCGCGCAGCACGTAAAAATCAGAACCGGCGGAATGATAATCGCCAGAGCCGCCAGATGTACCCGGCGATCTGTGCCAACTGCAATAAAGAAACCCAGGTACCCTTTCAACCAAGTGGAGACAGGCCTGTTTATTGCAGCGATTGCTTCCGCCAAATGTCTAACCGTTACTAAAAACTAACAGCTATTAAAAAGAAAGGGTAGGTTAACTGCCCTTTCTTTTTTTTATTAGCAGTGAATGCTCAATTTTATTCTTTTTCCTCAGTATTTTCCTTTGCTAACGCCGCCTTCAATAAATCCCCCAAATTATTACCAATAGATCCCTGATCACTGTATTGGGCAATTAACTTTTGGTTGGCCCTACTGGCTCCTCTTGAACTCTTAAAACCAAAATCATCCTGTTTTTCGGGTTGCCGGTATCCACAGACCCGGTCCTGGCAAACCAGCATTTTTCCTCTCTTACCATTAACAAGCAGCATAAACTTACCACAAACCGGACACTTTGTTTTAGAAATATTGTCAGCCTTATACACGGCAGTGTCGGCAATAACACTTTTGACCAGTTCTATAGCACTATGCCGAATATCAGTCATGAATTCATTTTTGCCGCCCTTACCCCTGGCAATATTTGATAGCCTTTGCTCCCACTGGGCAGTTAATTCAGGGGTTTTAAGTTCCGGCGCTACCAGTTTGATCAGCTGTTTTCCTTTGGAAGTAGGGACTAATTCTTTACCCTGACGCTCAATATAATTGTTATAAAGTAATTTTTCTATTATTTCGGCTCTGGTTGCCGGAGTCCCCAAACCGCTCCCTTTCATGCTTTCACGTAATTCCTCATCTTCAATAAATTTGCCGGGGCTTTCCATTGCCGTAAGCAGGGAGGCTTCATTGTAACGGGCCGGTGGTTTGGTTTTTGAACTATTGATTTTAAAGCTTTTAACCTGTTTATTCTCGCCTTTTTGATAGAGGGTCAAGGTCTGTTCTCCTCATTTGACTCAGCTTTTTCTGTCAGTTTGGAGGTTACCGCCCGCCAGCCCTTATCTTTTAGTACTTTGCCCCGGGAATGAAATTTCTCACCGTTAATTTCAGTAATAATGGTTGTCTGATCATAACGGTATGGAGGATATAAAACAGCGATAAACCTTCTGACTATTAAGTCGTACAGGTTTTTTTCCTCTACAGACAAGGATGCCAATTTAAGCGGCTGCTCTGTGGGAATGATGGCATGGTGGTCAGTAACCTTATTGTTATCAACAAAGCGCTTTGTTAGCGTTAAAGGCTTTTGCAAAAGAGGTTTTACCAATTCCGCGTAGGGAGCCACTGCAATACTTCTCAACCGGCCCGGAAGAGTTGGTACAATATCAGAAGTGATATAGCGGGAGTCAGTGCGCGGGTATGTAACCAACTTATGCTGCTCATATAAATCCTGCAGGACAGACAGTGTTTTTTGGGCTGAAAATCCGTAACGTTTATTGGCATCTCTTTGCAACTCCGTTAAATCATAGGCCAGGGGCGCGGGCTCACTTTTACTCTCGGTACGAACCTCTTTTATTATCCCAGGATGCCCCTTGATTTTAGCGATAATTTCTTCTGCTTGGGTGCGGTTAAAGATCCGGCTGTTTCCAGATTGATTCCGCCAATCACCAAAGAAGTCTCCGAAATCCGCCCGTATTGTCCAATAATCTACCGGAACAAATTGTTTAATCTCATCCTCCCTGTTCACTATCATGGCCAGGGTTGGAGTCTGAACCCTGCCTGCTGTTAACTGGGCATTAAATTTACAGGTCAATGCCCGTGTTACATTCAGGCCGATCAGCCAATCTGCTTCAGCCCTGCATACTGCCGCATCGTATAGGTTGTTATAGGCGGTCCCTGTCTTTAAATTAGCAAAACCCTCCAAGATAGCATCATCTGTCTGGGATGAAATCCACAGCCGTTTAAAAGGTTTTTTCCAATTGGCCAGTACCATAATCCAGCGGGCAACCAATTCCCCTTCCCTGCCGGCGTCGGTGGCAATCACAAGTTCTTTAAGATCCGCCCGTTTCATTAGATTCCTGACAACTTGAAACTGATGTGAAGTCTGCCTGATTACTTTTAATTTCATACT
>CAYUXS010000104.1:4935-5654 GCA_964448915.1 uncultured Peptococcaceae bacterium
GGTCACTACGTATTTAGGGCCCTCCAGGAATCCCTTGTTTTTAATGTTACATTTTAAAACTCTGGCAATTTCCCTGGCTACACTCGGCTTTTCAGCCAAAACAAGTGCTTTCACTGTATCTCCTCAATTCTATTAGCTATAACTAATATTGCATTTACTTATTATAACATATTAATATCCCCACCCATCCCCTTTAAGCCTTTGTCCCCTGTCTTGTCTGCTTGCAGATTAACTTAAATCACATAAAAAAGAAGAAACCCAACCGCTTTGAAGGTTAGATTTCTTCTCTTTATTTGGTCGCCGGGCTAAATAATTAAGTAACTATATGACAATCCGTAAAAGATTCTATACAAAACCGCCCCAGAAACCAACACCGAAGATTATCAGGATGAAGATTAAGAAGATGATAAATCCCCAGTTGCCAAACCCGGCGCCGCCGCCAGCGCCCTCAGCTACAAAGTCAGCCATATGACACTCCCCTTTCTTTTTTTACTATCATATGAAGTAATGCTATATTATGACTCTTTAAAATATTTTTTTCATATTCCCAAATAAGCGTTAACGGAAAAGACCATAAATTCATATACTATTAGAAATACTTTGCCAGTGCCTGAACATAACACTGGAAATACTATTTTAAAAGGAGCCTGTACAATTGCTGTATTTATTATCAAAGTTTTTCCGTTACAGGGAAAATCCCGAAAAACTTGCGGAAATTT
>CAYUXS010000105.1:0-5649 GCA_964448915.1 uncultured Peptococcaceae bacterium
TTTTACCCCTGAATACCGGAACCGGGATAGTACAGGAAGCCAGTGCTATCTTGCCCAGTGCTGTTTCTGTATGATGGCTAAGCCCGTAATGCCTGTCCCGTGGATCAGCGAAGCTAATCCTTGGTATGGCTATAGGTCGCCCTTCCAATACGTTAACAGCGTTAATTATTTCCCCCTGTTCAAGACCGGTATGCCCGTATTTTGAAGAAGTCCCAACAATTCCCGGCCCCATTGATACAATAGCCGCATCTGCCCCCGCCGCTTTTGCAAACAACAGCCCGCTATATACATTAATAGCTTCATAATCACCACCGAAAGCATGGCCGCAGGTTATCGTCTGGTCAATTATTCCCTTGTCTTTTAATTCATTCGTCAAACGGCTAAACCACAGGGGAAGTGCAGCCCCATCTGTCATTAGATAAAAGATTTTCCGGCCGGTAAGGTATTTTAAAGCTGCCGCCGCCGGGGCGATCATGCTGTGCAAACTGCCAACTATTACAGGCATGCCATTTAAGCTGTCTGCAGTATTGACAAGATGGTTGCAGGGGTGTTCTTTTTCCTCTATTGCCAATACCTTAATTTGCATTGGTGTATACCGCATTTTCATTATATGCCCGCTGTTATTATGACAAAGGTGTTCCTTCCCTTCTACGGCCGCCACAAAATGATAACCCCCGGTGCCCAATTTCTTGGAAATTGCTGTTGTATTTAATAATACTCTGTCGCCCTCTGTTACTTCACCGGTAAGCTTGCAGTAATTTACAGCCTTTTCCACCGCGGTGCCAACATTGACAATTAATTCGCTTTTTACCGGACTGCGGCTGATAACTTTAACAACCGTGCCATATTTAAAATCAATCATGAAAATCCTTCCTTTAGAAGACAGGTTACTTTACTATTATTGCCATAATGGAAGGATTTATTAGAGTGATTTAAGTGTAATAATTACTATCTCAGGCCTGCAGAAAAAACGGATCGGAAGGATTGTAACCCCTACCCCGCGCGTGGTGTACAACTGCATTTTACCTAAATTATAGAGGCCGTAAACAAATTTTCTGGCCAACTGGGTTGTTTTAAGCGGGCCAATCAGGGGCAGACGAACCTGACCTCCATGGCTATGGCCTGACAATTGCAAATCTATGTTATAACGGCTGGTGACTTCGGCGATATCGGGTTCGTGTACAAGTAAAATACTGCATAATTCAGGTTCCCTGAAAGACAAAGCCCTTTTTATATTAACTTTTCCTCTTATTGCATCATCGAGTCCAATTACCTGTATTTTTTGGCCATTTTTTGTTAATGTGGCACTTTGGTTGGACAAAACAAGGAAGCCGCCACTTTCCAAAGTTTTCTTAACCTTTAAAACACCTGTGTGGTAGTCATGGTTGCCAAATACCGCATATTTCCCGTAAGCGGCTTTAAATCTTTTTAAAGCTTCTGCAGCCTCTTCAAACTTATACTTGCCTACCCGTTTGTCGGTTAAATCTCCTGCAAAGAATATTGCATCGGGGTTTTGTGAGTTGACAATAACGGCTAGAGATAACAAGTCTTTAGGACTACAAAAAAAGCCTAAATGCAGGTCGCTGAATAAAACTATTTTAAATCCGTCGAAAGTATAAGGCAGCCTGGCAAGAAATATCTCGGCCTCAGTCAAACAAAGTTTCTTCCTGCCAATGGTTGCAGAATAAATTATAATCACTATTACGGTTATTCCTGATAAAACCAGTAATTTATTTGTTAAAGGCATTCCCTCATTTTGCCCCCGTAAATTTAAAAGTTTAAGGGTAAAGTTAATAAAATTTTGGTGTTTTATTTGGCTGCCAGTTCAATTATTTTCAATAAAAACCGGCAGCAGTCTTCCATGTCCTTAATGCTGATGTATTCTTCGGTAGTATGCACGTTAGTCATGCCTATACCCAAAACAACGGAGGGTATGCCGATTTTATTAAAAATATTGGCATCGCTTCCACCACCGGTGGACTCTATGCTTGGTACCAGGCCGGCATTATAAGCTGCATCCACTGCTATTTTGACTACCTTTTCATTTTTGGGAAGATTATATTCATGATAATGCGTATCAACAGTGATTTGCAGTTTTGCGCCTGAAGCACGGGCAACTTCTTGAAATTTATCGATGATCAATTTCGTCTGAAGATCTTTTTTGGCCTTGTTCCTGCTTCGTGTTTCACCTTCAACAAGGACTGAATCAGGGACAATGTTGGTAGCCTTGCCTCCACTGATAACTCCTATGTTGGTTGTGGTTTCGTAATCAATACGGCCAATTTTTAATCCCGCGATAGCTTTAGCAGCGACCTCGATTGCATTAATCCCTTCTTCCGGGCAAAAACCGGAATGTGCAGATTTACCTGTAATTAGAATGGAGATAACGTCCTGTGCCGGGGCGGAAGTAATAATAGTACCGGGAGCACCTGAACTGTCAAGGACAAACCCAAAATCTGACTGCAGTTTGCCATATTCCAGGTTTTTAGCCCCAAGTAAGCCGCTTTCCTCATAAATGGTAAAAACCAATTCCAAATCGCTGTGAGGTATTTGATTTTCCTTTATAACCCGGACAGCTTCCAATATAATGGCTATGCCGGCCTTGTCGTCACCTCCTAAAACAGTATTGCCGCTGGATTTAATTATCCCGTCATTAATAATGGGTTTTATACCCGTACCGGGCTCTACCGTATCCATATGGGCGGACAGCAGCAAGGTTGGGCCGCCGGTATTGCCTGGAAATTTAGTTACTATATTACCGCAGGTGCTGTTAAGTACTTGGCCGGCATTATCTTCCCAAGGCTCCATGCCAAGCGAAATTAGCTTTTGTTTTAACAGGTCGGCAAAACTTCTTTCTTTGCCGCTGACACTGTCAACCTGTACCATTTCCAAAAATTCGGCCACCATTCTGTCGGTATTTACCATTTATTACCTCCATATTGTTGTTATTTTTAAAAGCGAAAAAATGTACCAATAAAAAAATAAAAAATATTGTTACTTTTAAAATATTATTTTCCCCTGACAAATCCAGCGCCAACTTCCAAAGCCTTTAAGTTAACAGGTATCAGTTTATGCCGGTGAGGCGGTAATACTTTGCGTAGTGAACTCTCCACAGCTTCAGGCGTGACAACTTTGGTTAATTCAATAAGACCGCCCAAGATAATAATATTGGCAACTTTGCTATTGCCAAGTTCTTCGGCCATTTTATTGGCCGGTATATAATGAACTTGCACATCATCTCGAGTTGCTTTGATATCAATCAAGGAACTGTTAACAAAAATAATGCCGTCTTTTACAACTGATTTTTCAAATTTTTCCAGGGAAGGCCTGTTCATTGCTATTAACACGGTAGGTTCGGTTACAACCGGGGAGCTGATAATATTATCGGATATGGTAACCCCGCAATTAGCCGTCCCCCCCCTCATCTCCGGGCCATAAGAAGGTATCCAGGCTACATGTTTGCCTTCAACCAGGCCGGCTTCTGCAAGTAATTGGCCGGTGGAAAGAACACCTTGGCCGCCAAATCCTGCGATAAGAATTGACTCAAACATTTAACCCACCTCCCCGGCAGGTGTTTTAAACTCACCTAATGGATAATAGGGTATCATATTATCTTCCAGCCACTTCAGGGCTTTTATAGGCGACATCCCCCAGTTGGTGGGACAAGCCGATAAGACTTCCACCATAGAAAAACCTTGACCCTCGATTTGAACCTGAAAAGCCTTTTTTATTGCTTTTTTAGCTTTGGCAACATTTGCCGGGTTGTGTACTGAAACCCTGGCTATATATGCCGAACCGTCAAGTACAGCCAACATTTCTGACATTTTAACCGGGCTGCCGTTTAATTCTTTGTCCCTGCCGTATGGTGTTGTTGTAGTCACCTGCCCCAATAATGTAGTTGGTGCCATTTGGCCTCCGGTCATGGCATAAACAGCATTATTAACAAAAATTACCGTTATTTTTTCTCCCCTGGCTGCAGCATGGACAATCTCGGCAGTACCGATAGCGGCAAGGTCGCCATCCCCCTGGTAGGTAAAAACTATTTTGTCAGGCAAGACTCTTTTTACACCGGTGGCAACCGCAGGAGCCCTGCCGTGTGAAGCCCCGAAAGCATCACATTCAAAATAATCATAGCAAAAAACGGAACATCCGACCGGTGCGACCAAAATAGTATGATCAAATATATTTAACTCGTCAATAACTTCCGCCACCAGGCGATGAATAATGCCGTGTGTACAACCCGGGCAGTAATGCATCGGCACATCTTTCATGGGCAACGGCCTGCTAAAGACTTTTTTCATTTATTCCCACCCCCGGTCAATAACCTGCGGGCTTCATTATATATGTCTCTGGCAACAGGAAGCATTCCACCCACACGGCCGTAAAAATGCACCGGCTTTTTGCCGTTTACAGCCAGCCGGACATCTTCTATCATTTGCCCCATGCTCATTTCAACAGTGAGGAATTTGGCGGTATGATTGGCAAGTTCATTTAACCTTTCATATGGGAAAGGCCAAAGAGTAACGGGCCGGAATAGCCCGACAGGGACCCCTTCTTCTTTGAACATGTCAACTACCGCCATGCATACCCTGGCGGCGGTACCATAAGCGACCAATATTAATTGGGCGTCTTGTGTGTGGTATTCTTCCCAACGTTGTTCGCAGGTCTTTATATTGTTATATTTCTCGGCCATTTTCCGGTTATGGTTTTCTAAATCTTCAGGCACTATATACAGTGAGGTAACTATATTTTTAGTGTCGCGCCCCATCCGGCCTGTAGAAGCCCAACTTTTTTCAGCCGGCACAACAGTTTTATATTCATCCTCAAGTACAACAGGTTCCATCATTTGGCCAAGAACGCCGTCAGCCAAGAGCATTACAGGATTCCGGTATTTATCGGCCAACTCAAAGGCATCTTTCATTAGATCCACTATTTCCTGCACCGATGCTGGAGCAAGGACAATCATATGATAATCCCCATGTCCCCCGCCTTTTGTTGCCTGGAAATAGTCTGATTGAGACGGCGCAATATTTCCAAGCCCCGGGCCGCCCCTGGCTATGTTAACAATCACACAAGGCAGCTCAGCCCCGGCCAGGTAGGAGATACCTTCTTGCATAAGGCTGATGCCGGGTCCTGATGAAGACGTCATTACCCGTGCGCCGGCTCCAGCTGCTCCAAAAACCATATTGATGGAGCTTATTTCACTTTCAGCCTGCAGGTAAATACCGCCGACTTCAGGCAGCCTCTTGGCAAGATAATGCGGGAGCTCGCTTTGAGGAGTTATAGGATAGCCGAAAAAATATTTGCATCCGGCCCGTATGGCACCTTCGCCAATGGCCTCATTTCCCTTCATCAGTACTTTAGCCATCATTTAATCCTCCTTTTCAACCTCTATAACAAGATCGGGGCACATTCTAGCACAAATTGCACAGCCCGTACATTTGTCAAGATTAATAACAGTAGCGGGATGAAAACCCATTGCATTAATTCGTCCTGCCATTTCAATAATCCCCTTGGGACAAAAATTTTTGCATAATTCGCAGCCTTTGCACCTTTCTTCTCTAAAAATTACCCTAGGCAAATTCCATCGCTCCTTAAAGTAAACTAAAGCGCATTAAATTAAAAGTAACTGGTAAGTTTGTTAATTAT
>CAYUXS010000106.1:0-2848 GCA_964448915.1 uncultured Peptococcaceae bacterium
ACATGGAACGAACCATGAAGTTGGGAGCATTACCGATATAAGTATTTGCCCCAAAGAAAACCGAACCTGCAGATACCGCCATCAAGTAAATAGGCTTTTGGGCAATAAGTTGGGGAACTGCAGCCGCCTCGGGCATACCGGGGAAGAACTGGCCAAGTGCCGTATTGAAGAAGGTCAGATAAGTAGGTGCATTATCCAAAAAGCTGGAAAGCACCCCGGATATCCAGAAGTAATGAGCAGGCTCTTTGACTGCATTGGTAATGAAGCTTAATGCTCCTGCCTCACCGGCCTTGAGGATAGCCAATACAGGTGCCATAGTTACAAAGATACCGAAGAACAAATAAGCAACTTCTTGAATAGGTGCCCAGGAAAACTCATTTTCTTCCCTTACTGCTTTAGGAGTTAACTTTAAAGACAACAATAAAATAATGACTAAAACAATATTCCGGATAACTTCTTGAATACCGAGGTGAACGCCAATTATCGAAACTTCACCCATATGCACACTGCCGCTGAATAGAATTACTCCTATGATTGCCGCAAGCAAAAGGAAGTTGATTCCACCTAAGATTTGAATAGTTTTACCGTTCTCGGTTGCTACAACATTATTTTGCTCTTGTGGAACATATCCTTCTTTACGTTCCTTGTTTAAATAATATTTATCAAAAGCAATGTAGAGCAAAAGCAAGATAATAAGTGCTGTCGACATAGGGGCAATTAGTTTTAAAGTCCAGAAGAAGGGTACGCCATGTAAAAATCCTAAAAATAGCGGGGGATCGCCTAATGGGGTTAAAGCCCCACCGATATTGGCAATCATAAAAATAAAGAAGATAACCATAAATGTCCTGTATTTGCGATGTTTGTTAATACGCAGGAAAGGGCGAATCAATAGCATGGCTGCCCCGGTAGTCCCCATCCAGGAAGCCAAGAGCGAACCAACTGTAAGAAAGCCTGCATTAACCATGGTTGTTCCCTTTAAGCTGGTACGCAGCAAAATGCCGCCACCCACCACAAAAAGCGAGCCTATCAGGATGATAAAGGGAATATAGTCGGCTATAAGTATATGTAACAACTCGTAGACAGCAACCCCGCGATACGCTATGATCAGCGGTACAGATATAACTACAGCCCAACCCAATGCAACCTTACCGAAATGATGATGCCAAAACTTCGGCATAAAAACAGGACACAGTGCTATTGATAATAGCATTCCGATAAATGGAATTGCCGAAGCCAGCGGTAACACATTACCTAATGATTGTTCCATCCTACTCTCTCCTTTTATTATATGTTGTTTATTAAATTGAAGCCGCTTACCCATAATTGAAGCCGCTTACAACATACTGCCGAGCTGCTTGCCCAGCAGCCCGGCTAATTAGACAAATAACCACACACAAAACCAATTAATATCATAGCATATTAATAAAGCGGCGTAAATGACAATCTATTTAATTTGGTTGTCCCAAAACCTATATTATACATACCTGCAGTATTTTTCAATTTTGCCAATAGGTTTTTTATAATTTTTTTATTAATCTGCCAGGTTATATTTATCCCTTAATAATTTTGATACTTCACTTAATGTGCGAAATGATTTCTCAACTGTTTCATAGCCATCCGCATTGATCAGGCAGCATCTTGCAGGAGCCAGCCAGGCCTGCTTCAATATCTTTTTAAGAGTGATACCCTTTGAAGTTAAATTCGACCATAGCCCTTCCAATCTTAAGGCCAAATTCTCTACTGATTCACTATTAAGCTCTTCTGTTAGAGTTGGGACTATGCCCCATGATATGATATTGCCGGCATCCAGGAATTCCTTGACTTCTTGGGCATACCTGGTAAAGATTTCGCCGCAGCTGTATGCATCCATTGATAAGATATTTAAACCCAGGCCGCTTAACAAAAACGACCAATCCGGGTTGCCGCAAAGATGCACCCCTTTAGGGCCTTTCAGTCTGCTAAAAAACAATGCAAAATCCTGTTTGGCTATATTACTGGGGTACCCGGTAAAAGAACCGAAAAGCATCTCCAATCCGGGCTCATCCACCCAGACAAAGGGATTGGGGTGTTTTTCAAGGAGTTGTTCATATTGAACATTGGTTTTCTGGACAATAAACTCAAAAATAAATTCCCGTATATCATCCTGGTAAATAATCGGCTTTAAATTTTCATCAGCTATTTTTAGACCAAAACTTATCGGGCCGATACTCTGCCCCCTAATCATATCATAAGCCGATAAATCCCTCTGCAAAAAAGCGTCAAAGGAGGCAGAATACTGTGGGGACAGCTTGTATATATCTTTATTCTCACTCTTTAACGCATAATCTTCCAGCTCCTCATAAAATGCCGACGTACTTAAAGTAATCTTTCTTTCCTCAGGGTTTACCCTAATACCGGGAAAATTTTCACTGACCTGCACATACATATCTTCAAAAAAACTGTAGTGCGGCAGCTGCGGCCAATAGGGAATATCCAAGGTTAAGGCCAGGTCAATGGCTGAATCAATATCTTCATGGGGCATAATTCCCATTGCGGTGGTACGGCAATTTCCGGTAAGAAGCATAAGTAAACCTCCCTAAAAAGGTAGTCTACTTATTATAATCAATAAAATTTTTATTCCAATGATATTAATCACTATTAATGAAAATACGTTATATTTTCCAATTTAAAAATAATTAAAAGGATCTCCGGGCACCGAAGATACTATAATATCAACTGGGGCTCCTTTTTCCCTGCACCTGGACCTTAGAAAATCTGCCAAAGGTTCAAGCACGACCTGTTCGGTCCAGTAATGACCGGCGTCGATAAAACAAAGCCCGGCAGCCAACATATCCCTGGCAACATGATA
>CAYUXS010000106.1:2858-4075 GCA_964448915.1 uncultured Peptococcaceae bacterium
CATCAGCTCCGCGGGCAACAGCTGCAGGCCAGCAGCTGCCGCCTGCTCCCCCGCATACTGCCACTTTGCTGGTAATACTGTCTGCTGCCCCTCCATACCGGACCTGATTAACCCCTAAAGCTTCCTTTACCCTGCCGGCAAGTTCAACCAGTGTTACCGGTTTGGCCAGCTTTCCCAAACGACCGGCACCTGTTAACTGGGGTTTATTCTCCAGCGGGTACAGGTCATAAGCCACTTCCTCATAAGGATGGGTACTTAACATGGCTTCCAGTACCTTTCCAAGCAGGCGGGCAGGCAGTATTGTTTCCAATCTTACCTCTGCAACCTTTTCCAGATTACCAATACTCCCGATAAACGGGTTTGTACCTTCCATCGGGCTGAAAGTACCGGTACCCTCCGACATAAAAGTACAATGGCTGTAATTTCCGATCCAGCCTGCACCGGCAGCGGAAACAGCTTCCCTGACCGGATCTACATAATCCTTGGGTACAAACACTACAAGCTTCAGGTACTTATCGCCTGCGGGCTTGAGCACCTTTAAATCCTGCAACTTTAGCCTTTCTGCAAGCGCTGCATTAACACCGCGCCCGGCATTATCAAGGTTGGTGTGGGCTGCATAAACCGTAATACCGGATTTTATTATTTGCATCAACAACCTGCCCCGGCAATCATCCTCACTTATGCTCTTAATACCCTTAAAAAGCAACGGGTGGTGTGTAACTACCAGGTTGGCGCCAACTGATTGAGCTTCAGCCAGGACTTTTTCATCCATGTCCATAGCCAACAACACTTTACCTGGCGCATTGCCGGGATTGCCTACCTGTATACCGCAATTGTCCCATTCTTCTGCCAGTTCTAAAGGCGCCAATTCTTCAATAAGATCAAAAATCAATTTATTGTTTATTTGCACCGGTTAATTACCTCCCTTAGCCTGGCCAGCCGTGCAGTCAGGCTGATAGCTTTTTTCATTGATTCCGGAGCCCTGCTCTTGGAAAGTCCAAATAGCACCCTCCTGTAGTCTTCTTCTATTTTTTCCAGGTATTCTATTAATACAGGGCTGCAGCGCTTTATAAGCAGCGGCCCTATTTCGAGTAAAAAATCATCCTCATACTTTTCTTCACCCGGTTCGGCTGCAATAACCAGATAGATTCTTTCGTTTTCCTTGACCAGTTCTTCGTTAACCAATCTCCAGCCATTTTCATTCAGCCAAACTCTTA
>CAYUXS010000106.1:4085-5630 GCA_964448915.1 uncultured Peptococcaceae bacterium
TAACAGAGGTGCGTCGGTCATAGGCTGCAGGATTAACCTGCCAACACTCCTTAGAACCTCCGGGGATCTTTCTAAAATACCGGCTATAGTGCCGCCTCCCATACCGGCTATAATAACAACATCCACTTCACCCGGTTTGATGATTTCCAGGCCGTCACCTTTTCTCACCTCAACCTGCTTTTCAACATTTGACTCCCGGACATGTTGCAAAGCTGTCAAATAAGGCTTTTCATTTAAATCAGAAGCAATAACCCTGGTTGATATTCCATCTTTTATTAAGCTAACCGGAAGCAAAGCATGGTCGGTCCCTATATCAGCCACTCGTGTTCCCCGTGGAACCAAACCGGCTATGGCGTTAAGCCTTGGGGAAAGCTCCAAAGAATCCCCTCCTAAAACAAGCAATTTTGCTGGTTCATAATCCAGTAATAACAAAGAAAAACAAGTGTGTCAATTTAAACGATTTAAAAGGTTATCTCATCTTCGATCTAGAAATATAGTATGTATTCATACTACTTAATATAGAGGTGTTCTTTTTAATGGCCAGACTGCTAATATTACCATTAACCTTAATAATATTATTCCTGGCAGCTTTCCTTATAATCCGGTTAATTAATATGATAAAGCTTAGCAAAAGCAAAGATATCAAACTCAGCAAACAGCTTCCTTATAGAGGAGATGTAAACGAGTTGACAGGCGAACTGCTAAATGCCCTGGGCAGCCTCACTACATTACAATTCCAATCCGAAATTAAAATAAACTATAAAAAGATATCTATGATCAAAACTCAAAAACCTGAACCAATCCGCTCAATGATTAGAAGCAAATCCCTGGAGATAAAATTAACCCGCTTTCAGGACAAAGCAGTGGCTAAATACAACAACAAAACAAAAGAAATTCCCAGGGAAAACCCCTGGATAGATTTTTGGCTGGGATTGAGTACTTTTGAAGAGCTGCTGGATATATTCAGTAAACCGGGCCTTAAATTGATTGCCGGGAATAGCGGCTTTTACCAGCAAAGAAATTATATCGAGTTAAAGGCAGTCTCACACCTGCTTCCCACAGACGCAAACAGGGCTTACGAAACTTGCTCTCCCATACTGGGTAAAGCATTCGGCAAGAATATTATTAAACCGGGGATTACTGTCAGAAACTTTATGCTGAATATTTTAATTAACGGCTTAACAAACCTTCCCGATTTTATTGAGATTAAATATAACCTGTTTGATAAAGACAATAATTTTATTTGTGAGTATTTGGAAAATACCATGTTAACCTACTAAAAATAAAAAAGCACCGGGGATTTTCTCCGGTGCTTTTTGGTGGGCACAAGAGGGCTCGAACCTCTGACATCCTGCTTGTAAGGCAGGCGCTCTCCCAGCTGAGCTATGCGCCCTGAGAAACTGTGTTTTTAACTACTTGACACATTTATTTAATATACATGATTAATCGCGTTGTGTCAATAGGTTTTTTCGTTTTTTGCTATTTTTTTTAACTTGGCTCCAAGGGTGGGGCTCGAACCCACAACCTATCGGTTAACAGCCGAGT
>CAYUXS010000107.1:0-5628 GCA_964448915.1 uncultured Peptococcaceae bacterium
TGTTCTTCCAAGGCAGCTATTTCAGATGCGTCCACATCCTTGATCAGTTTGCCGAATTCCCTTTTAACTTCATCAAAATCCCTGCCGGCATGCAGATCCTTAATAAGCCCCTTGAGGATATTTTTTTTGTACTCCCTGTTTTGAAGGTATTCGCTCATATTAACCTCCGCATTAATATTTGTTTTAGAAATGCCCACAGCAGCCATTTTTATACAAAACAGGCCATGAAACAACATACCCTGCCATGGTACTAACTAATAAGACGGTTGGAATCATCCTTGATTAAATAAAACACTATTAATTATGCAATTAATCTTTGACAAAAAATTGGGTGCTGCATATAATAAATCATATACCCCCAGGGGTATATTTGCCTGGTGGTTCGCATAGCGATAGAACAATATTAAAATTGGAGGTATATTAATGGCGAACTATTATCTCAAAACAAACAGGGTGTTTACCCCGGTAAGAAAGTATGCCTGGTTGTTTGTGCCCTTTGTTGCTTTTGGCGGGTTATGGTATCCAAAACTTGGCCTTTTGATCATCCCATTAATGTTAACACTGATGGTCATGAGTTTCTTAAAGGGCAAATACTGGTGCGGCAATATATGCCCCCATGGGAGTTTGTTTGATTACATCATATTACCTATTAGTATGAACAAGAAAATACCTTCATTCATGAAATCAAAGAAAACAATGGCTGTCTTTTTCACCTGGTTTATGTATATGATGATTAGCCGGACAATTAAAGCTTTTGAGGCTTTCGGCACGGCATCGTTTTTGGACCGGTTGGGGTATGTATTTATTTTTAATTATCTTATCGTAACTATATTGGGGACTCTTTTGGCTGTTCTGGTAAATTCCCGCTCCTGGTGCTCCTTTTGCCCGATGGGCACCATTGAACTTCTATTGTACAAACTTGGTAAAATGCTTGGATTAAATAAGAAAACCGATCTTAAAATTACTTCATCCGATCCGGGTAAATGTATTTCCTGCGGCAAATGCTCAAAAGTTTGCCCCATGCAGCTGGCGCCATATAAAAACATATCTGAAAACAATCAATTTCAAGATGCGGCTTGTATAAAGTGTTCAACATGTGTAGTCAATTGTCCAGTTAAGATACTGTCACTGCAAAGAGAAGGTAAGGGCCTATTAAGCAGCCCTGCTGAAGCGGCAAAAAGTGCTTAGGTCATTTTTTAAAATAAATTACCATGAAAACCGTGGAAAAACAATTTCTTTTCACGGTTTTATTATTACCGGTTTCGACAATTTTCACGTTTTTATTTTATTTAACATATTTGTAGTTGGAGCAGGATTTAATAAATAAATCTACTATCGGGGGCAATGTCCTTTTTTTGTTGTATGCCAGGTAAAAAGTTCTTTTTTCCTTTAGTTCATCTATTTCACAGGCATTCACCAGGTTTTGGCGGACATAGTCCGAAGCAGCTATTTCTGAGATTATTGAAATGCCCATGCCCTCTTTGACACACTGTTTTATTACTTCCACACTGTTAAAATAGCCGATGACTTTTAGTTTTGTTATATCTATGCCGGCCTTCTGCAGCATTTCTTCCAGGATTGCCTGGGTGCCGGACCCGTGTTTGCGAAAAAGAAACGGGTAACCAGCCAGCTCTTTTATCGATACCTTGGCGGCTGGACGCAGGCTTGGAGGGGTTATTGCTACAAGTTTTTCTTGGGCTAAAGGTATAAATTCAAGCTTGTCGGTTAAATGTTTCAAGCCTGTAAAGGACAAATCGGTTTTGCCTTTTGCCAGCATTTCCGCAGCTTCTCTCGAATTTGACATATTTAATGAATACTTGATGTCGGGGTATTCGGAAGAAAACCTTGAAAGCAGCCCGGGAACTATGTAATGAGCCGGCACCGTGCTTGCGGTTATTTTTATATGGCCTTCAATTTTTATTTTATAATCCTTTAATTCCAACAGTGCCTTATCTTTCAGCTGTAAAATCTCTTTGGCCCACGGATATAGCTTTTCGCCGAAATAGGTCAGGGCCACTTCCTTGCCTAGGCGATCAAACAGTTTTTGGCCAAAATATTTTTCCAGGTTGTTAATATGAGAACTGACTGTTGATTGGCTTAAATAAATGCTTTCGGCAGCTTTGGAAAAGCTTTTTTCCTCGGATACTTTTGTAAAAACATATAGTTGATGCAGCAGCAACATAAATACCCCCAGGACAAAGCAATTATTGATAATATCAATAGTTTATCATCTATTTTATTGATAATAAATATTTAAACTGTTTAATTAAGTTGATAATATTATGCTGGATGAAAAAGGTAATAGTGGAGGGGAGCTTATGGGAAACAAAAAGCTGCTAATTATTTTGACTGGAGGTGTGTTTGGATTAATTGCAGTTATGCTGGTTAAACTCGGAAACCCCGGCAATATGGGTTATTGTATTGCCTGTTTCCTGCGGGATATCAGCGGAGGGCTTGGGTTTCATAAAACCGCCACAGTCCAGTATATGAGGCCCGAAATATTCGGCCTGATAACTGGTGCTTTTATAGCTGCTTTGTCGGTTAAGGAGTTTAACCCGGTTGGGGGGTCCAGCCCGGTAATAAGGTTTTTCCTGGCTTTTATTTCCATGATTGGAATGCTGGTTTTCCTGGGTTGCCCGGTTCGTGCGGTACTTAGACTGGCTGGCGGTGATTTAAATGCCGGTGTGGGCATTTTAGGGTTGATTGCCGGGGTTGGCACCGGAATTATTTTCTTAAATAAAGGATTTAGCCTTGGAAGGTCGACCAGGCAAAGCAAATTAAACGGGTATATTTTCCCGGTAGTTTCTATTATTATTGCAGTACTGCTGCTTTTTCAAAATGGTGTCTTTTATGCAAGCGCCGAGGGGCCCGGTTCTATGCATGCACCTGTATTTATAGGGCTGGCTGCGGGATTAATTATAGGCATACTTGCCCAACGGTCGCGTTTTTGCAGTGTGGGAGGCATCAGGGATTTTATCTTTTTCAGGGATACATATCTATTGACCGGTATTCTTGCGCTCCTAATAACTGCCATGATCGCAAACATTGTAGTGGGTACTTTTAAACTTGGGTTTACAGGGCAACCAATCGCTCATACCGATGGCATTTGGAATTTCCTTGGCATGTACTTGGCAGGAACGGCCTCTACTTTACTGGGTGGATGCCCTATAAGGCAGCTTATTGCAGCCAGTGAAGGCAATACTGATTGTGTTATTACTGTTATCGGTCTGATTGCCGGGGCTGCATTTGCCCATAATTTTGGGTTGGCCGCAAGCCCCAAAGGTGTTCCTGTAGCCGGCCAGGCCGCAACAATAATAGGTTTGGTAGTAGTACTTGCTATAGGTTTTTTGGGCACTTACCGTGCCGCCGCTGTTGCAGGAGGTGTTAGTGTTGGACAGAAAAGTTGATGCCCGCGGGCTTCTTTGCCCGGAACCGGTTTTGCTTGTTAAAAAAGCTATTGATCAACAGCCTGACGGGATAATTGAAGTGCTGGTGGACAACGCTGCAGCCATGGAAAATGTAACCCGCCTGGCATCCAATTCCGGCTGGAAGGCCAGTGTTGACAAAGACGGCAATGAATATGTCATAACGCTGTCCAAATAGGCCGCAGTCGTAAGAATAGCCCTGCCGTTAAAGTGAGTCCGGATGTGCCGGGGCACGATAAAATATTGTCAAATAATGATGGATATTTTTGCCGGGATAAGCATTTTTATTTGCCGTAGACCCGTTGACAGAATATTCAGCCAAGATTTATAATTAAATTACCCTTAGAAATGAAGTCTCACTCTAAGGAGGGAGTACTGGCCGGGGTGCATAGGTTTTAATCACCTGCTGAAGTGCAAAAAAGTTTTTCTTGTTAAGAGGAAAGTGCAGTATGCCGAAACCGTTAGGTTTAAAGTTAAGCCAAACTGATTCCGGAAGGAGCAAGGCAGTTGGCTAACATTGAAAGATTGGGAAACCACTCCTCTGATAGAAGACATTTTGAATAAGCAGGGATTAAGCAGGTGCCGACCCGGCGCCGGGGAAGAGTTGGATTAGGTAATTCAAGGACCCGGGCTAGGGGTAATTCTTCAAAGGAGGTCGTACTTCTTTGCAGTACACCTCGGGAAATGAGTAGGCGATTCCAAGTGTTGGGATCAAAAGAAGCCTACTCATTTTTTGTTTGTTTTAACTATTGCGCTTTAACATAATCATATAGGTTGGCAGTTTACATTGATTGACACAATTCTTGTCCTTTTGGCATTTTATCTGGTAAACTTTGTACTAGGTACTTTTATTGCCGGCAAAAAGGAAGATTAAAATGGCTATTTTGAAAAATGACTGGCATGAACTGCTGAAGGACGAGTTTCAAAAAGAATATTATTTAAAACTACGGAAATTTTTAATTGAGGAATACCGGACAAGGGTAATTTACCCGGATATGTATGATATCTTTAATGCTTTACACTATACGCCCTATAAAAGTGTAAAAGCGGTTATTTTAGGCCAGGACCCGTATCATGGGCCAAATCAGGCCCACGGCATGAGCTTTTCGGTAAAACCCGGTGTTCCTGCTCCGCCGTCTTTAGTTAATATTTTTAAGGAACTAAAAGATGATCTGGGGTGTTACATACCAAATAACGGGTACTTAAAAAAATGGGCCGATCAAGGAGTTTTGCTGTTGAATGCTACTCTTACAGTCAGGGCGGGCCAGGCCAATTCACATCAAAACATTGGCTGGGAGCATTTTACCGATCGGGTAATAAGTTTACTGAACGAAAGAGAGGATCCGGTTGTTTTTATACTTTGGGGTAAAAATGCCCAGTCCAAACTAAAATACATTGATGAACAAAAGCACTTTATAATTAAATCCCCTCATCCAAGCCCACTGTCTGCCCACGCAGGTTTTTTCGGCAGCAAGCCTTTTTCCAAAACCAATAACTTCCTCAGATCAATTGGCAAAGAACCAATTGATTGGCAAATTGAAAACATTTAACCAACCAGGGGGACGGTTTTTGTGGCCGGTGAGAAACCAGCCATAAAAACCGTCCCCCTGGTTGGTGGGTGAGAAAAATTTGGGAGTACCCCGAAAATTTGTCAATACTTTACGGATACTATAAATATAAAAGTAACCATCCCATAAGAAATTAGTTTATATAGATAATTGATTGAAAAATGAAGAAAGGTTTGTGTAAATGAGCTTTTGTCTGGAAGATAAAGTTGCCGTTGCTTGCCACGACGCTGAACAGATGAATTGCTTAATTAAAGAATATACGCCTTTTATTATAGCCACCACTAAAAAAACTTTAAATCAAAATATCGACTCTGCAAGTGATGAGCTATCCATAGCTATGACAGCGTTTGCTGAAGCAGTACGCAACTATGATAAGGAAAAAGGCAAATTTCTCGTTTTTGCACAACGGGTAATTCGCTATAGGCTCATAGATCAATTAAGAAAAAAATCCCGGGAAAACCGGGAGATACCTTTTAGTGCTTTGAGCAGTACCGATGAAGATGGAAAAGAGATAGCTTTTGATATTGAAGCAAAAAAACAAACGAAATGTGATGATCCTGTTTATTTGGAAATCGAAGAATTGGATAGTTTTCTTTCGTTTTATGGCATATCTTTTTTTGACCTCCCGGCAGTTT
>CAYUXS010000108.1:0-5626 GCA_964448915.1 uncultured Peptococcaceae bacterium
GGCACTGGGAAGATCAATCTTATTGATGACCGGTATTATTTCAAGGTTGTTTTCTATCGCCATATAGACATTGGCCAACGTCTGGGCTTCTATACCCTGGGCAGCGTCCACTACCAGCAAAGCCCCTTCACAAGCGGCAAGGCTCCTGGATACTTCATAAGAGAAATCAACGTGGCCAGGGGTATCTATCAAATTAAGCTGGTAAACCTCGCCGTTCTTAGCGGTGTCTTTTAGCCTTACCGCTTTCATTTTTATGGTAATGCCCCGTTCACGCTCCAAGTCCATTTGATCCAGGACCTGTTCCATCATTTCTCTCTGGCTCAATGCACCGGTTGTTTCCAAAAGCCTGTCGGCCAAAGTGGATTTACCATGATCAATATGGGCAATAATACAAAAGTTCCTTATCAGTTCCTGACCCCTGTCCATATAATGTCCTCCTACCAAGCCGCCCAGTTGTATTTCAATGTGACATTATATCAGAGGCAATAATAAAAGTCCATGCGTCATTTTCTCTGAAAACTGCTTACAGTTTCCGGCCAGTGGTATTGGAACCTTTGTACCCAACCTGCAGAATTATCCAAGATTTTATTTATTTGTTGCGGCACAGGCAAAAAGATGCTTTTACCTAAAAATTCCATCTCCAGCCCGTCACGATCAAATTTTTCTATAACTACAGGCACTACTTCTTGTTCTCCCAACGAAGCATTTAATGCCAGTGTAGAAATATGGACGCCTGTCAATATAAGCCCCAGGCAAATGCCAAAAAGAACAGGTATTGTATAACTTTTTTCAAGCAATCGTATCTACTCCATCCTTAAATAATTTAATTATTGCAACGTAGTCCCGTAATTTGGAATAACATCACTTTTTTCTTTCTCACTTTCCAACGGAACCAGCCCCACTACTATTTCAGCTAAAACATCGGCAAGCAGTTTTGCTGATTCTATAGCTTCTTGGGTGGTATTGTTTGTGCTGCCAAGTTCCACCAGCAAAGCCCTTGGGTGCAGGAACTGGTTGTACCTGCCTTCTTTTACCCTCACACCTGCACATAAACCCGGATACTTTTTGTTGATATCTGCAGACAGTTTTGTGGCAAAATCAAAATTTTTTCTCCATGTCGGAAACGGCGCCCTTGCATCCGACCCTACTACCAGAAGTATTGGTGCTACATTCCTGCCGTTTATTTTAACCAGGCTGTTCTTCCTTTCCTTGCCGGCATCCCGGTGAATATCCAAGATTACCTGAATTTTAGGGTTGTTTTCCAGTATCCGCCGGGCGGTTTTTTCCGATTCTACATAAGATACGCCATAATCGGCATCGTTTATACGATCATCCAACGCAACCCGGATTCCATACTTTTTTTCCAACTGTTCTTTGCAAGCCAAGCCTGCGTCCACAACCCCGCCTTGCTTGCCGTCAACCCTATCGGCCCCGTCCGTAAGGTTGTATGTTTCACCGGTATGAGTAAAATAAATCCCAACTAATGCGTCCGGCGTTAATTCCACATCTTGAGGTAACGCCTGTTTACCCGCCGGATCCGGGGATTTCCCGGACACCGGCTTGTTTTTGTTATATTCAGCCAAAGCCGGCATTTGGGTGCTAAGGAGTTCGGGATAACTGTTGATATTGATTCTAAAAGGTGCCAGTACAGAAGTTACCAGAGATCTGGCGGTAATCTCCTCCGGGTAATCTTCCGGATCACCGGCCCAGGCCATCACAGGCACCGAGGAACGCAACAGTCCAAGTGGATCCCTTTCTCCCCAACTTACCGCAATATCAAATAAAGAAAAAGCCCGGCCACCTGTAAATTTAGTTAATACCCCGCTTACAGCTATATAATATAGGAAGGAACAAAATAAAATAACAATAAATACCAATATGATTGAACGACAAAAAGCTTTGAGCTTAAAACGATTCCTAAAGAAAAAGTACCGCAGTTGATAATTCATTACGTGCCCCCTGATCCTGCCATTTTCCAGGATTTACACAAATTTATTCAGGGAAGCATTAAGGTATTCCTATAAAATCAGGCTTTTTGGCAATAAGCTCAAAAAGGGATGCTGGAATAGCCAGCACCCCTTTGTTGAAAACACCTACCTTAATACTGTTGGCACAACTGCATCAATAAGTCCGATTACAAACGCTGCTATAAGCGCTCCTAAGATGCTGACATTTAAAAGGTTCGGAATAATAAACTGGGCGAGATAGATCACTACCGCTGCAGTAATGAATCCCACCAAACCCCTGCTCTGGGGAGAAACCTTATCGCCCAATAAGGCTTCGGCAATATACCCCAAAATAGCAATAACAGCAGCTGCTATAAGGGCGCCGATAAAGCCGCCTTGAACGACAAAACCCGGTGACAGCCAACTTACTACCACAAGGACTAATGCTGAGATAACAAACCTAATAATAGCTCCAATCCAATTCAACCGCTACTCACCTCCTTTTACAATAGGATTGACTAAAACATGCAAATATATACAATAACTTATAAATATTCCAACCTGCCCGGGGCGGTTGAGCAAATATTCCTGCTTTATTTAAACCACGTAATAACATTTAAACCTGATTTATAGTTATCTTGCATTTTCAACCTGAGCATGGTAAAATGATGCCTGTTGGGAGGTGAAATTGTGCCAAATATAAAATCGGCAGCCAAAAGAGTCGAAGTAATCCGGAAAAAAACCATGCGCAATACTGCTCTCAGATCCGCACTAAAAACCTCAATTAAAAAGTATGATCAATCCTTGGCCGGTGGTAATATTGACGAAGCAAAAGAGAAACTGCGCCAAGCTTTAATTGCTATTGATAAAGCGGTAACCAAAGGTATTTTACATAAAAATACTGCGGCCAGAAAAAAATCCCGTCTTACCATGAGGTTTAATAAGATGACGGCACAAGGTTGAACAAAGCCACCCCAAAAGGTGTTCACATAGGGATTTGGTATCCATGAAAAATTCGGCATAGTCGTTTATTGCGGCTATGCCGTTTTTTCGTCTATTTTCGGAAAATCAAGCGCCCCGTCCTGCGCCATTGTCCGGCCAGCCGTAGCGCCTGTTGCTGTCCGGCTTTAGTTCTGCCAACTTCGACGCGAGAAACTCAAAGTTCTCATTAAAAAAGCAAAAATATAGCACCCGCTATTATTGCGGATGCCGTAGAGATTGATTACGGAGCAATTCAAAAATAATATGAAAAATATATCCGTATTTACACGTAATTTATTTTTATTAATCTCGAAGATTTTTCTGTTATAATTACATTTAATACGATTTACGAGGTGGCAGCAATGCCTGTTGTAAGCTATAAAAAGCTGTGAAAACTCTTGTCAACACCTACTGGGAATCTGCTACCCTTAGCATGATGATTTACCTGATATCATAATAATGATATAAATCCAATCATATACCCTGTCGGGAGAGCGCCAAACAATACTTGCGGAAAGAGGAGAAGTTATGTCGGAAGGTTCCAAAAAGATATTTAAAATCGATAACCGCCGGTTGTCCGTCATCGTCTTCTCCCTGTTCTTCTCCTGGCTTCTGGCCTTTCCCTTTGAAGGCAGGATATTATACGCCCTCGCGGACTATTATAACATCTCCGCCGGGTCATTTGTTTTTGGAACAATGGCCTCTCATTTTGTAGGGCTGCTTGCCTGCGGTTTTTTTATCAGGAATATGCGAACAGCCAAAAAGCTCATGCTTTTTTCCATTGCGTTTTGCATCGTGGCCTCTGGCGTGTTTTTCCGTCCTCCTTCCTTTCTGTGGACGGCGGCGCTGATTATAGCGGCGTTTCTTGTCGGCTGCTGTGTGGCGGCATGGGGCTTTTATTTCAAAAGCTGTACACCGAAGGATGAGCGCATCAAGACCATGGCGGACGGACTTATCTTCTCGAATCTCCTGATGATTCTGCTAAACATGGCAGCCATTCATATTTCCCCGCACATCGGGCTTGTTTTTTCTATGATGATGCTGGCAGCGGCTTTCCTGTTCGCACTCAGGCTTCCCAAAGAGGGAGCGTCGGAATCTCCGGTTTCTGGACAGGGGGAGATTTCTGTCGGCAAAGTCGGTCCTCTTGCTTTTCTGTGCCTGTTCATTGTGGTCATCACCATCAATTCCGGCCTTATGTATTATGTACAGGGCCCCGCATTCGCCCATCTGGAATGGCTGACAAGCTGGTATTGGGCCATGCCGTATATCGCGGCTCTGTTTATTATGCGGAATCTGCCCCGAAAAATAAACCGGTCATATATCCTCTATGTGGCCATCGCTATGATCGGCCTTTCTTTTATCGCTTTCCTCGCTCTTGGCCGCTCATGGACGGATTATCTTGTGGTTAATACCCTGATGCTGGGAGCCTGCGGAGTGTACGATCTGTTTTGGTGGAGCATCCTGGGGGAAATGCTGGAGCTGGGTAAAAACCCCGCAAAAATTATGGGCGCCGGCCTCTCCGCCAATGTCCTAGGTGTTCTGTTGGGCGGCCTTATCGGAAACGGTGTCGCAAGCGGGCAAAGCCATAATCCTACCCTACTGGCGCTGGGCGTGGTGTGCGTTACCCTTGTCCTACTTCCACCCTTACATACACGGCTGACCACCCTGCTCAAAAACCATGTCTACTTGACCACAATTACTGAAATTCCAGCTCAGGAACAAACCCGCTTGATCTGTGAGTTCAGTACTACAGAGAAACTCACCGAGCGCGAGAGTGAAATCGCAGCTCTTCTCATCAAGGGCAAAACCTACCGGATGATTGCCAGTGAGTTGCATGTGAGCGAAAATACCGTAAAAACGCATGTAAAAAACATTTACTCCAAAGCTGGAGTCCAAAGCAGGACGGAGCTGATAAATCTCCTTCTGGATATACACATTCCATCTACTTAAATCCCATAGCCCCTTATAAGCAGCGGATTCCGAGCCCCTTCACCCGAAAAGGTGAGGGGCTTTTTTTGTGTAAAATCACCCGGTTTGGTAACGCGAACATGGCTCTGCTTTCGAAAAAATAAAGAAAACGCTGCCCGCTGAGAGGGGGATTTCTTTGAAAAAAATCATAAGATACTCACGGTGCTTTTTGGCAGCCTCCATTTTCTGTACGGCTGCCCTTGCCACGGCGCTTATCCTGCAACCTCCGAATTGGAAACCGTATGCGGTTGTGGCCTTGTCAGCAGGACTGATTACCGTTTTCCTTTTTTTCACCATGAACCAAAGGCTCACAGCCGCACGGCTGATTGTAGAGAATCAGATTCTCCATATTCAGCCCGCTGTCCTTCGTGACCGGGACAGCACTAAAGAAAGCAAAGCCGAGTCCTGCGAAACTGTCGAGATGTTCGTGTCCTGCTTTGGCATCCTGCTAGGCTCCAAGGTCATCAAGTTTAATCAGGAGGGTATCCGGCTCAAAGCTGTGGAGATCGGGCGGGACTATCTCTCGCTGGACTACGGCAGAGACATGGATATCCGCAATATCAGGCTGATACATTCAAGACCCGACAGCACCGTTCTTGCGGGCATCATTGAGAAGTTTCGTTATGAAACCGGGATTACTCCCACGATCACACACTGAAGGAGGATAATTTTATGGAAAACAAACTGGCAGTACATACAAAATCATGGGCTGTAAAAGCGGGCAGACGTTT
>CAYUXS010000109.1:0-5622 GCA_964448915.1 uncultured Peptococcaceae bacterium
TAATATACCCTCCATTATATCGCCATATTTATCCAGCCGCTTAAAAATAGTCCTGATGTTAAATTTATGGGGCTCCACATCTTTTGCCTCAACCTCTTCCCAAAACAAAGGTGTAGATACAGGCGCCCCGGGTAAAGGCCTAAGGCTGTATTGAAAAGCCATAGTTTTTCCCCTGCCGTTTTGCAGGTAATCCAAATAAACCTTTCCCTTTCTTTTGACAATAGTGCGTTCTGTGGTGGCTTTTTGGGGATAAACCGACACTATTAAATCTGCAATATATTGCATGGCCCTGGTAACTACCGGATAAGGATATTTATTTTCAATAGGTACAAACAAGTGCATTCCTTTAGAACCTGAAGTTTTTGCAAATGGGTTTAAGCCAAACTCAGCCAGTGCCTTGCGGCAAAGAAGCGCTATATCCAGGACATCGTTCCATTCCGCCCCTTCCGAGGGATCTAAATCCATTACAGCAATATCCGGGCAATCAACATTTTCGATCTTTGCCAGCCAAGCATGAATTTCGATACATCCTTTGTTAGCCAGCCAGGATAACACGGCGGGCTCATTACATACAATATAATTAACTACTTTTCCTGTATGTTGTACTGCATAGGTCTCTATCCAGTCAGGAGCATAATCGGGGCACTCCTTCTGATAAAAAAAGCCACCTGATATACCGTCCGGATATCTTTTCATAACTAATGGGCGATTGGTTAAGTGTGGTATTATGACCTTTGAAATATCAAGGTAATATTTAATTAAATCCGCCTTGGTAAGGCCGTCCCCGGGCCAAAAAATTTTATTTAAATTGGTCATTTTAAATTCATGACTGCCTACCCGGACCAAATCATACATTTTTACACCTCCTTTATTATCGTTTAGTTTTTCTCAAAAAGGCAAAAAATAAGCGGGCAAAAATGCCCGGCTATCGCATTACTAACCCCTGCTCTTTTATTAAGTTATTTTCCTCCAGGTCCATTCGTACTCAACTCGCGAAGCATTACATGGATTTCATCAAATTCGGATGACATGGACTGTATTCCGGCATTAAAACTGTTCATTGCCACCATCATCCTATCCATAACCTGTTTGGCTACTTCAATTTTTTTGCCGGCCTCCGGATCAAATCCCAGAACCAAAAGTATAAGTATTAAAAATAAAATATATGGATTGGTTCTTATAGACATTTTCCTGCCCCCCAACGTATAACATTTATCCCATTCACTAATTCATGATATGAAATTATCATACGATGCGTGCTAATCCCTACCGGCAGGGAATTGGCATTCCCGTACATCCTTATCAAACCTTAAACCTTTGAAACTTGGGTGGCGCAGGCAACCTTGCCCCGTTTTTTCCAGGTATTCAACGGTACATACCAGCACCGGCTCAACCCAAACCGCTGCTTTTTTTTCTTCTGCAGGAACATTGATGCTTGGCTCATTTTTTGTAATAGGCTTTAATTTTTTAAGCAAATCCTCCTCTGTTGCTCTGGTAAAACCTGTTCCTACCCTCCCGCAGTATTGAAGCCTTCCATCAATAAAACCGCCCAATAACAACGCACCAAGCTTTCGCCCGCCCTTTCCCGGTATATAACCACAGATAACCAAATCGGCATCATGAGTATACCTTATTTTTTTCCAGTATACAGATCTTTTCCCTGGAATATAAGGGCTGCTTATTTCCTTGGCTACAATTCCCTCAAGCCCGTTATCCTGAACTGCTTTGGCAAACTCTATGCCTTCACCAACCACATAATCACTGATGGCCAGAAAATTATCCGGGGCAACATGTTTACGCAGGAGCTCTTTTCTCTTGTTTAACGGCATTTCCATCAACCACCTGCCTCCCGCGTATAAAATGTCAAAAGCAATATATACAGCAGGCAGGTTATGAGAAACCCGTCGTATTTTTTGTGAGTCAGTCAACCTTCCCCTGGCTTGAAGGGAGGAAAAAGACGGTTTGTTGCCAGAGAAAACTACTATTTCACCGTCTAAAATGACCGGCAATGTACCAACCGAATCGTGCAGTTTGCCCAGTTCAGGAAAAACAGGTGACAAATCAATAAAATTTCGTGAGCGCAGCTCAGTCCTGCCGTTGTATAAATAAGCCAGCGCCCTATAACCATCCCATTTAACTTCAAATATATAATTTTTGCTATTGAAAGGCTCTGCCTTGGTTGCCAGCATTGGTTTGATAAGAGGCAACAGATCACTGCACTCCATAAATTTTTCCCCATTTTTAGGCTTATTGACATAATATGGATGATCAAACAATAGATCTAGAAAAAATACTTTATTGGGTGATAACAATGGAATCATCACTCTTAGTTATGCTTTTTCTGTTAATTATAGCTATAATTGGCAAATCACACCTGGTGGCTATGGGATGCTGTATTCTAATGGCTATAAAATTTTCCGGCCTCGATAAAATGCTATTTCCCTTTTTGGAGTTAAAAGGCCTTAAAATAGGGCTTCTGATTTTAATGGTTTACATACTGCTCCCTTTAGCCAAAGGCAATGTTAATGTTAGAGATGTAAAATTCAGCTTTACTACCCTGCCTGGAGTATTGGCCCTGATCGGCGGGGCACTTGCCACCCATCTGAACAATGAAGGTATTAAACTGATGAAAACAATGCCTGAAATTATCTTTGGCATGACCATTGGCACTATTTTGGGCACTGTCTTTTTTCGGGGAATTCCTTGCGGACCGGTTATGGCAGCGGCCGTAACCGCAATTATGCTGGAAATCTACAGCCTTTTTTAAAAGAGGCAACTACCTATACAGCTTTTTCTTTTGACGTTTTTTTCCTGGAACTTCGTTTTGTTTGCCCCCCAGCCGCCTTTTCACCACTTATGCCCTTGCTTTTTTGTGCCAAATCAATACTGGCTTTAAGGGCAGACATCAAATCCACCACTTTTTCTGCTCCCGTTGTAACAGGCACTTCTGTTTCCTTCCCGGCAATTTTATTGTTAATTAGCTCCATTAAAGACTCGCGGTAGCGATTGGTATATTTTTCCGGATCAAATTGCGAAGAAAGGTTCTCCACCAAACTTACTGCCATTTTAATTTCATTTTCATGCAGTTGGGCATTATAAGACAACTCTTCTATCAGTTTTGGGTTTCGAACCTCATCGGGATAGAACATAGTGTTCATAACCAGAGCATCCTTTGTCGCCCTGATCACGGCCAGGGCTTCTTTACTTCTGATTACAACCCTGCCGACGGCAACTTTTTTGGTCACATGCATTGCCTGCTTTAAGAGATCATATACTTTTGCGCCTCCTTCTGCAGGAGCAAGGTAGTAGGCTTTATCGTAATATACTGGATCAATTTCGGCTAAATCAACAAAATCAAGGATTTGGACACTACGGGCTTGTTCACCTGGCAGCCTTTCAAAATCTTCTTCTTTTATTACCACATATTTGCCTTTTTCATATTCATAACCCCTGACTATTTCTTCGGCAGGTACCTCTGTATTGCAATATGGGCAATACTTGCGGTATTGAACAGGTGTATTGCATTTATTATGAAGGTAGTTAAATCTAATGTCCTTTTTTTCAGTAGCAGAATACATTTTAACCGGGACGAAAATAAGTCCGAAGCTTACCGAACCTTTCCAAAGAGGCCTCATAAAAATCACTCCAATACCTGTTTTTTTTATATTGCCCCTTTGGCCAATAATCATTCTCTCAAACAACAAACAGGGGACGGTTCTCTGTTTGATATGGTTGTTGTCATCAAACAGAGAACCGTCCCCTGTTTCTTTCTGTTTCTTTTCTATAGGTCTATTCTTACGACTTTGCCGCTGTCATCCAAAGTTAAAATTACATCATCGCCTTTATCAATATCCTCAAGTGCCTCCTGCGTAATACCACGCCATACTTCTACCAAATCACTTAAATCATACATCTCTATATCACCGGTGTTACTGTTCTCTATTTCAATCCGCCTGGTTCCGGTTGTCCTTAAATAAATGACCTCTCCTTCAACATAATCCAACCCGGTAATCTCTATCCTGGTTACATCACCGGTCCAGTCTAAGGTTAGGCTGACCTTCATTCCTTCAAAAACATCCCCCAACCGTCCCGGGTTTCCATTCTCAAAGACAGAAACATCATCGCTGAGATAATAAGTTTCCTCCTGCCCGTTTGCTTTTCTTAGATCAATCCTACTGCGGGAAGAACGAATATAGGTTATAACACCATCTACCTTGGTGGAGCCATAAATATCTATCCTGGTTACATCGCCCTCTTCATCAACAGTCACCCTGACATACATGTTTTCACCTATATCCGAAACTTCGCGTGAATCACCGCTTTCCCTTACCTCAACGCCACCGCCTAATATATAACTGTAGCTGCGGTTATCGTCACCCAACAGATCCATTTTCCATTGAGAGCCGGTTTTTTCAATTAAAATTACTTTACCGGAAATACTTTCTGTATCGCTGACAGCATCAATGTCAATCCTGCTCACTTCGCCGTCGCTGTTTATAGTAAGCTGGACATTCATACCCCTTAATAAATAATTGAGGCTTTGGGGTACGCCGTCCTCAAACACGCTAACGGTTTTAGCAAAATAATACTTTGAATAATCACCTTGATTGGTAATGATTTCCAACATACGGTTGCTACCGGCTACCTGGATATGGGCTATTTTCCCTTCAATGTCCTTTGCGCCGGCATCATTATCAGCCAAAATATCAATTCTTGTTACATCGCCGCTGCTATCCAGGGTGAGTCTCACTTCCATATGCTTTTCTATATAATTTAAGCTCTTATTGGTTGAACCATCCTTAACCTGGACATTGCTTTTCAAATAATACGTTTCCAAATCACCATTTGGCCTTTTAATTCTTATTTTGTCACTTCCTGAGGTGGTTATATAATCAACTGTCCCGTCTACAGTAAGTTCATCGATAATCTCAATGCCGGACACTTGAATATTCCTGTTTAAAAATAACCTTACCCAGTCGCCTTCATTGATATTATTTAATGCCCGGACCGCACCACCTTCGGTCACCTTTATTTCACCACTCCAATAATATGCCTTTTCATTACCCTTGCTATTTTCAATTTGAATTTTCCTTGTATTTACCCAAATACCCGTAACCCTTCCTTCAACAACTTCATGGCCGGCAATATCTATCCTTATAACATCTCCATTATTATCCAGCTCAAGTTCAACCCACATATCAGTTCTTACATCCGATAAACTAACCCTGGTATTGCCTTCCATAACCACGACATTATCTGAAACATTATATGTATGGCGGTCCCTATCACTATCCTCAATAACTATTCTTTTAGCTCCTGAAGTTTTTACCGAATATACATATCCTTCCAAATCATTATCTGAACCTGTACTGACTTTAATTTCCCGGACCTTGCCATAATTATCCAAAGTGATTTCGATATAATCACCTGCATTAATATCGTCTAAAAAAACCCGGTCCCCATCACTGTCTGTTATACGGGGATTATTAATTACATCATAAACGGCAGTTTTGCCATCATCATCGTCAATAGTAATCATGTATTCATTAATACTTTGTACCGTACCGAAGACTTTTTTAACATTGTCAAGGATATTTACAGAAGTAACGGTATCTCCCACTC
>CAYUXS010000110.1:0-822 GCA_964448915.1 uncultured Peptococcaceae bacterium
GGAAACATACCATTTAATGAAAAGCAGTTAGGCCGGTCCAGCATGTTTTTCCCGTTGATAGGCTTGATCTTAGGCAGCTTGCTCATACTAATCAATTGGCTGGCAGGCATGCTATTCCCCAATGTGGTTATCCCGGCCATATTGCTGGTGACAATGGTGCTGTTGACCGGGGGCATTCACCTAGATGGGTTTATGGATACTTTAGATGGGGTTTTCAGCGGCCAGGCCAGGGAAAAAAAGATGGAGATCATGAGGGACAGCAGGGTTGGGGCATTTGGCGTTTTAGGGGTTTTTTGCCTTTTGCTAATAAAATACTCATTTATAAGTGCTGTCATTAATAACCAGGGATACCCTGCCTTAATTATGATGGCAGTGTTCGCCAGGTGGGCAATGACGTGTGCTATAGGAAGGTTTTCTTATGCCAGGGAAGAAGGCATGGGAAAAATATTCTCAAAATATACCGGGAAATATGAAATAATTGCAGCAACCTTGATAACTTTGGGAATAGCGATAGGTTGCGGCGGTTTAGGCGGGCTGTTGATTTTTGCTGTTACAGCTGTATTCGCCCATTTTGTTTGCATTTATCTTAACAATATCCTTGGCGGGTTAACCGGGGATACCTATGGTGCCTTAAACGAATTATCGGAAGTATTTGTGTTGGCTGCCTATATTCCTTTTTTTCATTTTTTTCCGGAACTGTTTTTTAATCTTCCTTTTTAATAACGGTTATGGAAGGAAAAAAAGAACATTAATCAAATAAGTTTAAAACCAATACTTTTTAAGTGGGAGTTTGCCTAAGCACCTTTATTCAAATTGGTAACG
>CAYUXS010000110.1:832-1834 GCA_964448915.1 uncultured Peptococcaceae bacterium
TTGTTTTGCAGGATATTTTTAATTCGTCATGGTGAAACCCTTTGGAATACAGCTATGAGGTTCCAGGGTCATACAGATATACCCCTGTCGGAAAAGGGGATAGAACAGGCAAAAGCTTTGTCACGCCGCCTTTCCGGCAAGAAAATATCAGCGGTATACAGTAGTGATTTAATCAGAGCCGTTGAAACTGCCCGGTTTATTGCGCAACCTCATGGTTTGGAAGTAATAAAGGTGCCCGCCTTAAGGGAAATTAATTTTGGTGATTGGGAAGGGCTTACTTATGATGAAATCAGGGAAAAGTACGGCGGACTCGTTGCCAGGTGGTGGAAAAATCCACTGGATACTTATATTCCGGGAGGAGAAGGGCTGCCTGATTTAGTAAACAGGCTTATACCCGCCATCAAGGAGATTGTTGAAAGGCATATGGGAGAACAGGTTGTTGTTGTCAGTCATGGGGGCCCGGTTAAAATTTTAATAGGTGCTTTGTTGGATATGAATTTAAATAAATACTGGAAAATATCTCAATACAATACTGCCTTGAATATATTAGACTTCTCGGATTGGGATAACGGCATGGTTGTATTGCTAAATGATCGCAACCATTTGCCTGGCGAGCCGGAGCCGGTCCACTGGACAAAGAAGATTGCTGAGAGGTCCAAATAGAAAGCACATGCTGATTTTATCGTTAGGATATTGCCGGGGGGTGAAGTGATTGAGTGGCAAAACCTTTATAAAAGGCAGGCTGGGACTTGCGTTTTTATTAATAGCCATTTGTTTCGCTTTGCTCCTGGTCAAGCTGTTCTGGTTGCAGCTGGTAAACGGGAAAGAGCTTAGTATGATGGCTATGGAAGTACGAGGCAGGGATGAAGTTTTGGAAGCACCCCGGGGCATAATTTTTGACCGGAACGGGGTCAAATTGGTAGACAATATCCCGGTTAAATCAATCTATGCCAATCCCGATATGTTTTCTTTACAAGTTCAGGCAGCAACCGGCGAAAATAA
>CAYUXS010000110.1:1893-2100 GCA_964448915.1 uncultured Peptococcaceae bacterium
TTACATGAAGCTAAAGACAGCTTCTTAACCCAGATAGCTGGGATTTTGGAACTTAAAAAAGAAGATTTAATAAAAATAATGGACTCCGGTAAAAGTTTTGCTTGGCTGAAACACAGGGTCGAGTTTGAAGATTACGAAAAAGTCAAAGAGTTAATTGATGCTTACAATGTTACAGGTATTGCAGCAGTTGACGGGACCAGGAGATCA
>CAYUXS010000110.1:2114-5509 GCA_964448915.1 uncultured Peptococcaceae bacterium
TAATCTGGCATCCCATGTGCTGGGCTTTGTCGGAATGGATGTTTCAGCCAGGGGAGGAATTGAAAGAGCTTACGACACTGAGTTGACCGGTGTGCCGGGGCGTTTGCTTACCGAACAGGACAGTGTCGGCAGGGAAGTACCTACCGCCAGATCCCAGTTGATTCCCCCGGTTCCGGGCAATAATATTGTTTTAACCATTGACAGTACAATACAGTATTATGTCGAAAATGAATTGGACAAGCTTCAGAAAAAATTTTCACCACAAAAGGCAATGATAGTGGTTATGGATCCTGCTACTGGAGAAATATTGGGAATGGGTTCGCGTCCAAGTTATGATCCGGCAAATTACAACTCGTATCCCCAAGAGGTATGGAACAGCAACCCGGTTACCAGTTTTAACTATGAGCCCGGTTCTACGCTTAAAATGTTTGTCGCTGCAATGGGTTTGGAAGAAGGTGTGGTAAGAGAAAACGATTATTTTTTCGATCCCGGTTATATTACGGTTTCAGGTATTAGAATCAATTGCTGGGCCCGTGAGGGCCATAAAGACCAATCATTTGCCCAGGGTATTCAAAATTCTTGCAACCCAGTCTTTATTTCGGTCGGGCTAAAAGCCGGAAAGCCGACACTTTATAAATACATAAAAGGTTTTGGTTTCGGGCAGCTTACGGGTATTGACTTGCCTGGTGAAGAAGCTGGGCTGCTCAGGCCTGAGGAAAAAGCAACTGACTTGGATGTTGCTACCATGTCGATTGGACAATCTGTAGCCGTCACCCCCATACAATTGATTACTGCCATGTCTGCTCTGGCCAACGGCGGTAATTTAATGAAGCCCCATATCGTTAAGGCTGTGCTTGACCCGGACAATAAAGAAATTAAAAAAATCGAACCCCAGGTTATAAGGCAGGTTATATCTAAAGAAACATCAAGCCAAATGAACAGGCTGCTTCAGGGTGTAGTGATGGAAGGCACAGCCAGGTTGGGTTATATAGACGGTTATGCGGTTGCCGCAAAAACAGGTACTGCCGAAGTGCCCGGCGAAAAGGGTTACCAGCAGGGCAAATATGTATCGTCATTTGCCGGTTTTGCACCTGCAGATGACCCGAAAATTGCAATTTTAATTGTTGTGGATCAGCCTAAAGGTGCAATATATCATGGTGGTGAAGTGGCAGGCCCGGTATTTCACACCTTGGGAAGGGATATACTGCATTACTTAAATGTACCGGAGAACCCTAACCAGCCAAAACCCAAAAGCCTACAAGTATCTGAGGATAGCCGGCCTTCTCCTAAAAAGGTGGAAGAGCTAATCAAAGTCCCCAATGTAATTGGTTACCCCTTAAAAGAGGCACAGATACGGTTAGAGGAAGCCGGTTTTAGAGTGGGCGCCACAGGGAACCAGGGCATAATCCTGGAACAAAAGCCGGGTGCCGGCAGTTACTTGAAAAAGTCATCTATGATTAATATCAAGGCTGGTAAATCAAATGCCGGCAATGCTGAAGTTTTAGTACCGGATTTAAGAGGTTTGACAATTAAAAGAACAGGTTCAATACTTAATCAATTGGGCCTGGGTATTAATGTAGTGGGAACCGGTGTGTGCAAGAGCCAGAATCCCGCTGCAGGTTCAAAAACCCCTATTGGTACTGTAATTTCGCTTGAGTTTGCCCCAACAGAATAATTCAGTGGAGGAAAATCACCTTTGCCCCGGATTATAACTAATAGTGCCAACAATAATGTTCTAGCCGATAAGCTGCTGGTGGCTGATAACTTTTTTGCCAGGTTAAAAGGGCTTATCGGGAAAAAAAGTTTAGAGCCTGGAGAAGGGTTGCTGTTGGTACCGTGTAATTCAGTTCACACAATGTTTATGAAATTTGACATAGATGTTATTTTTCTGGATGCTGGATATAAAATACTTAAAATGATTCCAGGACTCGTTCCCTGGCGCATATCTATTCCGGTACCGGGGGCTAAATATGTTTTGGAATTGCCGCCGGGTACTATAAAAGCCACCGGCACAAAAACAGGTGACTGCCTGGTTGTGCAGGAAAAATAATTTTTCCAACCTGCCAATGCTTTTTTTGTTAACCAAAAGGAATAATTTCGGTCAGGAAAAACCTTTTTTCTTACAGGAAAAAAGGTTTTTTAGCAGGATTCTTGTCATAAATGAACTGTAAATGTTAAACTGTATTGGCAGTTAATTATTAAACTTAAGAATTAATTGGACAGGTGATTAAATGGCATCCATCAAAGGTTCAAATTTTATCATGATTATCATGATTCTTGCAGGAGGGTTAACCGGGAGCGCAGTTGCCGATGCTGTAGGTGTTTATGTCCCCATTTTAAAAACAATAGTCAAAATAGGTTTTGAACCATTTATCTTGGATCTTCATTTTATTTCATTGACTTTGGGTTTTAAGATGGGCTTTAGTATTCTTACTGCAATTGGGTTAGTAGGAGGTTATTGGTTATACCAAAAAATATAAAATTGATTTTGCCGGTGAATACCTAAACAGTGAATTAAAATCAACTATTAAACAAAATATATTATATTGATATTCAGATTAAGGAGTTGATCTGGTGCCTCCGGTATATCTGGCGTCTGCATCTCCCAGGCGCAGGGAATTGCTGGAACAAATCGGATTGGAATTTAGTGTAATAATAAGAAATGTTGATGAAGACATTGAACAACCTGTTTCACCCGGTAGGATGGTGGAGTTGCTTTCTTGGAAAAAGGCAGCCAAGGTGGCGGAAGAACTGGAAACCGGCTTGGTCATCGGTTCTGATACCGTGGTTGTATGGCGTGACCAGATTATGGGAAAGCCCGCTGACAGGCAAGAAGCGGTTGAAATGCTAAGCAGGCTCCAGGGAGACCGGCACAGGGTCTATTCGGGTTTGGCTGTAATCGATGCAGAAACCGGCCGGTTTCAGGTTGCCCATGAAATGACAGAAGTTTATTTTGGACCGGCTTCAATGGAAGAAATAGAATCCTATGTTGATTCCGGAGAACCCATGGATAAAGCAGGTGCCTATGCGATTCAAGGGCTGGGTGCAGTTTTTATCAAAGGAATAAAAGGTTGTTTTTTTAATGTTGTCGGATTGCCGGTTTTCCGGTTATCCCTAATGTTAAAAGATTTTGGAGTTGATGTATTGCGTAAATAATTAAAAAATAGAGGTTAAGCCATATGGGTTACCATACCAAAATGAAGGACCTGCCAAGTGAGCAGAGGCCACGGGAAAGGCTAATCAGGGAAGGTGCCGGAGTCCTTAGTGATGCGGAATTGTTGGCAATTATATTGCGGACAGGTTCTGCGGATAAGAGTGCTATGGCTCTTTCATCAGAAGTTTTAAGCCGTTTTTCAGGTTTAAAAAACCTTGTTCAGGTTGAAGTGGAAGAATTA